>NZ_QSOO01000002.1:0-398970 GCF_003436255.1 Bacteroides sp. D20 | reverse complement strand
TGAAAAATTTCATCCTTCGTAGTTCAAAGTCGGGTGGTTGTCAAGATGATTTTTTTGGTTTGGTGTCGTCTTTTTTTAAGCTGCCGCATAACGGCTGGCAAATTGGCGATGGAGCCGACTTTTAGCACAAATGTTGAATAGAATTACTAATCTTCAACATTGCACAAAAGTTCAACCTCAAATCCGCAACTACGCGCCTAAATGATACAGAAGCGAAAAGAATCTGCATCGTTAGTAAAAGGGGGCACAGTGCAGTCACCATAAAGACATATAAATGCCCCTTACCCCACCATGCGACTTGAGGCAATACGCAAAATCACGACCATAAGTTGTCGGTGTCATCCAAAGTCATTCTGGGTAAGTTCCTTTATGGCTCTGAGAATCGTGTCGGCACTGCATGTGCGAAGTGTCGGATGAAGCGAGAGATGGTACATCAGATGAGTGGTGACATCCTCTATGCATGAGCCGCCACAGAAATAAACGCTCATAAGCGAACGGTTTCGTTAAGCCAGATGAGCAATGATGAGCTTGCTCGGGCATTGTCATGGCGAGAAACGGTCGGATAAAATCCAACGGATGATTTCGCTGTATTGATAACCATACAGCCTGCATCTCATACCGAGGGTTGAGTCGATTACAGATGAGAGATTGGAGTCAAATTGCTCCATTATTGAAAAAATTCCTTCAAAAGGAGAGAGGTTCTCAGATTTTATTGCTACCTTTGCCATGTCTGTCGGGTTTGATACATATTTTGATTTGCAACACTAAGATAGGTGAAAAATCTGACATAGCAAAATCCTGAGCAACTTTTTGTTGCTCAGGTACTTATAAAATAAGTTAAACTAAAATGCTGCGGAATTTAGGATATCTTGAAGAAGAACGTAATGAACAAATTAGAAAAGAAAATGAGAGACGATTCCAACAAGAGCAACAAAGGATAAACAATCAACGTCTTCATGAGATTAATGAACGTAATCGCATTGCTTTAGAACGGGAAAATGCGAGGAGAAGAGCAGAGGAAAAAAGAAAAGCGGAACAAAAGCGAAAAGAAACCAGTCGCACAAACACAAATGTTCCTCCGTCGCAACCGAAGAATAATCGTTGGTCAATAGGCTCTAATCCAACTCTTCTTCCACGAGCAACCTCATCAAAAACAGCAACTACAAAAACAAACTCATCTAATAAAACCGATGGAAAAGAGGGAAAGTAAGTAATCTTATTGCAAAATGAATTGTATATGCAGTCAATCGCCAGTCGGTTGGCTGCATTTTTTCTGTGTGCAAGGATGGTCTATTCGCCACCGATGGAGGGGCGGTTAGCACCGCTCGCCTCCAGATAGTCGTTTACTGCGTCACGCATGGTGAACTCTCTCATGCCTGTCTTTGCCCAGTAGATAAGGGCATCAACAGCGGCTTTTCTTGCCTTGCTGTATTCGTTGTCTGTCATGATTCTGATGTTTTGAGTTTTCTAAAAAAGTGTGATGCATATCCAAATGGTGATTTCAACAAAGATGATAGACCAACTTAGGAAAGCCAAGCCGAACATCCAGGCATAGGTGCTACCGTTGAAGTATGCACCCTCCTCGATATTGCGGATTCGTTTAAGCTCTTTCTGCTGGTGAGTGAACAGGTCGTTTATCCGCTTCTCATGCTCGTCAAGGGCTTGCTTGAAAGCAGAAATGGCGGTGTTGTTCCGCTTATCCAACTGGGCAACTCCTTCATCGTTGATGCCGACTTTGAGGTTGCTCTGCTCTGCCTTGACTATGGCATGGCATATACTATCCACGATGTTGTCCGTGCTCCTGTGGGCAGCCATAAGTGCCACTTTCGTTGATTCCAACCTCCGATAGGCATTGCCCAGTTCCTCCTTTGCCTCATAGAGTGCTTTCTTGGCTGATTCAATCTCTTTCAGGGTCACTTTGATTTCTTCCTTGCCACTCTCGATGTTCTCGTCCTCCTGCATCTGATTGTACAGGTTAAGCACATCCTGTGTGGCATCTTTCTTGTTTCTTCCCATACCGTTCTTGTTTGAAAAGTTATCGTTTCATGCCTCTCTTTATCGGCTTGCAGAGTGTGTTTGCTTGCATTGCGCAACGTCTTGCCCATTCACGGTCATCATCGTCCTTATCACGTCCCCAGCCACTGCCAGGACTGCCACCGCCACCACATGACTCAGACATCGATGTGGCAGCATCAAGGTAGTTCATGAAGAGCAGCATGGCTACATTCAGAATGTCAGTGTGGCTTGCGGATCCATTCTCGGGAACTTCGATACAACTGTTCATCGTGTCGTAAGCAGTTCTCGGCATGACTATGCTGAAACGCTCACCATCGACTTCAATAATCTTTCTCAATCCGGCAGGAAGGTCAGGTTTGGCAACATTGCTTGTACGAGACAGACCACCTTGCGATGCCGTATTTCTGCTGTCCAATGTGGTAGCGTTTGAAACAGAAGGAGAAGGTCTTTGACCAACTGCAACAGGTGTTGGCTGAGGGTGCAGCTTGCGGAAGGTATTCCCGATTTTCGATGCGGTGAGATTCCTTCCTACACCCAGTTCGGAAGCCTTGATGGTAGTTTTTCCGAACTTGAAGCGGTAGCCATGCACCCTGCCTTGACCATTCTTGTCACGGATAAGCTCGATGTCATATCCCTTTGCCCTCAATCGGTCGGCATATTCATCCCAATCAAAGAACGGCATTGAACGCAGCACATCCATACAGGCTTTGGTCACCTCTGCAATGCGTTCCTGACGAATATCCATGGCATCCTTCCAACCATGACGCTGATTGATGGCTTTCGCAGCCATCACGGCACGCTCACCGATGAACTTCACATCATTGAGATTACCGTCCATGTCGATGCGGTTCACCACCAGATGCAGGTGGGGAATGCCACTCTTGGAGTCACGGTGAAGGGCGGCAAAATATTGGGAGTTGGCTATGTTGGTCGGCTTGACCGAAGTTGCAGCCTTGCCTTTCTTCTTGCCGATGTGGTTCACCTTGGAGATACCATCCATCTCACGAATGAACTCGTCAAGGAATCTTCTCCAGTCCTCCATAGTCCAGTTACGTGCCTCCTCCTCAGATGGGGAAAGCTCAAAGCGGATGGACGTCAGTTCGATGGGCTTCTTGGCATACCTCTGCTTGAACATGGACTGATGCAGCACCATCTCGTCCCACATGCCCATCGGCGGCAGACCCTCGCTGAGATGGTTGGTCTTGACGATGTCCGCGCGATTGTTTTTGGTTGCGTAATTGGTCATTGCCTGACCATGCTGAATTGCTGACGCTTTTGCTATCATAACATATCCAAGAATTTGTCTCTAATGCGGCTCAATTCCTCTATCAGGGTGTTGATGCCTTGAAGCCAACGTTCCATGAAGTCGGCTCTCTTGAAGAGTTTTAGTCTCTCGGTCTGTGGCAGGGCATGAAGCGCATTGCGCACATAAACCAGTTCAGACCTTGCCCCGATTAAGCCCTTCAAGGCTTCCTCCTGCTCTGCGGTCATGGGTAGGGATGGCTTGTGTCCGATGCCTAAGTCATGAAGATATGTGCTCTTGCTCCTGCCTGACAGTCGGGCATTATGTACTACCAAGTCGTAGTGTTCTTCTGTGAAACGAACGTCAATGTGTCTGGTCTTCGGAGGTCTCTTCCTTGAGGTTTTCTCCGTGTTGTTATTCTTGTCTTTTGTCATTGTAGATGGGGTTTATAAAGTTTATACTTGATATAACAGGACAGCCAATGTGAGCCTGCGAACATTCAAGAATGCCAGTAGGAAGCGGTGGGCGAAGCGAAACCGTCTGACACTGGTACTTCTTGTTTAGACCTCCGAAAAAAAACTACGGCTAATAGAGGTAGCGGCTTCTGGATAGCTTGCCTGTCGGGAACGTCAATAGTCGAAATAAGGGAAAAGTAGAGATGACATCATGAGTGACTTGGGGTGATATGCGCGCCATGTCTCTCCGTGTGATCCTCGCATCGTCCTTCATGGGGCGGTGGCTGCAAGAGGTTGCCCTCGTCATCATAGACAGGAGACGGCAGCAACTCAATGGGTGATGCCCCTTCTCCTTGATTGCAGTCATCTTCTGACGGCTGTCCAACCTCATACTCAAAATGGTCATCACCTTCCTTTTCCCTTTGTTTGAAGTCTTGTGGTATCGGAGAAGGATCTGAAAGTCCATCCCCGATAACATGAGAATTAACGAAAGGGGAAGAGGTATTATAAGAGGCAGGAACATGGGGCTGCAGAATGTCAGTAGTGGCAGGATTGACGCTGCTGTCTTTCTGCTGACCTATGCCATTGGAAAGATTGCCTTCCGAAGAGCAAGCGGTATCGGATGGGACATTGGACACCGATTCCTCTTGGGTGGCGGAAGTCACGGATTGACGGTTGTAGAAGGGGTTCTTGATGGCTTCCTTGATGCCGTCAACGTACCAGAAGGCGATGCATAGTATCGTATGTATGGAGGTGCGGTTGTTCCTCTCGGTTGAGAGGATGCCCACCTGATTGAACAGTTCCACCACCTTTGCCGCTGTCTTGCGGTCACACTTCCAAAGGGCAGACAGCTCAACGGTAGAGATGGCAAACTGCCCGATGGAGAGAGAAGCGGAGAAGCCTGTCTTCAGATAAACACTTGGCTTGGTGGATGCCATTGATACAAAAGTGCCGAAGGCGGTCATGCGGTGGAAGCCCTGCCTGTCATCCTTCAAGAAATCGAGCTGTTCCTTGGTCAGCAGGATTCCGTATTTTATGCTTTGGTTACTCATCTTGAAAAACTGATTATTAGTGAAACGGATTACTCAGCAAAGAAAGAATGAATAGTTTCTCTTTCCCCTTTCGTAAAAAGTAGATTACATGATTCTCTTATCCGTCATGCCATTCTTCCCCATCAGGATTTTTCTCGCCCTTGACCCTCTTCATGGAGGCAGGCTTGTTCTTCTTGCTTTTCTGCAACATTGCCAGATGAGCCTCGAAGTCTGCCTGTTCCTCCTGGGTCGATTCGTAAGGCTTGTCCCATGAGCCACCTGCCTCAATCCATTTTATCAGCTGGTCTTTGAAGAAGTAGAGCGTGTTCCCTCTCTTGTAGAAAGGAATGCGCCTTTCAGATGTGTAAGCATAAAGCGATGAGACTTTCTTTCGGACGAAGGCACTTGCCTCTCTGATGTCCATAAGAACATGGTCATTCTCGCTCGGAGCATTGCCTATTCTCTGACCAATGTCATCAAGACGAGTCATCATCGTATTGACCTTTGTCAGAAGTTCGCCAACTGCACTGGGCAGTTGGTCGAACGATAATGATTTGTTTTCTTCCATTTGTTATCCTGATTATGTTTTTCACTTATGTCTGGTCACTCTCTTCCTTTGTTGGTATTTTGAGCGAGATACGTTCTGCCGCATCACGTTTGAGTTCGTCCACCACATCGGCATACACCTGAGTAGTGGCAAGATTGCTATGGGTAAGCAGCTTGCTCACGGTGTAGATGTCCGTTCCCTCTGCCAACTGCAAGGTGGCAAAGGTATGACGGAAGCAGTGGAAGGTGATGTGTTTCTCGATGCCGGAAGCCTTTATCCACGGTTTGAGATACAATGCCACTGTACTGTTCGTGAGATTCTTGAACACCTGTCCAGTGCTTCGCTCGCCACAGAGCTGCAAAGCCTCTTCGCTGATAGGCAGGATTGCAGCGGTGGAAGTCTTCTTTGTGATAATGTCCATTCCCCAGCCGCCATCAGCCAACTTGACGATATTCTCCCACTGGAGTCTGATGCAGTCAGAAAGGCGAAGACCTGTAAGGCAGGAGAAGAGACCTGCACGGCGAAGGACATCACTCTTGCAAGGAGTCTGAGACAACTGCAACAACTCTTCCTTGGTGAGGAACTGCCGCTTGTTGCCATGAGCCTTGGCACGCACAAGTTTCTTGGCGATATTCTCTTTGAGCAGTCCGTCCTCGTATGCGATGGCAAGGATGCACTTCAACTTGGTAAGGTTGTTGTTGGCTGTTGTTCCCATCATGCGCTTGCCGTTGTGCATACAGGCATCCGACAACAGGTAGTCGAGGAATCCCTGGCAGTACGGAACGGTAAGGTCGCAGAAGCGGCACTCGCCATGCGTGTAATTGTGGAAGTGCATGTAGGCGGTTGCCCAGTTCTGGCTGCTGCCACGCTCAATCATGAGGTTCTTGAAATATTCCAAGAAGCTCTCCTTGCCCTTGTTGCGGTCGAGGAAGCCATACTCCTCATTGATGATGGACTCAGTCCTGCGGCACTTGATGATTTCCGCTTTCTGAATCATACTTTTGTTGTACTCCTGCTGAAAGCGTTCAACAGGGTTGGTGTAGATGTAAAGACCAAGGTACTCCCTGCGTGAGAGCTTGCCTGTCTTCGGGTTGCGGATTGGAGGATAGAAATCCAGATAGAGGGAAGTCTGTCCGTTCTTGATAGGTCGTTTCCGCACGGTGACCTTTGTACAAATGTTCGTCATATTGTTATTCTTTTATTATTCTTACCGATGTGTATCTGTGGATGCGAATAGCCATGGTCGCAACGCTTTAACTCTCAAATCCGATGCAAAGTTAGATTGCCGTGAAAAGAGAAAAGCAAAGATGGCTTCAAATACAGCCAGAATTTAACCTGAATTTGCTTTTGAGTATGATTTTACGCTCAAAATCAGACTAAAAGCAGGTATTGGATGCGTTTTTTGTCTTATATCCGTTACTCTGCGTTGTGGGTTTGTTTCGACCGACATGGATGGGTGCTGCATAGCAATTGCAACGGCATGGGTCGTATATGAGTTTGTTTGAACCATCTCTTGACTTGTGTCTCACTTCCGTTTTGCCTTGGTCGTAGTACTGCTTTTCTCTGCCTTCTTGCGTGCAGCCTCCCAGTCTGCTTTCAGATAGTAGTTGGCTCTTCCGCCTTTGAACTTTCGGATTCTCACTCCATGGGTCTCCGCAAATCTGCGTACCTGTGTCTTGCCTAATCCGTAGAGTTTCATGATGTCGAAGCAGGTGTACCAGTCATCGGAAATGTTCTTACCCTGTTCTTCATTATAAAGCCCGATAACCCTTTCCACGTCTTCTTTCTTGAAGCAGGTCGTTCCCCATGCGTGAACTGACTGGAGTTGGTAACGATTGCGGACTTCATAGAATCTTCCATACTTGATATTAAAGGTGCTCAACACCTCTGCCATTGTGTAATGGGTGTCGTGGGTTACTCCATCAGGTGCTCTTTCACCAGCCCTGGGAGTCTTGCGACACTTTGCCAACTTGTTGACTGAGCCAGTCTCGGCATCTTTTAGCCTCTGTGCTTTCTTGGACGTTGCTCCTTCTAACGATAGGGAAGAAGGGAGAACCACCTGATAACCTTGTCCCTTGGCTATTTCAAGAAGGTCTTGCAAATAGATCCTGGTCATGCGTGTACCGAAATTTACGGCTCTTAGCCTGCCTTGACGAATAAGACTGCGTACTGTCTTGACGCTGATGCTTACTGCCTGCGCTGTTTCCTCTACGGACATCAGCACGATTGGAATGCGAGTTGTAGTATTCATTTTTACCGTTATTTTTGAATTTTGCAGTGACTCATGGGGGATGGTCCTTGACGGAAACTTTTAAGAGGAAACAAGGGGAAATAAGAGGAAATAAGAACCCTCATTAAGAACCGTGTGTCCCTCTGCCCATGGTACAACCGTGGTACAAAATTACTATAAACGGATGAAACTCGCAATAGGCGGTTGGAGCGTTATGTTAATGAATATGTATTGAAAATGAGCTATTTATGACGTTTCTCTAAGTTTTGTTTGGAGTTCTTTTCGATGCGTTTTAGTCCATATGACATGCATATGACATGCATGTGGAAGGACTTGCCGGAACCGGAAGGACCGATACAGAAGAAGTTGGCATTGTCCGTCATCTTCCTTTTGCCTTCCTTGCCGGTAATGTCGATGCAGACAGGAAGTCCCTGACGGTCGGTGTAGTATGTGGTCAGCGGTGTATCCTCAGACTCCTTCAGATGTTCCTTGAAGAAAAAGCACAGGGCAGTATCCGAAAGCGTCAGGAACAGGTCATAGTCCGGGTTGAAGGCATAGCCGTTACCGGGAAAACAGTCAATGAAAAGCTCCAGCTGGTTGTAGGCTGTTCTTGACGGCATGATGCCGCACTCATACAGCTTTGTCTCCAGAAAGGAAGTTACCGGAGTAACCTTGTCAGGGGGGCAGCTCACCAGAATGTTAAAGTTGCAATATACAAGCATGGTACTGTCAACGGCCAGCCTGTCCAGCACTTCCTCAATATCGGCCTTTGCAATACGGTTGCTCGGGTCCGGCATGGAACCGTGACGCTTCGCCTTGGCCTGAAGCTTGCGCAGCAGCTTCCTCTGTCCCGGTATCTGAATGACCTGGTTGAACACCACACAGTCCGAGTAGGGGACGCCGGTCAGGAAAGAAAGCAGGTCGGTTGCGATACCGTACCCGTTGATGTTCATCTGCGTGTACGGCTTTATCATGGAAGGCAGATTAATCTCGTCAATGTCCACCAGCGGATAGGAACGGATAATCCGGTCACCTGTCCTGAGATATTCGTCTGAAGCCTTGAAGTTGGTCATTGAGAACGGTCCGTGCCGGAACTGGAATGCCATGAAACGGTGACAGTACTCGCTGACTTCCTCCTTGCCGAGCTTTCTGTGCCGGATATGCTTCTCCGTCAGAATATCATCCGTCTTTGATACCTTGGCATGGAAATCGAGCCATCTTTTCGGGTCATACTGGATGAACTGGCTTCTCTGGGCCTCCTGGGTGAGGATAAGAAAAGTCCTTATCTCTGTGAATTCCCTTCCCTCGAAGTATCTGAAATAACTCCTTGTCAGGAACTCCGCATCGTCCGGCACGTCATGGTGATATGCCTGTCTGCACATAATATCCTGCTTCTGTAGTGCATATCCCTCACCGATGGTCTGAAGGATATTGGATAGCACGTCATGAAACAGCATGTACTGCTGCGCATCCGTACAGAGCTGCTGGACCGGATTGGTTATTTCAAAGATAACGGACGGCTCGCCTCTGGCCGAGAACAGCACTACATTGCCGTCCGTCTCCTCCAGCTGCGCATAGAGTCCGTCAAATATTCTTTTCCTTTTGTGTGCCATACTGTATAAAGTGATTTACTGTTCTTTTCTCAGGTTTCTGTAGATATAGATACCTCTTGCCCTTTTCTTGTTGTGGAGTCCTCCACGCTGCTTGATGTAGATGGTTATCAGTCCCACCAGTGCCATGACCATCATGGCTATGAATCCTGCAACCTTTCCCAAAGCGATTGAGAAACCGATGAAGCCTACGAATGATACGCCTATGGCTGCCGCTGCCAGAGTGAGGAAACGGCCACGTATGCCCATAAACTCCAGCGGTTTCTGCAATCCCTTGAACACAGGGTATCCTTCCTGATTCATTGTCATGCCGGGAAAGGATTACTGGAAGAACAGCGGGAGAGCTTCCGAGAGTGCGATGAATGCAATACAGCCTCCGATGGTAAGCATGATGGTCTTTTTCACGTCTTGGTCTCCGTTCTGCATCTTGAAATAGACGTTGAAGGCACCAACCAGGACGATAACGGCAGCAATGGCCTTCATCAGGTTCGATACCGGAGTCTGGTAGGAACTGACTTCCTGGGTGGCCTTGGTAAAACCTGCTGCACCCTTGCTTCCTGCCATTGCATTGGATGTGGAAATAATCAGTGCAATGGCCGCCATCACACTCTTCTGTGCAAAACTTGAACCGATGAAACGCTCCGTAAGATTCCGGGCATTTTTCTTTATTATCTGCATTTCTGAATAATGTTAAAGGATTTCATCGCCAAAGAAACAGATGTCACTAAAGGAACGGTATATAATATCAGGCGTTCTCACAGCTGAAGATAACGGCACCGAGATCACTGGTACCGGTCTCTGCCAACCGGTTTATTTCCTGAATGATATTCTCTACCAGAATGCCGTCAGTCATGATGGCCTCCCGGTAAACGTGTCTGGAAGATTCTGATTTGGATGCAGATTTCTCTGTACCGTCAGAATCAGTATTTTCATTCTCAGGTTCGGGATTCCCTGTATTATTCTCTTCCTGATTCTCTTCTTTGGATTCAGGTTCATCCCGGTTTATCCTTATCGGTCTGAAGCTTCGTGCCTCTTCCGATATGTCAATGTCCTCTTCTTTATGGCTGTCCTGCTCGGCATTCTGTGCGGCCTTTGCCCTCTGGAAGTCCATGAAAATCATTGCCGCATAGTAGAATACCATTGCCATGAAGAGAAGGAATACTATCTGTCCGTACTGCATGGCTGTTGTAATATGATGTTGGATGAAAGAGCGGAACTGTCCTCCGGAAACGGAAGGATATGCAGTCCCAGTCTGATACCCCGGCTTTCCAGACGTTCCCTGCGTTCCGTTGTGCCGGTATAATAAATCACGTTGTGTTCCTCACTGATGATGTATCCGTTTGACTTCATGTTTGAGCGCACCCTTACCTTCGCCCTGTTTGAAATGACACGGATACCGGTTATGGGTTCCAGACCGAAGACGATACGCCGTCTTTCCCTCTTTACCATCTGGGTACGGATACGTGAGGAAATCAGGTGTTTCTCTTCACTGCTGCGTTTCAGTTCGAGTGCAGCGGCTATACGTCCGACACTCATCCGGGTAATGCCGAGAGCTTTCCCTATCTCAGAGAAGGAACACTCTTGGAAATGATTCCTGATATAGTCGGCACGCTCCATCCATCTGGATTTGGCCATTTTTACAAGTCCAAGCTCACGGGCTTTCAGCTTGACGGTCGATTCGCTCAGATTGAGAACGGCAGCGGTATAGGCCGTGGTCTCTACCGGATACAGCTCGACAAGAGCGGCCAGCATCCTGTCGGTCCAGTCTGTCTTTTTCATATCCTACAGATTATAACTGTTAAACAACGATTTCTTTTCCCTTCTGTATTCTGCCAGACGTGGCAGGTATGACTTGAAGAATGCCCTTACGATGGCATTCACCAGGTCAGAGCGGCACCTGCCATGTATATCGCAGTCATCAAGTGAATCCGCAAGGTCACGGTCGAGTTTGCAGACAAGTCTTTCTGTTTTGTCCGTTCCCGAACCGTCCGATTGCAGGAATTCCATGAAGTCATCCCAGCATCCTGTATCCGAAAGGGAAACAGCAGTATCCTTTTCCTGTGCTTCATTATTATTTTCCTTTTGTTTAACTTGTGTTCCTGCGGTATCTTGCGTCAATATAAGTTCTGAATCATTGATGCCTCTTGTCAGGTCATCTATTTCTGGTATATCCTTACTCATAGTGCTATGGTTATTGAAGTGTTACTGATTATTCTGGTTCTTTGTTCTGATTACCTGTACCAGACTGGCCGGTATTGTTTTGTGAAGCTTCATCAGACGGCTGTGCCTTCTTTTTCTTCTTAGGCTTGGGATTCAGATTTTCCGTCAGCTGTATGCCTTTGAGTTCTTTTTCCCTTATCGGTTCAAGTGTATCGAAGATACTCTGATAGACCTTGTCAAATACCGGTGTAACGATAGCAGCCTGCATATCCAGTGCCGCCATGGTGCTGAACCGTTCCATGTCCGCACGTTTGGGAATCTTTGCAGTGACGTATCCATAGTTGGAGAAAGTATCCCTTGCATTGTCCCAGATAAGCAGTTCGGAACGCTTGCCGATTCTTCCGTCATTCAGATTGGGAATGATGAATAGTCTGGCTTTCATCCTTTCACCGACAGCCTTCTTCAGCCGGTCAACAAACATGAGGAAACTGGCCGTGGACGGAACGGTTACCAGGTCATAATGAAATGGAACAATGATGATGTCAGAGTTGACGAACATGGGTATCAGCCCTTCCGCTTTCAGACTGCCGGGAGAATCCATAAGTACAACGTCAATTTCAGGATCATTGTGCAGCTTCTCCATAAGGGAAGTCATCATCGCCTTGTCGTTGGCTTCATATGCCCATACCTCGTATGGCATTTCCTGTTCGCCGTATTTTCTGATGTCGGACTTTCGGCACTTCATGATGGAGTGCTGGAAGTCGCAGTCAATTACCACAACTCTTACACCCTTCGTCACCAGATAGTTGGCAAAAGTTACGCAAAGGGTAGTCTTTCCTACACCTCCTTTCTGATTGGCAAATGTCACTATAACCGGAGTCTGTATCATTTCAAGTATTGATTGATTTTGTGACAAATGTATTAACCAAGTTTTTCAGGTAAGAAATGTACAACACATTTGTGATTTGGGATGGATAAACTGAGATATTAAGATAGATTTGATTAAGTTATTCGGATTGATTGAGCTAAAAAGGTTACATATAGTAGTAGACTTATCATAGGGATTATTATAAATAATACATAGTAATATTTTTGCAATGTTTTCTGTAGAATAACTATAAATAATAATAATATTTGATGTTGAATTAGTACTTTTGTGTAAACTGAAAATTGTATGAAAAATAATATGAAACTTAGATTATTAGGATATTATAATTATCCTAACCAAGATATGTATCCAGAGAAAGATAGAATTGCAGAAGCAAATGAATTAGCACCTTTACTAGATGCTTCGCTTCAAAGTATTTACCAAAATCCTAAAACAGATGCATTAATAAAAAGAATGATAGATTCTGCTACTGTCTTCGTATTTAAGGATGAAGAAAACCATCTATACGGTTATTTTACAAAAAATAAAACTGTTCGACTTACAGATGTAAAATATAATAAATATTCAATAGAACAGATTCCATTCAAATATAAGGCTTGGTTTTATCCTGGTAAACAAATTACAATTATGCAAGAAAAGATGCTAGGCAAAAAGAAAGAATCATTTAAAGAAGAAATTACTGAAGATGGCAAACAAGAAATATCATCACCAGATGTAAATACTGATGCTATGAATGAAGTCTTCGACAATATGTATATTACAAATGTTGAAAAGAGACTTCGTGAATTGAATGCACCTTCAGATATCGATAAAAAACGATGGGTTTGGGAACTTATTCAAAATGCAAAAGACACAATAGCATTGGATCCTAATAGGAAAGAGATTAACGTACGTATTGATATTCACGGTGATATTGTTAAGTTTAGACATGACGGTGCTCCATTTACTGCTAAAGCTCGCTATGGTCTTTTGTACAAATATAGTGGAGGTAAGGAAAATCAAGAAAGTACAGGTAGATTTGGTACTGGTTTTTTGACAACTCATTGCCTTTCTAAGATTGTTACAATTGAAAGTAATCAGTATTCAAATAAAGATTGTACTGAGCTTTGCGGATTTGAGGTTACTATGTATAGAGATGGTCTCATCTCAAGTGAGCTAATTGATGGTCTTAAAAAAATGCGAGCTTCTGAAAAATTTTTCAAGCAAACATTTGATTGGACTACATTTACATACCATATAAACTCTGATTCCGGAAGAACAGCCGTTAAAATGGGAATTGATAATTTCCATGAGAATATTGCTCAAACAATGTTATTTTGTAAAGAGTTGAATTCGATAGAATTAAACGATAATGGTAATGTGACTAGAATAAAAAAATTACCACAGAGTTGTGTTGGCAACAATATATTTCTTGCAGAATATGAAATAGAAAGTCCACTAAAATCTTGTAAAAGACGTTTTTTATTTTCTCATTATGAAGGACCATCTAAGGAACTTTCAGAACGCTATCGAGCAGATAGAATTTTAAGGCTTGATGTTGCAATAGAAATAGATGAAAATAATAATATTGTAAACCATATTGGTAAGACATCTCACTATTGTGTACTTCCTTTAGTAGGTATTGAGGATCAGTTATGTGAACCAGTCATAATAAATAGTCCGGATTTTGAGCCTGATAGTGAAAGACAAAGTTTAATGCTTAGTGGGCAAATATGGAACGAAGAAAAAAATGTAATTACTGAAACCGGTATTAACCGAATAATATATGCACAAGTGTTTCCTATTTATGAGAAACTCGTAAATTACCTTTCATCTAATAAATTTGGTTGTCTTTATTATCTTGCTACTGGTTTAGACAAGGTTAAATCTCATAAGAATCTAGATAAGGAATGGTATGTACCTAATGTAATCCATAAGTATAGAGAGATTCTTTTGAAGTATAATGTTGTAAAAACATATAATGATGAATCATATAAAAAACTTACTGACTGTATCGTTGTTAAAGAAGACAAGCTTGAGGATGAAATAGAATTATATACTTTGCTAGAATCACTTTATCCAAATAAAATTGTAGCTGAAAATCATGAATGGTCCTTGCTCCTTTGGAAAAATGGTTTAAATCTTTGGTCAACTGAAGATTTGTGCATTGATGTTGAAAGTAAAGAAAACTGGTTAAATATAAACCTTATAAATGACACGCTAATAAATTGGTATAATAAATTTCTTAAGTTTATTTCTACTTATGATGTTCGATACTTAACAGAATATGCATTGTTGCCCAATATGAATGGCAAACTTCTAAAGAAGGATACTGATGGCTTTCAACAAGGTCAGAATATTTCCACTTTTATAATCAATTTATTATATAAACTTGGAAAAGATGTAAAGCCTATACTCTTACATAGCGATATATCAACTATATCATTAGATTCAAAATATAATTCTCAAAGCTATAGTGCAGATGTAAATCGCTTAGCCAAAGCGATTATTGATAATAATCAATCCAATAAGATTTCACTTTTGTTACCTTTGATATCAATAAATCCTGATAACAAAGAAAAATATTCTAACGAATTTATAAATCAAAGAAAAAGGTTTTTTGAAATATGTACTTCTTTATATTCATTATCTGGAATTACAACTGTAGTGGATAATAATCTTCTTGAAGGTGCATGGAAGGAATTGGATAATTGGTTCGTGTTTAGTATCCTTAATAGTCTTAAGGTTGCAGGCTCATTATCTAACTTACCAATGGGCCTTGATGCAAGGTGGCTTAATAATGCATTGTTGGCTCTTAATATTCAAACAGCTAAGTTAAATCAGTTTGAGGTACTTCCGAATCAGGAAGGAACTTTTCATGCTCTTAAAGATTTATATGAAGATGCTGGTATTCCAGACGAGCTAAAGCACAAAATCTTTGAATCTGTCGATATGAATTATAAGAAAATCCTTTTACATAAGGATATAGATGCATCTGCATTTTCTGTAAATCAGAAAAAAACAATCTCATCATTTGCAGCAGATTTGAGAGAAAAATTTGCAATAACCAGTGAATCTTCTAATGGTAATTATTTTAGAGGGGCTTACCATTATAAATCACAAGAAGTCCTAGATAAAATTGCGCTTTATGTTATTAGCATCCTCCCACAAAATAAAGAATCTGAATTATATAAGTATCAAAAAAATATTTATTCTATTTCAAAAGCAATATTGACTTCTCAAATATATAATGAAAGTATGATTTGTTTTGATGCTTCTGACTTATGGCAATCAGCAAATGGATATGTATGTAGCCAAATACATGAGACGATATCTTCTTTAGGCTCTGTTGATGCTCTCAATACTTCGTTAGGTATGATAGGTGAAGTCAAAGTTTGGGATTTTCTTAATAAATTCTATAACTTCCTTTCACATGCTAATATAACATATTCATCTCTTTCCATTTTTCCAAACCAAAATGGAATTTTTAAACCATTTAATAGTCTGAATAAAGATGAAGGTAATATTGGCGATTTACTTAAGGATGTAATATTAAAATTGGTTGACAGTGAATCGGAGTATAGAAATATTTTGATAGATACCCATAGTTGTCTGCAACCACAAGCCGTAATCAATGCTAATAATGCATATAAGCTAATAGATGATAAAGTATATGAGTATTATCAGATTCCAGCGAAATGGGAAGATAAAAATTATATTGATGCTGTACATGAATTAATTGAGGTTTGGAAAGAACAGTACGGATTATTTAATGAAAATAATTTCCCTAAGACTAAACCAATAGAGGATTCTATTGTTTTAAATGTGGTATGGAAAAAGGAGAAGCGTGAACTTCTAATGAATGTTAGCAGTAAACTTACAGATGAACAGATTCAAATCATTATAGAAAATAGTGATCAAATCGGTGAGTTGACAGACAAGGTCAAAAAACTTGAAAGTGAAAATGAAATATTAAAAAGTCAACTGGCTGCTTTGGGTATGATAAGTGAACCTGACCCAGAAATTAAAAATGCAGATGATTATAATACTGATAAACTTAGTGATGTAATTATACCGGTTCAAATAGATTGTATTAAGGAATCTGGTGAACATTGTACTATTACTGTTGCAGAACCTCAATATGCAGGTCTTTCAGCTGATGAAATGAGAAATTTTTTAATTCAAGCTAAAACAGATGTTAAACTATATCTTGAAGAAAAAGGGTATAAGTTTACAAAAGGTATATGTGAAGATTCATGGTGTAATATTTATGGAGTAAAAGACCCTCGAGGGAAAGAAGTTCCTATTGTTGTTCATAGTTATAAATCAAGAAGACGTGCTTTTTCTCTTAATACTTCTGATTGGGAACAACTTTCAAAAGATGGTTCTATGCTTTGGGTTGTTACAAATGATGGTCCTCAATGTGTACCATTCTATGCACTTCCGCGTGATACAAATACCATTGCAATAACTTTTAGTCCAGATAACATGCAATATAAGAGTAGATGTATTGCCCTTGCCGAGACACTAAAATATTTCAAGGGACTTCATTTTAATTTTGGTACATCAATTAGTAACAATAAAACACCAGAACCATTCAATAACCCCAATGAGGAACTTAAATTAGCAATGAGAGACATTCATGATTTACCAGCTCAATCAACAATAACTCCAACAATTGGTGGTAAAGAAGATACTTTATTATAATATGTATATTGATAGACATAGCCATTGGCAATTCCTTGAAGATGAGATGAAAGCAGAAACTGAGGAATTTAATAAGAAGTTTATGACTACAGCCATCTCCTTACTTATAAATAGTGAAGAGATGTTTGTAGCCCAGTTTGTTACATTTAAAGATGGAGAAATGATTATGAAATTCCCCAATACTAGATCTTTGCCAAGAAAAGGGGAATTTCTTATGTGTATGGTTCTTCCTCCTAATTTACAAAATTATCGCAATTGGGGGAAATTAACATATCGTGATTTATATAAGCAAAGATATAATTCAACTGAGGCGGTGTGTATTTGGCATTCATCTACTAATGACAAAAATTTTTCTTTAGTCGGTTTCAGAAGAGTTAGTATAGACTTTGCTGAATACATAAAAGAGGTTTCTGGTATAATTTTGGTATTTGGTCCGCAACGTCCACCTATCGATTATCTAATGAACCTTCAACGAATTGTAGAAGATAAATCTAGTCCGAATGTATCCTCTATTTTGGATAATACATATTTTACCAAAGAATGGACTCCCATACTTATAAATCATGACAATGTTTCAAATTTTGTTTATAATCAATTAAGTCTTACTGACACTATGATTATACAAGGACCTCCAGGTACTGGTAAAACTTATATGATATCGGAATTATGCAAAAGACTTTGTAAAGAAGGCTTTTCTGTTTTAGTTACAGCTTTGACTAATAGAGCGTTAATGGAGATAGCTGAAAAGCCGGCAGTAGCCTCTCTTCTTAATGAAGGAAAAATCTTCAAGACAAATATCACGATAGATGAACATCGAGAAAATTCAAAGTTGGAACCAATTAAGCATATAGTGCCTATTCCGTCAGCAATTATTTTATCTACATATTATATAACAAGTGGTTTTGCTGCAGATTTATCTTTAGAAACTCCTTTTGATTATATAATAATGGATGAAGCTAGTCAAGCACTATTAGCAATGTTTGCAGCTAGCAAAAAGATTGGAAAACATAATCTGTGGGTTGGTGACATCCATCAATTATCACCTATCATTGCATTAAATAGAGATAGGGTGAGGATTTCTAATTATAAAGAAATGATAAATGGCCTGCAATTACTAACAAATAGTAGTTCTTCTCCTATATATCAATTATCCACAACATATAGATTTGGACAAAGAGCTGCTAATTATACAGGAATTTTTTACAATGGAACTATAGTGGCAAAAACAACAAAATATTTTACCGACTTGCCTTCAATACAAAAAATTCTTTTTACTGAAGGAGGGCCTACATTGGTACTGACAGATATGCCTTCAGGAGAATATACTCCCCAATTTGCTCTTATGTTGACTACCTATATTGTAGGAAGTATTATAAGAGATGTAAAAGATAAAAAAATAGCAGTCCTAACGTGTATGAAGAATACTACACGTGCATTACAAAAAGTGATAACACAAAATATAGGATCTATGAATAATATTATAATTGAAACAATTGCTAGGATACAGGGGCTAACTACTGATGTAACAGTTTTTTTTGTGCCGAATACATCCTATATTAGGACTCTAGAACCCAATTTATTTAATGTAGCAACAAGTCGAGCAAAAGAACATACAATCATAATAGCAGATAAAAATTTGCTTGAATATCCTACAATAACTCCTTATGTTAGGTGTTATTTAGAGAGGTTAAAATCAGAAAGATATATATATATTCCAGCCCAAAAAAATATTAATAAATATCTAGAACAAAATTTTATGTTAGAAGAATAAGACTTAAACATTTAAGCCTAGAAATTTATAAAGTTTTTGAAGGCTAAAATTATTAATTTATTTTCATAGAATGATTATCGTCAAAAACATCATAATTTACATTATGGCCAACTTCCCACTCACGTTTCTCGCTATGGCTGCCACCACCTGCATCATGCAGTTTGGCCTTGCCAGAGAAACGTGAAGTAGGTCTTGTTGATTGCAGGTATTTATGCCGTCCAATTTGCTTCATCGGCTGTTTCTTCAATCGTTCAAGATTGAAGTTTTCTTCAGTAAGATTTATAATGATATGTTGCTTGAAATTGATGGCATAAGTTGCTTCCTCTTCATGACGGATAGTAAAGCCCTCTTCATGAAGTCGGCTTCTGACAGAGGAAACATTTTCGTCATTGAATATCTCACGCAGACGGTTTACAGCATCAGTGTAGTAGTGTGTTCTTTCCGGAGATATATCTACTAAATCTTTCCGAGATACCTTGAAGATTTTGCAGAGTAGATCACGTTCAGCCTCAGTTGCCGGGTTGAACATTTCTACCATAGCTATACGGTTATTACGGTCAATTGCTTCTGCCATAAAAGGTTTTAACGGACGGCTTTGGCCATCAAAATAAATGATGCCTTTCTTGATATAGGCACGCTGCTTCCTTATTTTACTGTATATTTCACTCTGGGTAATCTTAGGATTAAGTGTCAGTAATCGGTCAATATAGTCCTCAATCCGATTAAACCGCTCTTCAGGAGTAGCAAAGTCCAGAAGTTCCCCGACAGCCAAGACTCTTGCACCATTTATGACAGTCCTATTAGTATGGTCAACAAGCATATAACCGTATGGCGCATCCTTCTTGCCGAAGAACACAATGTCAATGCCGAACTTCGTTTTTAGTTCCTTCTGTAGTTCCTCCTTGTTGGAACTTACATCACGGTATTTCTTTAATATACTTCTAAGCTGACGGCAACGAGTCCTTTCCCGATAACCGCTCTTGAAAAGACTTTCTATTTCAGAAAAAGGCATTTCCTTCTGAACCTTTCCACCATGCCTGACGAATACATTCCCATCTTTCTGATATACTTCATATCCCATGGAAACCATGATTGCCTTAAACTGGGCAAAGGAAGAGAATGTATACTGTTTGGCTGCATCAATATCATTTTCCGTTTTCTTTTTCCTGTCATTCCCAATAATACGGTCAATGACCTCCTGGGAACGTCTGCGCTCATGGCTGTGCTGAATCTTTCTTCCATCAGATGCCACCCTTGAAGTAATAATATGAAGATGGGTATTCTCCGTGTCATAATGGGAATAAACAAGCAACGGCTGACCGGATTCTCCGTATCCCATTTCCTTGAGATACTGGTGTACGAAATCCAGCAGCTCATCTTCCGACATTTCGTGACCTTTACATGATATGGCTACATGAAACTGCGGTTTCCTGATTCTGCTGTTCTGTGAACTGTACTTCTGGAGATAACCGACCAGCTCACTTTGTGTAGGCTTGTGAAAAATTCCGAGTGAACCGAAATTCTGAATCTCGATAAGCCGTGCTACACCTTTCGAGACTTTATGTTCATTGTAACCGACAGCATGAAAGTTAGTGCTTCCCGGTAATATGGTTGCTATCATATTGAATCTTAATTTATCAAGGTTTTAGTGACTGAGTAACCGAAATGCTTCAAGCTCATTAATCTATGGTTACACAATAATAATATCAGAAATGATTGAATACCATGTAACTAATAACTCAGATTCTGACAGCTTTCTGTGTCAGAGAATCAAGGTCTTTCTTTATTCGGTTCAATGTATCCTGTGTTTCAAGGATAACCGGTAACAGAACTTCCTGAATATAGCTGGGTGCGAGTAACCCGGCTACCGCAAGCTCATTGGCACGTTTAACTGACTGATTAAGGTTTCCTCCAGCCCAGGAAAGTTCATTCTGATATTTCCGGTAAAACAAACCCAAATCATTCATCAGTTCGAGCTGCCTTTTGGTTCCGATATTTGAATACTCTGCCAGTGCCGAGCGTATATAATGACTCACAGATGAATAGGAGGCAGATTTCTCCTTAAACAGCTGTACTTCCTCCGGTGTCATTCTTACCTTGATGTACTTGGTTCTCTGATTCTTCATGCTTGAATACATTGGTGGTTAGGTTTCCCGGACCATCTTTCGCCATGCGAAACAGCGGCCAGCCGCTCCGATACGCCAGCATTCGGCAAGTTACTTTTGTGAGTACGAAACAGAGTTTTGTGGCCACAAAAGTACAACTTGCTTGGAAAATTCTGCATGGCAGAACAATGCCATCCGGAAATGATTATTACACCCAAATTTACCGGAGAAAGCCGTTGCAAACCGAAATCAACAACACAATTCTTTGGAGACATACTCCTGCTAACCATGTGCCGTAGCATCCGGTTGTCTTGGAATATCCATATAGCGAAATATTGTTGTATAGAGTCCTAGAACTTATCAAACCAATTTTCAGGTATTCAGAAAC
This sequence comes from Bacteroides sp. D20, assembly GCF_003436255.1. Classification (NCBI taxonomy): domain Bacteria; kingdom Pseudomonadati; phylum Bacteroidota; class Bacteroidia; order Bacteroidales; family Bacteroidaceae; genus Bacteroides; species Bacteroides sp. D20. The sequence goes on along the minus strand of NZ_QSOO01000002.1, from coordinate 377,839 downwards.
AGATGCTATAGGTATTTTTCAATCTTAGAACTATACGAAATTCAGTAATCAGAAAATAATGTTGCTTTAATAAACCAAAGTTTCAAAAACACACAAGATGTAGTTATATATGATAAATGGTTATTGCTTTCATTAAATCTATAGCCAATGTAATATGTAACTCCAATATCATGATAGCATGGTAAAAGTAACCAGCTTATCTAAGTTATTGGAATCCCAATAAAAGGGAAAATATAATCTTGTAGCTGATTCAGCTGATGAAATGGCTATCGGGAAATCTTATTATATCTGAACTTGTATTGTAGAAACATTCAAACAGAATAACCTTGTTTTCAGAGTCTGGAAATACCTTGTTATTATGGTGATATAATACAGATAATCAGCAAAAAAACTACTCGAATAATAAGAAAATAGTGTTGCGTAAATTTCTGTATCTCATTGATTTTTAGTATATTTATATAATTAATAAGCTCTTATACTCATAAATATTACACATTATGTTTGAACTGCTGTTGATTATATATCTGCTGCCGGTACTTATTATCGGTATGCTGCTCCTGAAGCTGGTATTCTGGCTTTTGAGGTTTGCCATACGTCTGGCAGTTTGGTTAATCAAGAAAACTTTCATTCTTATATGGAAGCTTATCATACTTGTCTTTGCTATAATTATAGGCCGTGAAATCATGCCCAGGAATCAACCGGACAAATAGAAAGAACCGTATCAGTAAGTGAAATGATACGGTTCTGATATGAATTAGGATAATTGTTCCCTCTATGTGTCCAATTTAGAATCCCTTACCTTTACTTCTGACATATACTGCTTCTTTTTGAGAATCACAGTTTGTTAATCGGAACTGTACATTACATCCTACGGGTATGTCATTAGGAAGCTGATTGGCAAGTGCTGAAATAACATCATCAACGGTATCAAAACCTATGTCCGTAACTTCGGCAATGACTTCGCCTTTAAAATATGCTCTTCCATATATCATCATCTTTTTTGTAATACGAAACATTTTCTCTGAAGGTGATTCAAAGTTACGAACCAAACTCTGTTTACTGTTTTTATTACTGAAAAATATGAAGTCTATGATTTTTGCATTAAGTTCCCATGCTGGAGTAAAGTCTATTTTTACATAGCCTCTTGTTATATTAAATCCATGGCTATGGTTCATACCGAATGCTACCTCATACATATTTGCTCCACAATCGTTTTGAGCAATGGTTGCCCAGGTATGACGAAACGTATAAAAGCAATAATATTCCTCCTTGGACATTCCCATATCTTGGCATATTCGCCTGATTCCCATATTTATATTGGCATTGAAACTATCGGAATTACTATAACGACTATGAAAATTAAACAGATATTCATCTGTTTGGTCCGTAGATAGATATTTGTTAAATGTATCCTGTATAAACGGTTCAATACGAATCTCCATGTATGCTTCATCCCTACGACTATGTCTTGTTTTCGCTCTCTTATATCCTATAATACCATTTTTATAATCTTTCTTTTTCAGTTCGTAAAGGTCTATCGTGTTAATACCACCCATACACAATGAAAGCAGGGCTATATCTCTGCCGAGTTCAGGAAGGGGAGATACCATTTTACTTTGTGGCAGAGGACGATTAAAGAATTCACGACAAGCTTCTGCACTGATTGCTCTTTTCAGTGTATTGTCTGATTTTGGGATTATAATTTTTAGCCATGGATTGTATTTTATACGCAAAATACCACGTTCTTCGTCATTCAATTCTATGATTGCTTTCTTAAAAATCTGTCTGATGCAAGTGGGATACATTTCTTTTGCTCTGCTGGTCTTATACAATGTGTCAATCCATTGTGTTAAAACAGAAGTCGTAAGAATGCTAAACATGATTTTGGTAGTACCTATATACCGTTCTAAATGATTGACTGCAAGTTTATAGTTTTTAGCATTACGTTCATGCCCTTCAGATTCCATCTTCGAAATAAACTTTCTCGCATAATCACTGAAGCATGTCTCTTCATCATTTTTGTGAAGGAATTCTATGACATCTTTAAGTTCCCAAAATGTAGCGTCAACACGATTCAGTTTGTCTGTATATTGGCGTATGATTATAGCACAATATTCATTCACTACCGGGTCTGTTAACTCACCATTACTGGTTATATGAGCCGAATCAATAATCTTGTTAGTCTTTATATAACTTGTTTTGCGCTGATGTGTGACTCTGATGTAAACTGTATAGAATCCATCTGATCTTGGCTTTTTTACCGTTGCTTTGAATGTTGTCATACCTACTATATTTTAATGATAAAACAATGGGGAAAACTTTGGGGTAAACGGGGTAAACATGGCCATTTTTGGGGTAAACATAGAGTAAAACAAATACGTTTATTTGGCTCATTTTTTGCGGTCAAATGTACGAACCGTCTAAGCGCAAATCAGGCTGTAATTACCATAAAACGGTGAATTACAGCCTGATATAAAAATAATGTTTTTAAGAGATTATTCCTCTATTGCCGCCTGCGCCGCAGCCAGACGTGCAATAGGCACACGGAACGGAGAACAGCTGACATAATTCAAGCCAACTTTGTGGCAGAACTTCACAGAAGAAGGCTCACCGCCATGTTCGCCGCAGATACCGCACTTCAAATCCGGACGGATAGCACGTCCCTTTTCAGTAGCCATGCGCACCAACTGTCCTACACCATTCTGGTCGAGTACCTGGAACGGGTCTACTTTCAGAATCTTCTTCTCCAGATAAATCGGGAGGAAGGAAGCGATATCGTCGCGTGAATAACCAAATGTCATCTGAGTCAAGTCGTTCGTACCGAATGAGAAGAACTCGGCAGAGGAAGCAATGCGGTCGGCAGTCAAGGCGGCACGCGGAATCTCAATCATTGTACCTACCTTGAAGTCGATGCTGTCACCCACTTCTTCAAACAACTGGGCAGCCTCAGCACGAATCACTTCTTCCTGCTGCTTGAACTCATACAAGATACCGGTCAGAGGCACCATGATTTCAGGATGGGTTTCAACACCTTCCTTCTTCAATTCCAAAGCAGCACCCAGGATGGCACGCGTCTGCATCTGTGTAATTTCAGGATATGTATTTCCCAAACGGCAACCACGATGACCCAACATCGGATTATGCTCACAAAGTGCCTCAACACGTTGCTGGATATACTGGAGGCTCACGCCCATCGTATCTGCCATTTCCTGCTGTCCCTTCAGGTCATGGGGAACAAACTCATGCAAAGGAGGATCAAGCAGACGCACCGTCACCGGACAGCCTTCCATTGCTTTGAAAATTCCCTTGAAGTCAGCTTGCTGGTAGGGAAGAATCTTAGCCAAAGCCTTGCGGCGCCCTTCTGCATTTTCTGCCAGAATCATCTCGCGCATGGCTTTAATCTTCTCGCCTTCAAAGAACATGTGTTCCGTACGGCAAAGACCGATACCCACAGCGCCAAAATTACGTGCTACTGCGGCATCATGAGGAGTATCCGCATTGGTACGAACCTGCAGCTTCGTATATTTGTCTGCCAAATCCATCAGTTCCGCAAAGTCACCGGACAGCTCAGCCGCTTTTGTCTCCACCTTGTCTTTATATACTTCACCGGTGCTTCCGTTCAAGGAGATATAGTCACCTTCTTTCAACAGTACACCATCCACTTCCACTGTACGCGCCTTGTAGTCGATGTTCAAGGCACCTGCACCAGACACACAGCACTTACCCATACCACGAGCAACCACTGCCGCATGCGAAGTCATACCACCGCGGGCAGTCAGGATACCTTCGGCAACTGCCATACCTGCCAAATCTTCCGGAGAAGTCTCGATACGTACCATCACCACACGCTTGCCGGCAGCATGCCATTCGGCAGCATCATCGGCAAAGAATACGATTTGTCCCGTAGCGGCACCCGGAGAAGCGGGAAGACCACGAGTCAACACCTTAGCTTGTTTCAGAGCTGTCTTATCAAATACCGGGTGGAGCAGTTCGTCCAACTTATTGGGCTCACAACGCATCAATGCAGTCTTTTCGTCAATCATACCTTGATGGAGCAAGTCCATGGCAATCTTCACCATAGCGGCTCCGGTACGCTTACCGTTACGGGTCTGGAGGAACCAGAGTTTACCCTCTTGTACTGTAAACTCCATATCCTGCATATCACGGTAGTGATTTTCGAGTTTTGTCTGCAAAGCATCCAGTTCCTTATAGATTTCCGGCATAGCCTCCTCCATGGAAGGATATTTGCTGACACGTTCTTCTTCGCTTACACCGGCTAATTCAGCCCAACGTTGAGAACCGATTTTTGTAATCTGTTGCGGAGTACGGATACCGGCAACCACGTCTTCACCTTGTGCATTAATCAAATACTCGCCATTGAAAAGGTCTTCACCGGTAGCAGCATCGCGGCTGAAGCAAACACCCGTAGCAGAGCTCTCGCCCATATTACCGAATACCATAGCCTGAACGCTTACGGCAGTACCCCATTCGTCAGGAATTCCCTCCATCTTACGATACAAGATGGCGCGTTCGTTCATCCAGGAGTTGAATACGGCACAAACGGCACCCCACAACTGCTCGTAGGCACAAGTCGGGAAGTCTTTTCCGGTTTGTTCTTTCACCGCAGCCTTGAACTTCTTCACGAGTTCCTTAAGGTCTTCCACCTCAAGCTCGTTATCCAGCTTCACGCCTTTAGCATGTTTCACCTCTTCTATAATAGCCTCGAACGGGTCTACATCTTCCTTGTTCACCGGTTTCATGCCCAGCACCACGTCGCCATACATCTGCACGAAGCGACGGTAAGAGTCCCATGCAAAGCGTGCATTGCCCGTCTTGCGCGTCAGGCCTTCCACCACTTCGTCATTCAAGCCAAGATTCAGGATAGTGTCCATCATGCCCGGCATGGAAGCGCGCGCACCCGAACGTACGGAAACCAGCAACGGATTCTCCACATCACCGAATTTGGAACGCATCAGTGTTTCCACATGGGCAATGGCTTGTTCAACTTCATTCTTCAACAGAGCAACGACTTTATCCTGCCCCATTTCATAATATTCCGTACAAACTTCTGTCGTTATTGTAAAGCCCGGAGGAACCGGAACCCCTATAAGGTTCATTTCTGCAAGGTTAGCACCTTTCCCACCCAAAAGGTTTCTCATATCGGCCTTTCCTTCTGCCTGGCCGTTACCAAAGGTATAAACTCTTTTTTTGTCCATAATATAAATTTAAAGTTTTTGATAGTGATTTCTCTTTTCTGCTCGCAAATCTAAGTATATTTCGCAGACTAGAAAACTTTTTCAGAAAAAACTTTATGCTAAAATGCAATTTCGACATTGCAATCTTTAATATTTCATTTCATAGAGAGAAATCCCGAAAAAATGTCTATTTTTGCCGAAGAATTTATTAGATTGGTGTAAAAGTGGCAAGAAAGAGAAAAGAACTTCCCCTACTGGAGAAGGTGACAATTACGGATGTGGCTGCCGAAGGAAAAGCCATCGCAAAAGTCAATGATTTGGTGATTTTCGTACCATATGTCGTCCCCGGCGATGTAGTTGACCTGCAAATTAAGAGAAAAAAGCATCATTATGCTGAAGCCGAGGCTGTGAAATTCCATGAATATTCGGCAGTACGGGCAGTTCCATTCTGCCAACATTATGGTGTATGCGGCGGTTGTAAATGGCAGGTTCTCCCCTATTCCGAGCAAATCAAGTATAAGCAAAAACAAGTAACGGACAACCTCACCCGCATCGGCAAAATCGAATTGCCGGAAATCTCTCCGATATTAGGTTCAGAAAAAACTCAGTTCTACCGGAATAAACTGGAGTACACTTTTTCCAACAAACGTTGGCTGACGACAGAAGAGGTTCAGCAGAATGTAGTGTACGAACAGATGAATGCCGTAGGCTTCCATATTCCCAATGCTTTCGATAAAGTGCTTGCCATAGAAAAGTGCTGGTTGCAGGACGATATATCCAACCGCATCCGCAATGCGGTACGCGACTATGCCTACCAGCACAACTATTCCTTCATCAACCTGCGTACGCATGAAGGAATGCTACGCAATATGATTGTGCGTACCTCTACCACCGGCGAACTGATGGTAATCCTCATCTGCAAGATAGAGAAAGAGGAGGAAATGGCTCTGTTCAAGCAAATGCTGCAATACATAGCAGATACATTCCCCGAAATCACTTCCCTGCTATACATTATTAATAATAAGTGCAACGATACCATCACCGACCTCGAGGTACACACCTTCAAGGGAAAAGACCACATCTTCGAGGAAATGGAGGGACTGCGCTTCAAGGTAGGTCCCAAATCTTTCTATCAGACCAACTCCGAACAAGCCTACAACCTCTACAAAGTAGCACGCAACTTTGCCGGACTGACCGGTAACGAGCTTGTTTATGACCTTTATACCGGCACGGGTACCATTGCCAATTTCGTATCCAAGCACGCACGCCAGGTAATCGGCATAGAATATGTGCCCGAAGCCATTGAAGACGCCAAGGTCAATGCCGAGATTAACGGAATTAAAAACACATTGTTCTTTGCCGGAGATATGAAAGACATGCTGACACAAGACTTCATCAACCAATACGGCCGTCCCGATGTCATCATCACCGACCCTCCCCGTGCCGGAATGCACCAGGATGTAGTGGATGTCATTCTGTTTGCCGAGCCCAAACGCATCGTATACGTCAGCTGTAATCCGGCTACGCAGGCGCGCGACCTGCAACTGCTCGATGCGAAATATAAAGTGAAGGCCGTTCAACCGGTAGACATGTTCCCGCACACCCACCATGTGGAAAACGTAGTATTATTGGAATTAAAAGATTGAAAGTACAAGTAGTTTTCAATCGTAAATTGTAAATTGTCTAATCGTAAATTAAAACCAGTCGTGGCAAAAGAAAAAATTACAGCAAGAGCCCGCACACAATATACGGACTACATGGTGAAGGAACCGATGGAGCTCATGGAGTTTCTGGCAGCTAAAATGCCGGACGCCAGCCGCACCAAGCTGAAATCATTGCTGAGCAAACGCATTATATATGTGGACAGCGTTATCACTACACAATACAATTTTCCTCTGAAACCGGGTATGAAAGTACAAATCAGCCGTGAGAAGGGACGTAAAGAGTTCAACCATAAACTGATGAAGATTGTATACGAGGATGCCTATATCATCGTGATAGAGAAGATGCAGGGTTTGCTGTCCGTCAACACTGACCGGCAAAAGGAACGTACCGCCTATACCATCTTGAATGAATACGTGCAACGCTCGGGCAAGCAGCACCGTGTACACATCGTGCACCGCCTGGACCGTGACACCTCCGGCTTGATGATGTTTGCCAAAGACGAGAAGACCCAACGTACACTACGCGATAACTGGCATGACATTGTAACAGACCGGCGATACGTAGCCGTAGTGGTCGGCGAGATGGAAAAAGATGCAGGAACCGTGGTTTCTTGGTTGACAGACCGCAAGCTGTATGTATATTCAAGTCCGACAGATGACGGGGGACAAGAATCCATTACGCATTACCGTACCATCAAACGAGCCAATGGATACTCTCTCGTTGAACTGAACCTGGAAACGGGACGAAAAAACCAGATACGTGTACACATGCAGGATTTGGGGCATCCCATTATCGGCGACGGACGCTATGGACTGGAAGACGTAAATCCTATCGGACGCTTGGCCCTGCATGCTTTCAAACTCTGTTTCTATCATCCCGTCACGGGAGAGCTGATGCGGTTTGAAACACCTTATCCGGGAGAGTTCAAGAAATTGGTTTTGAAGAATAAGTAAAAAGCTGACATACAATAAAAAACGGAGCAATTGATTTGCTCCGTTTTTTATTGATAAGCATGTCGTCATTGCCGACGCATACGAAAAGGCTGTCCGTGAATATTATCTTGATATTCCCTCCAGCTATTATACCAAGTACCACTGAAAGAATAAGAATCAGCCATGGCTCCTTCAATGTAAGCCATGCTGCCATCATCATAGAATTCCAATTCCATCAGATTGTAAGCCCCACTAACCCAATTCCATCTGAAAAGCAAATAATTCGGGTCGCCATATGAACCAATAGTACCTTGGTTGCGCGCGTTAAAGGTCATAATCGTCCCCCTACCCCAAGTATATGCCCCGAAATCTATTTCTTCAGATGTATACCATTCACCGGGCAGATTATATTCCGTTTCTTCCTCACTATCACATGATGTCAATCCTAATACAAGGACAAACAACAATAACATTTTTGTGTATTTCAACATATTATTCATAAGCCATACTTTATTTATAATTAGCATCTACCATCATAACAACCACTCCATCCAGTTTACCGGATAAATAATGTTCGCGCACCCATACATTATCAAAGTACTTGATTTCACCGGCACCATAATTCAGAGTCAACCCCTCCATAGACTTATCCATCCATTTCCAAGTAAAAGTACGTGAAGTCGTTTCATAGGGACGGGACTCGCCTCCGCGATAATACTCCCAGATTTCCTGTCCAGAATTATCAGCCTTGGCAAACTTCAGCTGATGACTGCATAACACTTCAACTCCATCTTTGTTTTCCGTCTGATATTCTTCTATCCACGTCTTCCCACACAATTTGTCGTCGCTATTCTGCATGGTATAATATACATCATCCCCACAAGACGCCAGCCCAATCGTAAATACACACAACAGCAATATCTTCACATAATTCAAAGTCTTCATAAGTTATCGAGTTTAGTTAATACTTGCGGACAAACATACACAAAAAAAATGAAACACTTAATACTTCGCCTGAAATTTCTTGTAGAAGACAAGGAATAAAATAAATCCCATCAGTGCAAACGGTACGCCTGCCAATGCGGGATAACGGTATCCTCCACTCAAGGCAAGACCTCCGATATAGGCTCCGATAGCATTCCCCAAATTGAAGGCCATCTGCACACAAGCGCCTCCCAACATTTCTCCTCCAGGGGCCACACGAATCATCAACACCTGCTCCGGACTGGAGACGGCAAACAAACCTGCCGTACAGAGTGTCATCAATATTGCCGAACACCACGGATGGGGCGAGAGTAAAAATATCAATAATAAAATAACACATATCATCCCTTGCACCACCGTACCTACCTTTCCCGGAGTGTACCGGTCGGACATGCGCCCACTGACCAGATTGCCGGCAACCATTCCGAATCCTGCCAGTACCATCAGCGCCGTAATGCTTTCCGCACTAAAACCGGAAACCTCAGTCAGCAACGGGGTGATGTAGCTATACCAGCAGAATACGCCACCGTTGCCCAAAGCCGTAGCTCCCAATATGAGCCACGGCGCCGGCTTCTTCAAAAAACGGAACTGTCCTTTAAATCCCGTGTCTTTCAGTCCTTCGACCTGCGGTACCCAACGCCAAATGTAGTACAGTGTTATCAATCCCCAGGCACCTACCAGCAGAAACGTGGCACGCCAAGACAGTGTATGGCTCAACGAAGTACCCAACGGCACCCCAAACAGATTGGCCACAGTCATTCCCGCTATCATAATTGAAACCGCCTCCGAGCTTTTCCCCTTATCAGCCAATTTTCCCGCAACAATGGAAGCCACCCCAAAATAAGCGCCATGAGGAAGTCCGGAAACAAAACGTCCCAACAGCAAGACCCAATAATTGGGTGCCATAGACGCACAAATATTACCCACAATCATTAATGCCATCAAGACCAGCAGAATCTGCTTCAACGGGCGTTTACGGGCCAGGAGCAGCATGGGCGCACCAAAACAAACACCCAACGCATACGCAGAAATGAAATGACCGGCCACGGGAATGCTGATTCCCAAATCAGTAGCCACATAGGGCAAAATACCCATCATCGTAAATTCGGCAATCCCTAGCCCCAATGTGCCGAACGCCAATGCAATAAGACTCTTCTTCATACCTTAAAAAACAACCTATATTTTTTACCGGGCGCAAAGATAATGACATTGCATTCTCCAAATAAAAAGGATACCGAATTATTTTCAGTATCCTTCTTCATTTTTTATCTTATATCAATTGTATACCCACCTTTAAAGACTCCTCCCGGCGCCAAGTGCTGCATCCAGTCCTTATCCTTATATTCGCCCTTATAATGGGCACGGTCACAACGCCCGTACCACGGCTCGATGCAGACAAACGGAGCATTCTTGGCCGGAGGCGACCACAACCCCACCACCGGAGTGTCGAAATACAGACTGAGATAGGGCTTCTTCTCCTTATTATATAATGTAACTTCTTTCACTTGACTGTTTTCCAGAATCAGGGCATCTTTATCAAAGGAGTGGATGTCCAAAGGCAGCAGGCCATCTGTCAACTCAAGCAAATATTCCTTATCCGGAGCGGCACATCCTTTCTCGGAGATAAGGATATAGTGCAAACCTTCCGTCTTATCAAAGCCGAAATATCCACGGTCCGTTGTCTCCGTATCATAGTCCGGGTAATAGAAAGCCGGATGGGCCCCTATCTGGAAGTGCATTTCGCGTGTTCCGGTATTGATGACTTTCCAAAGCACCTCAATCTTCTTTCCCTCTATCCGATAGCCTATCTCAAGGCAAAACGGGAAAGGATATTTCTTGCGTGTTTCCTCACTGTCAACCAGTCGATAACGCACTTCATCTTCCAGTTCAAGCATCAATTCAAAATCCATATCGCGGGCAAAACCGTGTTGCGTCAATGCATAGGAAACGCCTTCGTGGCGGTATTCATTCTCCCAAACGCTGCCTACAATGGGAAAAAGCACCGGAGAATGCCGTTTCCAGAAAGCAGGGTCTGCCTGCCAAAGATATTCTTTTCCATCATGCAAGATACTGCATAACTCGGCTCCATGCGGTGAAACTTTAATTGTCAGTTCTGAATTAGAAAGTGTTTTCATATCATATATCATTTTGTTATTTTCTCATATAGTGTGGCATCTCTCCGGGTATTTCCATCGAAATCTCCACCAGGCCACCGACCACCCCGTCCTGCTTCCATGCCGTCTGATAAATCATTTTCTTGACACCGTTCTTCTCAATGGTGTAGGCATTCACTCCCCCCGTCTCCAGCAGTTCGCGTATCTTGGCTTGCGATTGCGGGTTGTGGCAATCAAAGAGATTCTTGCCTATCAGGTCACCGCGTTTGGCAAACGTACGGCATGCTTTCTCGTTCATATATAGGATGATTCCCTTTGTGTCGCATACAGTTACGGCACAGTTCATTTCATTGGCCCATTCGTACATAATTCTTTATTTTTAATTGGCTATTTTCTATGCACTTGAAATACATTTACAGAAAACTCTTCAAAGTCAAATGTCCTTTTCTCTATCGAATTATTATTGCATTAATCCTCCTTCTATGAAGAAAACGACTTCATTCAATCGTTCTCTATTCGATTCCTCACCTTTGAAAATAGCTGGAGTGAAGATTATCCTATCTTGAATCAGATTATCTACCAAATCCCACATGACTTCATGGTACAGCATCACCATTGCCACTTTTTCATTGTCAATACCATATTGGCTTGCTAAGGAGCCACAATTATTCTTTAGTTCCGCACTGATAGAGTTTACCAATTTTTCAGTTATTTGATGAAAGCGGTCTTGCCGTTTCTTTATAATAGGAAATAATACATCTCCATTATCATCTACCAGCCCATAAGGTTTTAACTGAGAAACGAGTTTGGCATCTGTTACTTTTCCGAATTGTGCTATTTCATCAGCACAATGATCCATAATGTCGTTGTCAGGAGCAATGCCGCTATTGATGTAAGTCAAAATCAAATTCTGTTCTCCGAAACCATTCGTACCGCATGCAAAGCCATTTCTTGATTCGTATAATACCCAGTAACAGCCACTCCAGCTTGTATAATTGTCAACATCCTCAAACAAGACTAACTTTGTCCACATTTTTCCATCCAGAAGGTATGAAAAAACAAGTGAGAGTACATTGTTCTTGAATCCCATTTCACTGATAGTTTGTGCCAATGATATAAAGTCTGCCTTTGTTTTGACATACATGGATTCAGCAATCTCCTTACTTAAGCTTCTTAGAGAATTGGTCTGTTCTTTGTCGAGAATGGGTATAGTAGCTTTCCATTTTCCTTTTGTTTTACTGACAAGTCCACCTACTTCCAATAACAATAATTGGCTATCAGAGCATTTAATACCCATTTCACGAAGTTCGGCTTGAGTACGTGGAGTCCGTAAATTGTATAGTATTTCCCAATTATTATCTGGCTTTACATAGTCTTCGGGCTGATGTCCGTTCACTGCAACAAACTGGGTTGCTTCCCATTCGCTATACGGTCTTATCGATATTTGTGCTTTAATCATTGTGGTAACGGACAATAAGGCAAACAACAATAATAAGTCCGGATAATGTTTCATATATCGCTTAATTTTAGTTTTGTTCATCATTCATGCACTTCTCTTATGTAACAAAGATAACGTTTTTTTCAATTCCTCTCTCAAACCTATAACAAAAAACTTCCCGACTACCAATAAAAAACTTCCTAACTACTAATAGTAAAGTTTGCAAGTATAGAGATAAAGAATTACCTTCGCCCTTGGTTTGTCTATCCCAAGCCTTGGGATAGAAATCCCCAACCTTGGCATACACATCCGCAACCTTGGGACAAACTCTGTAAGCCCCAATAAACAAACGAACCTCATAACAACGCTACCATCATGGCAGAATACAACATGCAGGAACTGAACCTGCCGGGAGAAGACGGCAAACGCATCCTCTACCCACGAATGAAACTATACGGGCAGGTGGACTTGGAAACCATCACCGAAAAGATAGCATACGCCTCATCCTTCACACGAGGAGACATCATCGGACTGATGCAAGCCATCACCGACGAAATAGCCTACCAAATGGGGCAAGGTTACTCCGTGAAGATTGACAACTTAGGAGTATTCACCCCTGCCCTCGGTCTGCGGCAAGACCGTGAACGGGAGACGGGCGAAGAAGGAGACACCAAGCGAAACGCCGTCAGCATCTGCCTGAAGGACATACATTTCAAGGTGGACAAAGAACTACTGTACCGTACCGCTCGCCATTGCCACCTGAAACGTTCCACCGACAAATTCCAACGCTCCTCACAAGTGTTTTCTCCGCAGGAACGGCTGGAACGGGCAAAAAAATACCTGGAAAAGAACAGCTTCATGACCCAAGCCGACTATTGCCAACTGACCGGCTTATTGAAGTCTGCCGCCTCCCGCGAGTTGCGCGAATGGATAGCCAATCCCGAATCGGGCATCGACTACAAAGGACGAGGAACACACAAGATTTATATTCTAAGGAAACCATAACCCACATCCATTGAAACCATAAAAACAATGAAGATACTACACACCAGCGACTGGCACCTGGGACACACCCTCTACAACTACGACCGTACCGCCGAACAGCAGGCCTTCCTACGGCAACTCACCCGCATAGTAACCGAAGAGCAGCCCGACGCCATGGTGGTAAGCGGAGATATCTACCACTACTCCTCTCCCGCTGCCGCCACGCAGAAGATGTACACCGACGCCATGCTGAACATCCATCAAGCCTGCCCCGGAATGGCCATCGTAGTCACCGCAGGAAACCACGACAGCAGCTCGAAACTGGAGATAGACAGCAGCCTCTGGCAGCACTTCGGCTTGAACGTTGTGGGAAACATCGAACGTACAGCCGAGGAAGTGAATCTGGACAAGCACATCATCGAGATAAACAATGAAAAAAAGACAATAGGCTACGTCATTGCCGTGCCCCACGTCTATCCGCAAAACTTCCCCCTGCTGGACACTGAAACACCGCGCGACCAACGGCATGCACGCTTCTTCCAGGCACTGCTGGACGAAGTGAAGAAACGGAATACGACACAGCTTCCCGTCGTCCTCATGGCCCATCTCTCTATTGAAGGCAGCGACCGTAGCGGGCACGATGAGAGTATCGGCGGAATAGAGTATGTTCCCCTCAGCGCTATGGGAGAAGGGTACGACTACCTGGCACTCGGACACATCCATTGCCCTCAGGACATCAAAGGCAGTCATCACCACGCACGCTATTGCGGCACTCCCCTCCCCGTCAGCTTCGACGAAACCTATCCGCACTCCGTCTCCATCATCGAGTTGGAGAAAGGGGCAGAGCCACAAATCAGTACAAGGGAAATTGAAAATCCGATTCCCCTCGTCACGCTTCCCCATGACCCGACACCTTTCGAAGACGCCTTGAAACTGCTGGAAGAATATCCGGAAGAGAAACCTGCATACCTCCGTCTGAACGTGCTGACAAAAGGCTACCTGCCCCCCGACTGCAACGAAAAAGCCTCGAACGCCGCCAAAGGCAAGGCATGCAAATATTGCTACATCAAGACTACCCGAGAGCGGCAGGCCGACACTGACGAGAGCAAGCCTATCTCCATCCAAGAGATGCAGGAAATGTCTCCCCTGGAAATAGCCAGACTCTACTACCGCGAAACCGAAGGAGAAGAGATGGACCCAGAACTTTGCCAGCTGATGGAGACTGTCATGCAAAAAGTGAAAAGCAAGAACAACTCCTAATCATTTGTCCGAACCATGAAACTCCAGAAACTGACCATAAAGAACCTTGCCTCCATAGAAGATGCCGTCATCGACTTTGAGAACGGACCGCTAAGCGAGGAATCCCTTTTCCTTATCTGCGGCGAGACGGGTGCAGGGAAGACAACCATTCTCGACGCCATCTGCCTGGCACTCTACAACGAAACGCCCCGCATGGACCATGCCGAGAACGAAAAATACAAAGACCTAAGCCAGACTTTCTCTGCCAAAAAGGAAGATGTTGCCATCAACGACAGCCGACAACTGATGCGCCGTAACACCAGTGAAGCATGGACGGAGCTGGAGTTTACCGGCTCGAACGAAACGCCCTACACCGCCCGATGGTACGTGGCACGGGCACACCGCAAGATTTCAGGAGCCGTGCAAGATGTGCGCTGGACACTGGAAAATAAGAAAAGCGGCGCACAGCTCAACAAAAAGAATGAGATAAAGGCAGAAATACAAGCTGCAGTGGGGTTGACCTTCGAACAATTCTGCCGCACCACCATGCTGGCGCAAGGCGACTTCACCAAGTTCCTGCAAAGCAAGGAAAGCGAAAAATCGGATATTCTGGAAAAGCTGACCGGTACAAGTATCTACTCCGAAATAGGTGCCGAAATATATGCCGCCACCAAGGAAAGACGGACGGAATACGAAAACCAGAACCGGAAGCTGGAAGGCATCCACATCCTGGCAGAAGAAGAAGTCGCTGCAATCAAGGAAGCCATAGCCACGCAAAATGCCGGAGTCAAGGAAGCCAATGAGCAGAAAACCATCGCCCTCGCAAAAAGGGACTGGCTGAAGAAATACTCCGAACTCCTCCTCACCCGTGAACAGCAAAAGAAAATGTGGGAAGGGAAGCAAGCGCAACTGCAATCGGACGAATTCAAACAGAAAGAACTCCTGATTAAAGAATGGAATGCCACCGCCGACGCCCGCAACTGGCTCTCTACCTTGAAACAGCAGCAACAGCAGCAACAACAGAACCATGCACAAGCCGGAATGTTAAGAGCATCCTTTGCCCGGCTGGACGGAGGAAGCAAGTGGCTATGCGGTTTCCTGAAAGAGCAAGAAGACAAGCTGCATCGTGCCGAGAAGTACTTGCAAGAGCATTCGCCCTTACTGCCCATGTTCGAGCAAAGCCAATCCATCATTACCGGCCTAAAATCCGCACTCGATGCCCAAACACGCATCGGCACCTACAACGCGCACCTTGAAAGACTGGCCGCGCAACAACCCGTAAAAGTCAAGGAGCGTACCGACAAGGAAGCTGCCCTCACCCGGAAAGAACAAGAGAACCATACATTGCAAAACGAAATAAACCTCCGGAACAAGCAGCTTGAAACCATGGACCACCCTGCCCTGCAAGACAAGAAAAACAAACTCGATGCCGGACGGGAGAACCTGCTGCAAGCATTGAGCGCCTTGTCTTTACTGGCTGAAACGGAAAGGACACTGAACGAGGCAAAGGAAAACGAAAAGGCTTTGAACGCCAAAGTGGAGGCGTGCCAAAAGCAATACGTCCTCCTGCAAACGGCATTCGACAGCAAGAAAACAAGTTATGATGACATCCGCACCCTCTACGACAAGCAAAAGGAAGCCGTAGAAGAGTGGGCAAAGGAAACACGCTCCCGGCTTGTCGTCGGGGATACTTGCCCCGTGTGCGGACAAGAAATAAAATCGCTTTGCAAAGATGAAGATTTCCAGTCTGTCCTTGCTCCCATACGCACCTCCCTGGAAACAAAAGAGAAAGAATACAAGGAAACCGAGCAGGCATTGAACAACAACCGGACAGAATCCAATACCTACGGAACGCTGGCAGAGAATGCCCGTCAGTCCACAGCAAGAGCGCTCCGGAGCTACAACCTTGCCCACACTGACGCACAGGCCAAATGCGCCCAATGCAACGGCGTCGGCCTCTCCACAACCACCGGCGAAACCCTGAAGAAGCTACTGGAAGAGAACAAGCTGGAAGCAGACAAACTGAACGAAAAGCTCACGGAAGTTCAAAAGCTCAGCGCACAAATCATAGCTCTGCAACGGCAAAAGGACGAATGCCAAAAACATGTGGACGCTGCACGCCAAGCCTTCAACTCTGCCGACAGAGTGCTGAATGAGCTGAAAAACAGCATCGTCAATTACGAGTCGCTCACCGCCAACGAAAAGGAGAACATACGTGCCACCATGGACCGCGTCACTCCCCACATCCTCTGGGAAGGATGGAACACGGAATGGGAGAACTCCCCCCTCTCCTTTATTGACCGCCTGACGCAAGCTACGCGCAACTACCGTCTGGCGCAGGAAAAACAAAGAGAACTGAAATCCGCCATTGCCCTTATCCACAAAGAGCTGGAAGGGATAAACATCAACAAGGAAAGCATCGATGCCGCATTCCCCGACTGGCGCAACGCACCTGCAGCAACACAGGAAATGGAAATCAAGGACCTGGGGATTGCCTGGAATAATCTGAATACACAAGCAAGCGGACTGAAACAAAGCATATCCTCCACCGCAGAACAAATGGCAAGGCTGCAAAAGGATTTAACCGGGTTCTATGCCGCCAACCCCACTCTCGACGAGGAGCGTATCACCGTCCTATCCGCTTGGTCCGGCTCCCGGATAGAAGCATTGCGTGCCTCATTGCAGACACTTAAAGAGGAAGAAGTAGCTGCATCGACCGCCTTTCATCTGGCCACCGGACAAGTGGAAGAGCACATCAGCCGGAAGCCCGAAATAGAAGAAAACGAGAACCTCGAAACCCTGGATGCACTCATCGCGAATCTCGAAGAAAAGATAACCGTCGGCAACCAATCCATCGGCCAGCAGAAGTTACGCCTGGAAGAAAACACCCGTAACATCGACCGGATAAAGGAAGAAAAGGAACGTGCCGACCGGTTACGCGAAGAGTATCTGAAGTGGGACCGCCTCTGCCGTCACTTCGGTGACGAACGGGGAAAGAACTTCCGCAACATAGCCCAGAGCTTCGTCTTGAAAGAACTGCTGGCAGGCGCCAATTTCTATCTGCAACGCTTGACCGACCGCTACGAACTGGAATGCCAGGCCGGTTCGCTCACCATCCTGCTGCGCGACTTCCATCAAGGAGGTGCGGCACGTCCGGCATGCACCTTATCGGGCGGCGAAAGCTTCCTAGTATCTCTGTCACTTGCCCTCGGACTTTCTTCCCTCAGCCGCCAGAGCCTCTCGGTAGACACACTGTTCATCGACGAAGGTTTCGGCACACTGAGCAGCGACTACCTGAACACCGTTATGGACACATTGGAAAAACTGCACCAGATGGGCGGCAAGAAGGTAGGCATCATCAGTCACGTGGAAGGACTGAAAGAGCGCATAAAGACCCAGATACAAGTACGGAGGATAGACAGTTCAAGAAGCGAAATAAAAGTGGTGAATACCCTCTAAGCTGGTATCGGGATAAAGAAAACGAATGTTTTTTCGGCTCTTGATAGTACAAGCACCTGCATTATTGTGTATTTTTGCAGTCTCATAAAAAAGAAAAGACAATGAAAAAGTTCATGAAAGGAGTCCGGTTTACTCCTAAAAACTATTCCGACGAAGTAGAAGCCAAAATTCAACATTATAAGAAAGAAGGATATAAACTGCCGATGCGAAGCGCACTCCGCACCGAGGAGCAGTTGGCCGGTATCCGCGCAAGCGCCAAAATCAACACGGCCCTGCTGGATTATCTCTCCGAGAACATTCGCGAAGGCATGTCCACAGCCGAAATTGACCATATGGTGTATTGCTTCACCACAGACCACGACGCCATCCCCGCCCCCTTCATGTACGAAGGCTTCCCCAAAAGTGTGTGCACCAGCATCAACGATGTAGTGTGCCACGGCATTCCCAGCACCAGGGAATTCCTGAAAAGCGGTGATATTGTAAATGTCGATGTATCCACCATTTACAAAGGTTACTTTGCCGACGCATCACGCATGTTCATGATTGGCGAAGTCAGCCCCGACATGCAGAGACTGGTACAGGTCACCAAAGAATGCCGTGACATAGGCATACAGACCGCACAGCCCTGGGCACGCCTCGGTGACGTAGGCGCCGCCATCCAGGAGCATGCGGAAAAGAACGGATACAGCGTGGTACGCGACCTCTGCGGACATGGCTGCGGCGTCAAGTTCCACGAAGAACCGGATGTGGAACACTTCGGCAAACGTGGTACGGGCATGCTGATAGTGCCGGGCATGACGTTCACCATCGAACCGATGATTAACATGGGAAGCTACGAAGTCTTTATCGACGAAGCCGACGGATGGACCGTCTGCACAGACGACGGACTGCCTTCTGCCCAATGGGAAAGCCAAATCCTGATTACTGAAGACGGAAACGAAATATTGACACAATAAGGCGGACACTTCAAAACACCTATGGAGATAGTATTACTGATTATAGGGATAATCATCGGAACCGTAGTCGGCTATCTGGCGGCAGACCGCAAGTCTGCCGCACTGAGGGCAGAAATCAGCGGGACAAAGAAGGAAATAGAATTATTGAAGCTGCAGAAGGAAGAAGCCGAAGCGTTGCACAAGCGCATGAACACCGAGTTCGAGAATCTCTCCAACCGTATCTTCCAGAGCAAAGCCGAAGACTTTACCAGGCTGAATACCGAACACCTGGGCAATCTGCTCCGCCCGCTGGGCGATAACCTGAAGGACTTCCGCCAAAAGGTGGAACAAGTATACAGCACCGAAGCCAAAGAACGCTTCTCGCTGGGTGAACGCATCAAGGAACTGGTGGAGCTGAACAACCGCCTCAGCGAAGATGCCAACAACCTGACCCGTGCCCTGAAAGGAGACTCCAAAATGCAAGGCAACTGGGGCGAAATGATTCTGGAACGTTTGTTGCAAGCCTCCGGACTGATTGAAGGCGAACACTACTTCCGCCAGGAGTTTCTAAAAGACGAACGGGGCGAAGCCATCATCAACGAGGAAAGCGGGCAGAAGATGCAGCCCGACATCATCGTGAAATACCCCGACGAACGGGAAATGATTATCGACTCCAAAGTGTCGCTGACTGCCTATGCTGCCTACACCTCTGCCGAAAGCAAGGAGGAGCAGGCACACTTCCTGAAAGCACACCTGCAATCTGTCCGCTCCCACATCGACGAGCTCAGCCATAAAGACTACTCGCATTACGACGCCCAATCACCGGATTTCGTTATGATGTTCATCCCCACCGAAGGTGCCTACCTCCTCGCCATCCAAAGCGATGCCCACCTCTGGGAATATGCCTACAACAAAAAGGTGGTACTAATGAGCCCCACCAACCTGATTAGCGCCCTGCGCCTCTCGCTCGACCTTTGGAAGAAGGAGAACCAGGTAAAGAATGTGCAGGCCATCATCAAGCGCGGCACCATCTTATATGAAAAGATTGCAGGCTTTACCGACACCTTCCTCGGTATCGGCGACCGGCTGGCCAGCCTGCAAAGGGATTACGACAAAGCCTTCAACCAGCTCTCGGACGGTAACGGCAGTGTAGTACGCCAGGCCGAAATGCTGAAAGGCATGAGCCTCACTCCCAAGAAACGCATTTCTCCAAGATTTCTGCCCAAAGATACCATTCAAGAAGAAACAGAAGAGGAAAACGATAACATTCAATAAAACATCCAACATGAAAACTCTGAAAGACCGCATTCTCCTTCACCAAGAACCATTCATACGAGGTCTGTGTCAACAGGAATTACCACCGGAGAAGTAACAGCCATTCTGGCAAATGCACCGATTCATATCAAGGAATAAAGAAAAAGCGACGAAGAATCCACTCCACTTTCTTTCAATAGAGAGGAAATGCCCCGAACAAAAAACTCCGGCAAAGCCCTGAAGGACAAGCCGGAGTTTTTTTATCTCAAGACGGACAAGGAAGATTATCCGCCAAAGTTATCGAACATCAGGTTCTGAGCCGGAACGCCGAGGTCGTCGAGCATCTTCTCAACAGCCTTCGACATCGGGCCGGGACCACACATGTAGTATTCGATGTCTTCGGGAGCTTCGTGGTCTTTCAAGTAAGTCTCGTAAATTACGTTGTGTACGAAGCCCGGAGTGTACTTCACGCCCGCTGCATCGGCTGCCGGATCGGGACGGTCCAGTGCAAGATGGAACTTGAAGTTGGGGAAATCCTTTTCAATCTGCAGGAAGTCTTCCAGATAGAACACTTCATTCAATGCACGTGCACCGTAGAAGTAATTCATCACGCGATCTGTAGTGTGCAGTGTCTTCGTCATATGCATAATCTGTGCACGCAACGGAGCCATACCGGCACCACCGCCGACCCACATCATCTCCTTCTTGGAGTCGAATATCGGATGGAAGTCTCCGTAAGGGCCACTCATGGTTACCTTATCACCCGGTTTCAGGGTAAAGATATAAGAAGAAGCGATACCCGGCATTACATCCATGAAGCCCGGGCCCTGGTCTTTCGGCTTGAACGGAGGCGTGGCGATACGTACCGTCAGCATAATGCGGTCGCCTTCGGCAGGATAGTTGGCCATAGAATAGGCACGGATGGTTTCTTCGTCATTGCGGCACTTCAAGCCCAGCAGACCGAATTTCTCCCATGCAGGCAGATACTCATCACCGATAAGGCTCTTGTCGATGTCCTTATCATAATCCATCGAATATTTAGGAATCTTAATCTGCGCATAAGAACCCGGAACGAAATCCATGTGCTCGCCTTTGGGCAATGCAACGATGAACTCTTTGATGAACGTAGCCACATTCTTGTTGGAGATAACCTCGCACTCCCACTCTTTTACGCCCAGTACGCTTTCGGGAACCTTGATGGCCATATCGCCTTTCACTTTCACCTGGCAACCCAGACGCCAGTGATCTTGTATTTGCTTACGGCTGAAGTGCGGAGTCTCAGAAGGCAAGATTTCACCCCCACCTTCCATTACCTGGCATTTGCACTGTCCGCAGGAACCTTTACCACCGCAAGCGGAGGAAAGGAACACACCGTTTACAGACAGCGTATTCAGCAATGTAGAACCGGAAGCTACGTCCAGTTCCTTGTCGCCATTGATAGTCAGTTTTACATTACCCGAAGGCACCAAGAAATTCTTGGCAACCAGCAGGATAACAACAAGCAGGATGACAACCACGAGGAATACTCCAATGCTTGCTAATATCATATTCATATCCATTGTTTTATTCCTTTCTTTTAGATGTTCAAACCAGAGAAACACATAAATGCCATTGCCATCAGACCTACAGTGATAAACGTGATGCCCAGTCCTTTCAGTGGAGCCGGAACGTCAGAATAGGCCATTTTCTCACGGATGGCAGCCAAGCCTACGATAGCCAGCAACCAACCGATACCGGAGCCCAACGCATAAGAGACAGCATCAGCAATGCCACCGATGAATTTCGGGTCGCTCTCACCCAGCGTGATGCGCTGCTGCATGAAAAGAGAAGCACCCATGATGGCACAGTTTACAGCAATCAGCGGCAGGAAGATACCCAGTGAAGCATACAGCGAAGGGCTAAAACGCTCTACAATCATTTCCACCAACTGAACGATAGCTGCGATTACAGCAATGAAAAGAATAAAGCTCAAGAAGCTGAGGTCAACGCCTTCAATGATTGCGTTGGCAGCCAGCACCTTTGTCTGCAATAAATAGTTGACCGGAAGCGTAACCACCAACACGAAAGTTACGGCGATACCCAGTCCTACGGCAGTCTTCACATTCTTCGATACGGCAAGGTAAGAACACATACCGAGGAAGAACGCGAATATCATGTTGTCCACAAAGATAGAGCGGACGAATAAACTTATTAAATGTTCCATATCTCTTCGATAAATTAAGAATTAAAGAATTAAAGAATTAAAGCAATGAGAACTTGTACTGCAGCAGAGCAGCCCATTTTTCATTCTTTCATTTTTCATTCTTCATTTATTTATTACTGCTTTTCCTGCAATTCTTTGTGACGTGCACGCTGATACCAGATGATGCAAGCGCAGAGAATCAACGCCATTGGCGGCATCAGCATCAAGCCGTTGTTCACATAGCCCAACTTCTGCAGAGGTTCATAGTTCAAGATGTTGAAACCGAGCAGCGTTCCCGAACCCAGAAGCTCGCGGAAGAAGGCTACGATTACCAGAATCTTGGCATATCCCAAACCATTACCCACACCGTCAAGGAAAGATTCCCAGGGACCGTTCTGCATGGCAAATGCTTCCAAGCGTCCCATCAGGATACAGTTGGTAATAATCAGACCTACATATACAGAAAGCTGCACACTTACATCGTAAGCAAAAGCTTTCAGAATCTCACTTACAATAGTTACCAACGCGGCAACAACCACCAGCTGAACGATGATACGGATACGGTTGGGTATCGTCTTGCGCAGCAGTGAAATCACTACATTGGAGAATGCTGTAATCACCGTCACTGAAAGCCCCATCACAATGGCAGGCTCCAGTTTGGCAGTAACAGCCAAAGCAGAACAGATACCCAATACCTGCACGGTAACGGGGTTGTTCAGTCCCAGCGGAGTAGAGAATACTTCTTTATTCTTCTTTGAAAACAATTGTCCCATATTCTTATTCCTCCTCATTATTATTAGTTAAAAAGTTCTTGTAGCTGCTCAGACAAGCCTTCAACATGGCATCCACACCTACAGAAGTGATGGTACCACCGGAAATGCCGTCCACCTGATAGTCAGGTTTCTCTACCTTGCCGTTCTTCACAACACCGAGGACTACCTCGCCGTTCTCCAACGTTTTCTTGCCGGAGAACTCTCCCTGGAAATGCGTGCTGGCGATTTCGGCACCCAGACCCGGAGTCTCACTGGCATGAGAGAAGTAAACACCATAAACGGTATCCTTGTCGCTGTTCAGCGCAACATATCCCCAGATAGCGCCCCAAAGACCGGCACCGTAAACGGGAAATACATATTTCTTCTCACCGTCAACCTCTGCCACGAATACGTGCAGACGGTTATTTTCTTTGGCTTCCTTCTCGTAAGCGGTAGCAAATGCACCGGTATTCTCTGTCAGAGTACCGTCAACGTTCATCAGCATATCGCCCTTTACATATTTATTATATTCAGCTTCGGCATCCTTCACGTCCTTGATGTTGAGTGCAGCAAGAATCTGCTTCTTCGTGTCAAGTTCCACATTCTTGTTCTGCGTCTCGCGCAAGGAAGAACTTACGAATGCCAGCAGGAATGCAACGATAACAACCATTACCGAAGCATAAATGATAGTATAACTATTACTATTGGTATTCATTTCTTTTCCGGTATTTAATTGTTAGACTTGATTGCACGTTTTTCGCGACGGCTGATGTTACCCTGTACCACACAGTAGTCAATCAGCGGAGCGAAGATATTCATCAGCAGGATGGCAAGCATCATACCTTCGGGGTAACCGGGATTGAGCACACGGATAATGATAGCCATGGCACCAATCAGGAATCCGAAGATGTACTTACCAGTCTCTGTACGTGCCGATGTAACGGGGTCGGTAGCCATGAACACGGCACCGAAGCAGAAACCGCCCAGCACGAGGTGTTCGTACCAAGGCATCTGTGCCATCGGAGTGTCGGGACCGATTGCATTGAACACCCATGCCATGAAGGCACCGCCTACGAATACGGAGAACATCGTTTTCCAGCTTGCAATGCCCGTCCACAACAGCAGAATGGCACCCAGAGCGATGGCGATAACGCTTGTCTCACCGATAGAACCCGGAATAAGGCCGGTCACCATGTCCCAGGAGAACTCCGGAACGGCGCCCGAGGTAGCGGCTGCACCCAACGGAGTAGCTACCGTCAGACCATCTACCGACTGTCCCAGACCGAAGATACTGTCGCCCGATACCCAAACGGCATCACCGGACATCTTCGTAGGATAGGCGAAGAATAAGAATGCACGGGTAATCAAAGCTACGTTGAACACGTTCATACCCGTACCACCGAATACTTCCTTAGCAAAAATTACAGAGAATGCAGTAGCCACCGCCAGAATCCACAACGGGCAGTCTACCGGAACAATCATCGGAATCAAGATACCGGAAACCAAGAAGCCTTCCTGAATCTCCTCCTTCTTCCACTGAGCCACTACGAACTCAATGCCGAGACCTACTACATAAGATACAATGATTTTTGGCAATACAGCCAGAAAACCGTAGATGAACATTTCCCAGAAGCCTCCGGCAGCACCGGTAGCGTGGAAATGCTGGTAACCTACGTTATACATACCGAACAGCAGCGCCGGTACTAACGCAATGACCACCATCGACATGATGCGTTTGCTGTCAATGGAGTCGTGAATATGCGTTCCCGATTTCGAAGTGGCATTGGGCACGAACAGGAATGTTTCGAAGCCATCAAACACCGAACGAAATGCGTGGAATTTGCCGCCTTCCTCAAAGTTCGGCTTTATCTTGTCGAGATAATTTCTTAACGCTTTCATTAATATATTTACGATTTTACGATTTACAATTTACGATTTGCCATACGCCCCGATTATGCCATTTCGGCACGAAGCATATCGAGCCCTGCACGTACGATGCGCTGCACTTCCACTTTGGAAGAACATACGAATTCGCAGAGAGCGAAGTCTTCGGGAGCTACTTCGTAGATGCCCAGAGCCTCCATACGGTCGATGTCACCTGCAATGATTGCTTTCACCAAGTATTCGGGGAAGATGTCCATCGGAAATACGCGGTCGTATTCGTTGGACATAATCATGTGACGTTCACCACCCTTGATACGGGCATCTATCACATATTCCTTCTTGCCCATCAACCAGCTGAAGTAAGAGCGGTTGACGCTGAACTGATTGAAACGCGGCATAATCCAACCCAACATTTCATGGATTTCATCTCCTTCGGGAATAACGGTCAATTGGCTGTCGAAAGAGCCGAGGAAGCCGTTCGGAGAAACTTTCTTACCGGTCAGCACGTTGCCGCTGATGTAGCGGAGGTCTTTGTCGGTAGTCACGTTACCTTTGAAAACGTTCGTCAACAGAGCGCCGACTTTCAGCTTGCAATAAGCGGGTTTCAACACTTCGGAACCCGTTACAGCCACCGTACGGGTCATGTCCACACGACCGGTATTCATCAGACGTCCGATGAAGAGTACGGCTTCGGCACTGATGGTCCAGACCGTTTCACTCTTCACTACCGGAGAGATGTGGTTAATCTGTACACCCACGTTGCCTGCCGGATGTGGTCCGTCAAAAGCTGTTACGGTAACGTTCTTTGCCTGCACAAGAGCAGCAGACTTTTGTTTTACACTAATACCCAGATACGTCTTTGCCATCTTTGACAAAGCGTCGAGTCCCGTCTGGAAGTTTGCTTCTTCTCCCTTCAGCGCGAATTCAAAATCGGGAGCCAGCGGATTGCTGTCGAAAGCCGAAATGAAGATAGCTTTCGGAGTTACCGTCGGATCAGCGATAACGTCGTACGGACGTTGGCGGATGAAAGCGAACATACCTGCTTGCAAAAGAGCTTCTTTTACTTGCTGGCCGCTCATCTTGGACGGGTCCATCTTGCCGAATTCCTCATAGTCTTGCTCAGTGGCAGCCTCTACGACGATGTTCAGCACCTTGCGGCGTGCACCACGCTCCACGCTTGTCACTACGCCGCTAACGGGCGAAACAAATTTCAATTCAGGATGATTCTTGTCGATAAACAAGGGTCCCCCGGCCATCACATATTCCTGCTCTTTGACCACCACTTTCGGAGTGATGCCTGTATAGTCATCGGGAACCAGCGAATAGAATCCCGGTTCCTTAACAGACACAAGTTCCTGGGCAGCAGCGCCTTTCAGGTTGATGTCAAGGCCTTTACGTAACTTAATTACATTTGCCATGCGTTTATTTAAAATAATGGTTTCATTAATTTGCCGCAAAAGTAGCAAAAAAGAACGTGAATAAAGAGTAAAAAAGAAAGGAATTACGGAGAAATTTCCGTAATCCCTTTCGTTAACGAACACGAGAACAAGGATTAGGGGTTAAGAATTAGGGATTAATACCCTGCGGAATCATAGTGCAGCCCACTAATCCTTAATCCTTAATCCCTAACCCCTAATCCTTATCATCACTTTTCTTCAGCGAACATCGGGTCCCATGCCGGCAGGCAGACGGGCTTTTGTTTAAACAGTTCCATCACTTTGGCGGGAACATACTTTGTCTCCACTACCAGACGGAACATGTATTCATTGAAC
Organism: Bacteroides sp. D20; assembly: GCF_003436255.1. Taxonomy (NCBI): domain Bacteria; kingdom Pseudomonadati; phylum Bacteroidota; class Bacteroidia; order Bacteroidales; family Bacteroidaceae; genus Bacteroides; species Bacteroides sp. D20. Next base: position 351,050 of record NZ_QSOO01000002.1, on the reverse strand, counting down.
CACTCGTCGGTCATGATGAGATGTCCCTGATAACCGGAAGCGGCTCCCCAACTGTTCTCTACCATCCATTTTACGGGCTTTCCGTCTTTGTTCAAGTCAACGGCCATCAAGGTCATGGCGTGGGAAGAGCCACTGGAGAAAGTCTGGATACGTTGCTTCTTGTCCATCCCGAAGGTGGTGCCCATCAGTGATTCGTAGTCATAGTTTTTCACATCGAGCAGACCGCGTTCGGAGTTCAGGAACTTGCCCACATCGCAAGAGAAGTACATCATGGTGCTGTCCTTCAAGGAGGCAATGGCCATCTCTTTGATGTCCTCTACGGGCAGGTTGACATAAGTCCAGTTCTTGCCGTCGTAACGGTGGCGGTCATAGTCTATTTCATAGCACTTGTAATACTCGCGACTGGGGTCGTTCATCAGCATTACGTAGTTGGTCAGCAGTTGTTTGTCTCCATATTTCTCAAGGAAAGACATGGGAGTGTGATGCTCTGTCTCCACAGGATTACCCTTGGCATCGTGGCGGACATAGTCGAACTCCGTGGGAGGTACACCGAGGTTCAGCACCAGCATGCGGTAGATGGTTCCGAGCATCGTAGTTTTCTCCTTCTCCAGAGCTTCGGGCTTGGCACCGGCGGCAGCCATGTCACGCAGTTGCAGACCATACTCTTTCAGCTTCAGAGAGATGAGGTTGGCCATGCGGGAGGTATTTTCACTGCTGTTTGTTTCGGGCATGGCATCTTTGGGAACAAGGCCGTATTTGGAAACAATGTCGGCCACACCGGTAAAGGTACCCCCATCGCTCAGCGGATGCTGGAAGAGCCATTCTACGGTCTTATCAGTCAGGGGACTCTTGGAGGTGTCGATGATGCCTTGCAAGAAGAGGTTTGCCTTCTCCAACTGGTCCCAGAAGAAGGGATAGACTTCGGAGAACTCGAAAGACTGGAAACCGTATTCGGCAAGAGTCTTGGCACGCATCACATTCAGCCCCGTAAACAGCCAGCAGCGGCCAGACGACTTCTGGTCGGTGATGCCTTTGGATTCTACCTTGATGGAGAAGTGGGTATCCATGCCCTGCATATTCTCCTGGTTGAGTGCCAGTTTACGGATGTCATTATTGCCTATGGCATTGCGGAGCGCCTTGTCGGCAGCCGTGCCTTGATAACTTTGCTTGATTTGTCCAAGCATTTCGGGGCTGATACCCCCTTTTCCCTCTTGTGCCTGCACAGAGAACAGTGCGGCACTCAGAACAATTACAGATAAAAATCGTTTCTTCATTCAGATTATGTGTTTTTAGTTATTGATGTCTTGCTTCGTGAAGCAGACAAAAGTAATGTCTTTTTTGATAATTTTAGTGACATCTTTAGATTTATTATCTATTACAGTGAAAACTATTCGGGATAAAATAGTTTCCTTTGCACCCACATTTCGTACGACATGAAAAGATATATACTAAGCATTATCGCACTGGTGCTGTTCGCCACCACCTTTTATGCCCAGGAACAGACTGCGGCCGCCACAAACGACAGCGTTCCTGCACTGACCAAAAAAGAACTACGCAAGCAAAAGGTAGCGCGTCGGAATCTGCATTACAATATTCTGGGCGGACCCAGCTACACCCCCGACTTCGGTGCCGTGCTGGGAGGAAGCGCCCTAATGACCTTCCGTATGAACCCCAGCGACACCACGCAGCTGCGCTCCGTAGTGCCCATGGCCATCGCCTTCATGTTCAACGGTGGCATCAATCTCTTCTCCAAACCGCAACTCTTCTTTAAGGGCGACCGTTTCCGTATCTTCGGAAAGTTCAGCTATAAAAATACGGAAGAAAACTTTTACGGCATCGGCTATAATACCAATAAAGATTATGTACGAAGCGACAGTACCAGCAAATACCGGTACAGCGGCGTGCAAATCAACCCCTGGTTCCTTTTCCGACTGGGCAACAGCAATATCTTTGCCGGACCTCAAATCGACATCAATTACGACCACTTGACGGAGCCCGGCAAGTTCTTGGTGGACGAACCCTCGTACAAAGAGGCAGGCGGTACGGCTAATGGCTATAACAACTTCAACTCCGGCCTCGGTTTCCTGCTGACATACGACAGCCGTGACGTCCCTGCCAACGCCTACCGTGGTATGTATCTGGATTTCCGCGGCATGATGTACGCCAAGTTCATCGGCAGCGACCAGACCTTCTACCGCCTAGAGATAGACTACCGCCAATACAAGTCACTGGGCAAGCGCAGGGTGCTCGCGTGGACGGCACAGACCAAGAACGTGTTCGGTGACGTCCCTCTGACGCAATATGCCCTCACCGGAACGCCTTTCGACCTGCGCGGCTACTACATGGGGCAATATCGCGACAAGTCCTCGCATGTGGTCATGGCAGAGTACAGACAGATGCTCAATACCGACCGCAGCACTTGGGTGAAGCGGATGCTCAACCACATAGGTTTTGTAGCCTGGACCGGCTGCGGCTTCATGGGCCCCACTCCCGGCAAGATAGAGGGTGTACTGCCCAACTATGGTGTAGGTCTACGCATTGAGGTACAGCCACGCATGAACGTCCGCCTGGATTTAGGCAAAAACACGGTAAACAACCAGATGTTGTTTTACTTCAATATGACAGAAGCGTTTTGAGTAACGCCCTGCCTACCTGCCCATCCCTTTCCTATGGAGAATGATGTTTGAAAGCCTTTAATCGCCTCTCACTCACAAGGTTATTCAAGCTCACCTCTATAGGAAGCTCACTTCCTTATAACATCGGAACACCTTGAGAAACAAACATTTTATTTTTCTTTTATTTTTCTTGCATCGGTAAAAGATTATCCATACTTTTGGCAATCACATTTCTTTTTATCAAAAAAGAAAGCAAACGAGCGGATACATGAAAGCCCTTGAAGTACTCTTCTGGATAAGTTTATTCATAGTGTTCTATACCTATATAGGTTATGGTATACTATTATATATCCTGGTCAAGATAAAAGAATGTTTCCGCAAGCCTACGCCCCGTCCGATGCCTGCCGACGATGCTTTGCCCCCATTGACGCTGTTTATCGCCGCCTACAACGAAGAAGATGTAGTGGACGAAAAGATGCGCAACTGCCTGGAGCTGGACTATCCCACCGACAAGCTACACATCCTCTGGGTGACCGACGGCAGCAACGACCATACCAACGAACGCCTCTCTCACTGGCCGCAAGCCACCGTCCTCCACCAACCCCAACGCCAAGGCAAGACAGCCGCCCTGAACCGCGGTATACATTTCGTAGAAACGCCCCTTGTCGTGTTCACCGATGCCAATACTCACCTCAACCGCGAAGCCCTGCGGGAGATAGTGCACGCCTTCACCGACCCTAAAGTGGGATGCGTGGCAGGCGAAAAACGTATCGCCGTGCAAAGCAAGGACAATGCTGCCTCGGGGGGAGAAGGACTATACTGGAAATACGAATCCACCCTCAAAGCGCTCGACGCACGCCTCTATTCGGCAGTAGGCGCAGCGGGTGAGTTGTTTGCCATGCGCCGCGAGCTGTTCGAGGAAATGCGGACAGACACGCTGCTCGACGACTTCATACTCTCCCTGCGCATCGTCATGCAGGGACACGCCATTGCCTATTGCGCCAATGCCTATGCCGTAGAAAGCGGCTCGGCAGACATGCGCGAGGAAGAAAAGCGCAAGGTGCGCATCGCTGCCGGCGGCTTGCAGTCCATCTGGCGGCTGCGTCCGCTGCTCAACCCGTTCCGTTACGGCACATTCTGTTTCCAATATATTTCCCACCGGGTGCTGCGCTGGTCGCTCACTCCTATCCTATTGTTTCTACTGCTTCCCCTCAACACAATTCTCATCTTTACGACAAGCACGCCATTACTGTATGCCGTCATCTGGCTGTTACAAACTCTTTTCTACCTCATGGGAAGTTGGGGGCATTACCTTTCAACGAAGCATATAAAAAACAAAATACTTTTCATCCCCTACTATTTCCTCTTCATGAACGTCAACGTCATACGAGGATTCAACTACCTGTGCAAACGCAAAGGCAATGCAAGCGGCGCATGGGAGAAGGCCAGAAGGGCATGAAACTAATACTATAAGAATGAAAAACATTTTGAAACAAGCTGAAAACGCCGAGAGACTGTTGAAGCTGACGTCAGATACCATGCTCCTTCTGAACCGGGACGGCATTTGCATGGACATCGCAGTGCACAATGTAAACCTTTGGTTCATGAAGGAAGAAAAGCTGCTGGGCAAGAATCTGTTCCAACTGATACCGCCGTCCACTTACTACCAAGTATATCCGGAGTTCAAGAAGGTACTGACGCAAAAGGTACGTTCAGTCCATAATTACGAAATGACACTGGGTCACACTACCTATTACTTTAAATGCATCATGTACCCGTACGACGGCATGGTCCTCTGCCAGTACCGCGACATCACAGAACGCAGCCAGCGCAAACTGGAACTCGAAAAGAAAAACCACGAGCTCAACGAAATACAAAAGGCCGCCCTCATCGGAAACTGGCAATACGATACCCAGACCCGCATATTCTGTTATGCAGGTCATACGGGTATCATGTGTTCGGAAGAGGTGCAGCACATCAATATGGACAATTATCTGGAACTTATCCTTCCTGAAGACCGGAAAAGCTTTACCGGCTGGATGAAAGAGAATCTGAAAGGCAAGATGGAAAACAGCGTGGACTACCGCATCTTCCTCAAAGGAAACATTTTCTATATCCGCCTCAAAGCGTTTGCCCGCGAACGGCAGAAAGACGGGAATGTCACTATAGAAGGATACATACAGAACATTACCGACATACAGAAACGGCGCAACGACATCAATCTGCTGACACATGCCATCAACAACTCCACCGAGGACATTTATTCGGCACACGAAGACGGCACGCTGATATTCTGCAACCGTTGCTTCAAGGAACGGCATGGCATCGGTAATGGCCAAGACCTCACCCGGATGAAGATATACGACCTGCCCTCATACGGCAGGGATGAAACATCCTGGAAAGAGTTTGCCAACCGTGTCAAACGTGGAGAGACGAACCACGGATACATCGTCTACCATCCGCTGCCCAAGCGTCCGGAAGTACTCGCCATTGAAGGAAACGCTTATTGGGTGACAAGCGACAAAGGGGAAGGAACCATCTGGACATTCGGAAGAGACGTATCGACACGCATCCGGCATGAGCAGCAAATCAAACAGTTCAACCAGATTTTGGACAAAATCATCGAAAACCTCCCGGCAGGCATTGTTGTGAAGGACATCAACAACAACTTCAAGTACCTCTACCGCAACCGCGAATCGTATAACCGCGAAATCCCCATACAAGAGGCATTGGGAAAGGACGACTTCGATTTTTATCCTCTGGAGACTGCTCAGGAAAAGAGGGCGCAAGACATCGAAATAGCCAGAACCGGCAAAAAGATGCACTGGATTGCGGAAGAACGCGACGGAAACGGAAATCCCATCTATCTGGACAAACGGAAGATGAAGATTGAAAGCAACGACTTCTCCCCCATCCTGCTGAACATCGAATGGGACATCACGGAAATGGAACAGATGAAACGGGAACTGCTCGTAGCCAAGGAGAAAGCCGAGACCTCCGACCGGCTCAAATCTGCCTTTCTCGCCAACATGAGCCACGAGATACGCACACCGCTCAATGCCATTGTAGGCTTCTCACGAATTATTGCCGAAAGTACCGACGAGGAAGAACGGCTAGGCTATTACGAAATAGTGGAATCGAACAACGAACGCCTGCTCCAGCTCATTAACGAAATCCTCGACTTATCAAAAATAGAATCGGGCATCGTGGAGTTCACCATCACGCCCGTACGCCTCCATCCACTCTGCAAGGAGATACATGACGCACATATTTTCCGCTGTCCCGAAGGAGTGGAACTGATATACGAACCCTCTGACGAGAATATCGTGATTGACGGAGACAAGAACCGGATTTTCCAGGTCATTTCCAATCTGATAGGCAATGCCTTCAAGTTCACCACCACCGGGCACATCAGTTACGGGTATCGCCGGGAAGGCAAGTATGTAGCATTCCACGTCACCGATACGGGTATGGGCATTGCACCGGACAAGGTGGACCGGGTATTCGAACGTTTCGTCAAGGTGAACAACTTTGCCCAGGGCACCGGATTGGGACTTTCTATCTGCAAAACCATCATCGAACGTCTGGGTGGCAACATATCCGTCACTTCAGAGGTGGGTAAAGGCACCACATTTACTTTTGTTCTCCCGCTGGAATCCACCAGCAAAACAGAGGCGGAAAAGAAAGAAGAGGACAACCAGGAAACGACAGCAGAGACACACTCCACAGAGCAGAGGGGCAAAAATGCAGCCCCCGGAGATTCCCCGAAGAATGAAGAGGTCGGAGCACTCCCTACCCCTCCTTCCAAGACCATCCTGATTGCCGAAGATACAGAAAGCAACTTCATCCTAATTAACGCCATTTTAGGCCGACTCTATCGGCTGAAACATGCCAAAGACGGCATGGAAGCCGTAACGATGTTCGAGGAAGTCCACCCCGACCTCATCTTGATGGACATGAAAATGCCCAACCTTGGCGGAATCGACGCCACTCGCATCATCCGTGAACTGGTACCGGACGTCCCCATCATCGCCCTTACAGCCTATGCCTACGAGCACGACAAGCAAGCTGCCCTGGAAGCAGGTTGCAACGACTTCCTTACCAAACCCTTCACTCAAGAAGTGCTGAAGGAAACCATCAAGAAATGGCTGGATGATAAAGGATGACTGAAAAACAGTCATCCTCCACTTTATGCAAAAATATCACTTCGCTGGATATAAGCAATCACATCCCCTTTATTGACCACATCCCCTTGCTTGGCACAGACTTCCACCACACGTCCGGTAAATCCGGTCCATATCTTCTCGTATTCGCCCCACGGCGTAGAGATGTAGCAGAACACCTCATCATGCTGGTACTTGCGTCCGATGAAAGGAGCAGAAGAAGGACCTTCGACGGAAACCTCCCAAAGCACTTGCCCCTTGGAAGGCGCGATTATCGGGTCTGCCTTGGCACGCTTCAGCTTCTTGATTTCTTCTTCCGAGTATCCGTTTTTGGCCATCGCCGCATCCTTGGCACGCTGCAGGTCATCCTCAAAACGTTTCTTGGCAACGCCGGATTTATAGTCGCGATACTGTCGGTCGTGCATGGCAAGCTCGAAGAGTTCCTCGTCATCATCGCCATATTCCCAACCGTTTTCGTCCATCTCTTTCCGGTATGTATCCAGAGCATCCGGGTAGTTCAGCTGTGGGTCCGTATCCACGAACTCAAAGCCTTTGGACTTGGCCAGTTCCACTATCTCGGGCGCTAAAGTACCGGGGAGGCGTCCGCTCTTGCCCAGAATCATGTCCCACGTATGGTTGTCTATCATCGTCCAACGCTCCTCTCCCTTTACCTGCTGCATGAGGTTCATCAAAGCCACATTCTTCACATACTGGCTGAAAGGAGTCACCAAAGGAGGATAACCCAGCTTGGGCCATACATATTCCACTTCGTCGAACAGCATGACGAGCAGGTCGTCCAGACTGAGTTCCGGCTCGTTCTTACCGCGCAGTATCATGTTGATGCCGGAATGCACTCCCTTCAAGTCGGCCATCATGGAGCCCATCATGCCACCCGGCAAACCGCACTTCAGCAAGAGTGAGGACATATGTTTATTGGTGGGGTCCATGAAATAACCCAAGAACTCGTCAATGAACTCCTGCGTCATGGCACGGGCTTTCATGTAGGCTTTCATGTTTATGTCGGGCACTTGGAAACCCAGGTCTTTCAGCATGGCCTGCACGGAGATGATGTCCGGATGAACCTTGCCCCACGACATGGGTTCCATCGCCACATCGATGATGTCGGCACCGTTCTCACAGACTTCGAGAATGGAAGCCATGGAAAGTCCGGGACCGCTATGCCCGTGGTATTGTATCAGCACATCGGGGTGCTTCTCCTTAATGGTTCTGACAAGCTGTCCCAGCATACCCGGACGTCCGATGCCCGCCATATCCTTCAAGCAGATTTCAGGTGCCCCGGCTTCAATCAACCGGTCGGCAATACTGGCATAGTATTCCACCGTATGGACGGGAGAATACGTGATGCAGAGCGTAGCCTGCGGTATCATGCCCGCTTCCAGAGCATATTTGATAGAAGGAATTATATTCCGCGTCTCGTTCAATCCGCAGAAGATACGGGTAATGTCCACACCCTGGGCATGCTTCACCTTGTACATCAGCCGGCGCACATCTGCCGGAACGGGATACATGCGCAGTGCATTTAGCCCGCGGTCGAGCATATGCGTCTGTATGCCTGCTTCCCTAAAAGGTGCGGTAAAGGCGCGTACAGCCTTGTTGGGATTTTCACCATACAGAAGGTTTACCTGCTCAAAAGCTCCTCCGTTTGTTTCAACGCGTGCAAAACAACCCATTTCAACTATCAACGGAGCAATACGTACCAACTGGTCTACCCGGGGTTGATACTTACCGGACGACTGCCACATGTCCCGGTAAACAAGACTGAATTTAATTTCCTTTTTCATCATAGTCAATAATAAGAGATTTTCCTTCGGTTAACTTAACATATACAAATATAAAGGATTATTCTGACATATAGTCAAGAATAACCCTTAAAAATTCATCATAAGCAATATGTTATATATCATATTGCTACTATCAAATTATTATCAGATGAAATCTTTCAATTCATCCTGCAACTTCTGGCGCGTAAAGAAGATGCGGCTTTTCACCGTTCCGAGCGGAAGGCCGAGGCGTTCGGCAATCTCGCGGTACTTGAAACCGGACACATGCATGGAGAAAGGGACTTTATAGTCGCGTGGAAGGGCATTGACGATGCGATGCATTTCTTTCAGGTCGTAGGCACCCTCGGTACTGGCAAAACCAGAGTCCTGGGGCATGCTGAGGTGATACTGATTGTCCGTCTGGTCCACAAAAGTCTGTTCGCGAACTATTTTCCGGTAATTATTGATAAAGATGTTGCGCATAATGGTATACATCCAACCTCTGAAATTGGTGTCGGGTTCAAATTTGTCTTCGTTATCCAAAGCCTTGAGAGATGTCTCTTGCAACAAATCATTCGCTTCTTCCCGGTCGGCTGTCAACTTGTATGCAAAGCGAAGCAGTTCTTCTTGCACTGCAAGCAAATCTTTTCTAAAACTGTAAGTATTCATACTTTGCTCAATTTTTAAATAGTTAATAATGGTTTAGGTTTTACGATTGCAAGTATAAGGAAAATTTGAAGCCCCGGGGGACGGAATACGGTTTTTATTAGGGGTGAAAACTATCATTTGACAGTTTACACCCCCCTCTCTGATAGTTTACGGGTGATATTATATGCTGAAAACCATCATTTTTCCGAAGATTTCGTAAATGTTACGTGATTTTTTTATAGCTTTGCCTACATATAGGAAAACACTTTTATTACATAAAAACACTTTATTTTATGAAATCATTTCAATTTAAGTCACTTCTTCTGCTGACTACCCTTATCATTTCCCTGCCCTCCTTTGGACAAGGACTGAAGGCGTTCAAGCTGAAGAACGGTCTTTCCGTATATATATGGGAAGATGAATCCAAATCGGACGTGTTCGGACTGGTAGGCGTACGTGCCGGTTCCATCAACGACCCCGAAGAGTACACGGGACTTGCACACTACCTGGAGCACGTCATGTTTAAAGGAACAGACAAGATAGGCGCGCTGAACTGGACGGAAGAAGAACCGATCTACAAGGAAATCATCGCCAAGTACGACCAGATGGCCGAAGAAGCCGACCCGGTAAAAAAAGAAGCCATCAGCAAGGAAATCAATGAGCTGACCGTCAAGGCCGGAAAGCTGGGGCTTCCCAATGAATACTCCAACCTGATGGAAAGCATGGGCGCCAAAGGGGTAAATGCAGGAACCTACTATGACTGGACCTTCTATCACAGCTCCTTCCCTGCCTATCAGATAAACAAATGGCTGGAGATTTCCTCACAACGTTTCCTGCATCCCGTATTCCGTTCCTTCCAGTCGGAGCTGGAAAACGTGTACGAAGAATATAACCGTTCACAAGATGACCAGGGACGTGCACAGAACCAGTTCGTGATGGAGAAAGCTTTTGAGGGACATCCTTACTCCCGTTCCATCATCGGCCTGCCCGAACATCTGAAGAATCCCCGCCTGAGCAAGCTGATTGAATTCTACGAACAATGGTATGTACCCGAAAACATGGTACTGGTACTCGTAGGAAACATCAAAGCCCAACAAATCAGCGGACGCATCAATGCTGCCTTCGGACGTCTGGCTGCTAAGCCCGCACCCGAGCGCAAGGTCTACCAGAACCTCGAAATAAAGGGCCGCAAACAGTATTCGGCTAAAGTGGGATTCTACCCGCAAGTGGCAATGGTATTCAATGGAGTACCTGCCGGACATCCCGACGAAGACGCTCTGAACATCGCCCTGGCACTGCTGAACAACAACAGTCAGACCGGAACTATGGACAAGCTGGTACTGGACGGTGAACTGACCAGCGCCGGAGCCTACACCCGTACTTTCCGCGAACAAGGACGCGCCATCGTAGCGGCCATTCCCCTCTACGACGAAAACCAGCGCCGTTTCGAGTCTACCAAGAGCGCCGAAAAGAAAGCTTTGAAAGCCATCCAGCAAATCGCCAACGGAGAATTCGAGGATTGGAAAATTGATGCCATCAAAGCCGAGAAATGCCGCCAGTTCGACCTGGAAATGGAGTCGAACGAGGACAAGGCCATGATACTGATGAACGCCTTCTACAACGAGCAGGATTTAGGCGACATACTCAACTACAAGGACAAGATTATGGCCATCACTACTGACGACATCAAGCGGGTAGCCAAGAAATACCTGTCGGACAACTACCTGGCCCTATATATCGAAAAAGGGAAACCTGACAAAAACGCCAAGATTGAGAAGCCGGGGTACAAACCCGTAGAACCTCCGGTAGGCAAGGAATCGCTTTATGCAACGCAATTCAAGAACCTGCCCATCGGACAGATGGAAGAGAAATTCGCAGACTACGGCGAAGTGCAAATCAAGCAGCTGAACGACCGTTCCAAGATGTACTACACGCCCAACAAGGAGAACAACGTATTCCAGTTGGTTGTACAATACGGAGCCGGTGAACGCGAATTCCCAAAACTTGGCTATGCCGCCCAGTTGATGAACAACGCAGGCATCATGGGGGCCTACGAACCGCAAGAGTTGAAAGAAGAACTCAGCAAGCTGAACGCAACCTGCCACGTGACAGCCGATGATGACAACCTCTACATCATCATGGAGGGCTACGAAGCCACCCTGCCGCAAGCCTGCCAGCTACTTTCACGCCAGATTCTGATGCCGAAATTGGACGAAAAGCAACTGGCACGTCTGAAAGGTTCGGCAATGGGTATGCGCCAGCAGCGTAAAGACAACGTCAGCATCCTGAACGAAGCGCTGCGCCAGTACATGCTCTACGGAGAGAAATCAGACTACATCAAGGAGCTGACCGACAAGGAGATTTACGAATTGCAGATTTCAGAACTGACGGGCGACATCAACCGTGCCTCCAACTACGAGGCAAAGGTATTCTTTACCGGAACACTCCCCTTCGACCAAGTATACGACATCCTGAGCAAGAACCTCCCGTTGGTAGCCAACGAACGCCCGTCCAACTCCCCGCAGGCAAAGGAGATGATGCCGGTAACCGAAAACACCGTCTACTTCCTGCCTAACAACGATGCAGAACAAGCCCAAATCCACCTCTACATCCCGATGCAGAAGGCTGACAAGAAGGACGACGTGCTGCGTAGCGCATTCAACCAGTACTTCGGTCTCGACTTCACCGGCATCGTTCTGAACGAAATACGCGAAAAACGCTCCATGGCCTATACAGCCTACGCATTCGTCGGCACGCAAGGCATAGCCGGAAAAGCAAGCTACCTGCGCGGCTACATCGGTACCCAGAACGACAAGGCAAACGATGCATTGGACGTACTGATGAGTCTCGTCAATGACATGCCGAAGAATCCGGAACGTATCGGCAACATCAAGAGCTACCTCCGCCAAGCCATGCTGACCAGCCACCCCAGCTTCCGCAACAAAGCTATGGAACTGGTAGACTTGGGCTACAGAGGCTACACGGACGACCCAGCCAAAGAAAACCTGCCGAAAGTAGATGCACTGACCTTTGACGACATCGTGAAGTTCTACGAAGAGAACATCAAAGGCAAACCTTACTGCATCTCCATCATGGGCAACCCGAAGGACATCGACCTGAAGCGGCTGGAGAAATTCGGCAAGGTAGTGAAACTGAACGAACGCAAGCTCTTCAACACGAAGGATGCATTGTTCTAACCTAGTCTTATCTCTTTAGCAATCCTATCCTCGCTCCCTTTAATAAGGGGAACGAGACATATGAAAAATTCCCCGACATTTCGGTTTGAAAATGCCGGGGAATCTTATTTTAAAACATCTGGGAAGTGCTTCTCCGGAATGTCCGAGTTTCACCGGAAAATCCCTGAGGTTTTCAGACTGCAAACAACGGACTACATTTCCTGCTCCTCTTCATTACCCGAAAGGATAGGAAGGCAAATCCTATACTTTACTGCCAGTATACGGGTAACGAACACCGTCACACCACCCACAATCTGGCACACGAAAGACTCCATCCCCAAAAGGTGGCACATCCAGTAGAAGGTTCCTCCCACCACACAAGCCATCGCATAAATCTCCTTCCGGAATATCAGCGGAATTTCGTTGATGAATACGTCACGTATCACACCTCCCGCAGCCCCGGTAATGCTGCCCATGATGATGGCCACCCAGAAGGGATAGCCCAGCGCGATGCTCTTGCCCACACCAACGACCGTGAACAGTGCCAGGCCGATACTGTCGAATATGAAGAATGTATTGTGCAGATGGATGAGATGCTTACCGAAGAGGATGACCCACAACAAGGCCAGTCCGGTACAAATCAAATAAATAGGGTCCGTCATCCAACCCGGGGTGACGTCCAGCAGCAGGTCGCGTATCGTACCGCCTCCGATGGCCGTCACAAAACCCACCACATACGCTCCAAACCAGTCGAACCGCTTGGCCGAGGCCAGACGTATGCCACTAATGGCAAAGGCAAATGTGCCAATGAAATCGAGTATCTGAACAAATGTTGGCATTATCACTTTGAGAATTAAAAATTAAAAATTAAACAAGTGCTTCGAGTATCCAAAATTAAATCCGAGTATCCAAAACCGAAAAAGATAATACATATTTCAACAGACACTCTGAAAATAATAGGCAAAGTAACAAATAATTTCCCTAAGAAAGCGTATTTTTGTATCGACATTTTTTTACCAATTACGACAATGAAAATAACAATCGTATCGGGCGCACGCCCCAACTTCATGAAAATAGCCCCCATCTGCCGCGCCATCGACGCCGCCAGAGAGGCAGGAAAGAACATCTCCTACCGCATCGTCTACACCGGTCCGCAGGATGACACCAGCCTGGATGCCTCGCTCTTCTCCGACCTCTCTATGAGGAAACCGGATGCCTGCCTCGGCGTCACCGGACATGACCACTCGCAGGTGGCAGCCTCCATCATGCTTGCCTTCGAGCGCGAGTTGGACGGGCACCCAGCACAAGTCGTACTGGTGGTAGATGACATGACCGCCACCATGAGTTGCTCCATCGTCGCCAAGAAGCGCGGGCTGAAGGTGGCGCACGTCATAGCAGGCACGCGCTCCTTCGACATGAACATGCCTCGCGAAGTGAACCGAACCATCGTGGACGCCATCTCCGACTATCTCTTCACTGCCGGCATGGTGGCCAACCGCAATCTCAACCAAGAGGGTATGATACCCGACTATATCCACTACGTGGGCAACATACTGATTGACACCATCCGCTTCAACCGCCACCGCCTGGTGCAGCCCATGTGGTTCTCCAGCCTCGGCCTGCGGAAAGGAAACTACTTGCTACTCACCCTCAACCGCCGTGACCTACTGGAGAAGAAGGCAGTGCTACACTCCCTGCTCCAGACCGTCATCGAAAAGGCCGACGGCATGCCTATCGTCGCCCCTCTGCACCCCTATGTACAAAAGGCAGTGAAGTCACTGGGACTGGATGCCCCTAACCTGCACATCCTGCCTCCACAGAGCTACCTGCACTTCGGATTCCTCATCAACCAGGCACGGGGCATCGTCACCGACTCGGGAAACATCGCCGAAGAAGCTACCTTCCTCGACGTCCCCTGCATCACCCTCAATACCTATGCCGAGCATCCCGAAACCTGGCGCATCGGTACCAACGAGCTGGTAGGCGAAAATTCCTTCGCTCTCTCCGCCTCGCTCGACAAGCTGCTGCACGGAGAATGGAAGCACACCACCCTGCCCGACCGCTGGGACGGACGAACGGCGGAACGCATCGTACAGACACTACTGAACGGCAACAATTCATAATCCTCCATAAATTCTATCCCAAGCTTGCAAACGTCTATCCCAAACCTACGGACGCTTATCCCAAGCTTGGGTCTTTCTATCCCAAGGCTTGGGATAGAACTTTCTCCATACGTTGTGCAACTTTATCCTTTATATCCGGCAACTTTTCTATAAGGATTCTGTACGTTTTTTATCTGTATCCGGCAAACAAGACATACGACTTTCACGTTCATTTAACCATATCTCCCGTTTCTTTAGTCTATATTTGCTTCTTGATTAACCTTAATTTGTTAACTTTGCGCCCGAATTATCTGTAACTTATGAAGCAAAGATATACAATTTACGCCCTTTTCCTGCTGTCACTGTTCGTCTCCATCAGCGCATCCGCCCAGATAAAGGGTGTCATCACAGACTCCCTCACGAACGAACCGCTGATGTACATCACCGTACAGTATGAAGGGAAAGGTGTAGGCGGCATCTCCAACGCAAACGGTGAATACCAGGTGGAAACCCGCAAAGGCTGGGATGAGCTGACGTTCTCCGCCGTAGGCTACATCACCAAGAAAGTAAAACTGAAACCCGGCACCCGGGTGCTGAACGTCAAACTGCAATCGGATGACATCATGCTCTCTGAAGTCGTGGTGAAGCCCAAAAAGGAGAAATATTCTCGCAAGAACAACCCCGCCGTGGAGTTCATGAAGAAGGTCATCGAGAATAAGAAGGCACTGAAACTGGAAGAGAACGACTACTACCAGTACCAGAAGTACGAAAAGATGAAGATGTCGCTCAACGACGTCACCCCTGACAAAATGGAGAAAGGCATCTACAAGAAATTCTCCTTCTTCAAAGACCAGGTGGAGGTATCGCCCAAGACCAACAAGATGATTCTACCCATCTCCATCAAGGAGACGGCCAGCAAGACCATTTTCCGTAAAAGCCCCAAGAGCGAAAAGACCATCATCGAAGGTATGAACTCCACCGGTATCGAAGAGTTCTTCAACACCGGAGACATGCTGGGGACCATCCTTACGGACGTATTTTCCGACATCAACATCTACGACGACGACATCCGCCTGCTGCAACGCCGCTTCGTCAGCCCCATCGGCCGCGGAGCCATCAGCTTCTACAAATACTACTTGATGGACACGCTCATGGTGGATAGGCAGGAGTGCGTGCACCTCACCTTCGTTCCCCAGAACCCACAGGACTTTGGTTTCACGGGGCACCTCTACGTGGTGAAGGACTCCACCTATGCCGTGAAGAAATGTACCATGAACCTGCCCAAGAAGACGGGTGTCAACTTCGTGGAAAACCTCGACATCGTGCAGCAGTTCGAACAACTGCCCGACGGAAACTGGGTGCTGACCGATGACGACATGACCGTGGAACTGCACTTTGTGAAAGGCATCCAAGGCCTGGAAGTACAGCGGACCACCAAGTACAGCGACTATCAGTTCACAGAGATAGAACCCCGCCTCTTCCGCCTGAAAGGAAATGTCATCAAGGAGGCGAACATGCTTGCCAAGAGCGACGAGTATTGGGCGAAAGTGCGCCAAGTGCCTCTCACCAAGAAGGAGAGCACGATGGACGTATTCATGAACCGTATCGAACAGATTCCCGGCTTCAAGTACGTCATCTTCGGAGCGAAAGCCTTGATTGAGAACTTCGTGGAAACGGGCAGCAAGAAACATCCCAGTAAGTTCGACTTCGGTCCTATCAACACAATGATAACCAGCAACTACGTCAACGGCACCCGTTTCCGTCTGAGCGGTATGACAACCGGTAACCTCGACCCGCATTGGAGCCTGAGCGGTTACGGCGCCTACGGAACCAAGGACAAGAAATGGTTCTACTCCGGGCAGGTGGCCTACTCCTTCAACAAACGCGAATACGTATTGTGGGAGTTCCCGAAGCACTACATCGCCTTCAAGTACACCTACGACGTGATGTCTCCCATGGACAAGTACCTCGCCACGGACAAGGACAACTTGTTTGTCGGCTGGAAATGGACTACGGTAGACCAGATGTCCTACATGCGCGACGCCACGCTGACCTACGAGCTGGAGACCAATACCGGCTTCTCCGTACAGGCCATGGCACGCCACCGCAACGACCAGCCTGCGGGGCAACTGCAATACTGGAAGAACAACGGAGAAACACCCGGACAGTGGGATGAAAAGAATACGCTGGTGCACGACATCACCACTACCGAGCTGGGTGTGACCCTGCGTTACGCTCCCGGTGAAACCTTCGTCAACACCAAACAGCGCCGCGTGCCCGTATCGTTGGATGCGCCCACCTTCACCCTCTCCCACACCGCCGGATTCAAGGGCGTGCTGGGTGGAGAGTACAACTTCAACTTGACGGAAGCCAGCATCCGGAAGCGCTTCTGGCTCGGCTCGTGGGGCAAGCTGGACGTAACGGCACGTGCCGGTGCGCAATGGAACACCGTTCCCTTCCCGCTGCTGAACCTACCGATGGCAAACCTCTCGTACATCACGCAGAACAACGAGTCCTTCAACCTCATCAACAACATGGAGTTCCTGAACGACCGTTACGCCTCCCTCAACCTAAGCTACGACATGAACGGAAAACTCTTCAACCGCATCCCGCTCATCAAGAAGCTGAAGTGGCGCGAGATGTTCCGCATCCGTGGTCTGTGGGGCACGCTGACGGACAAGAACAACCCATACAAGAGCAACAATCCCGACTTGTTCCTCTTCCCCATGCGCGACGGTGTACCCACCAGCCACGTCATGGGCAAGACTCCCTATGTGGAAGCCAGTGTAGGTATCTACAATATCTTCAAGCTGCTCCACATAGAATATGTACGCCGACTGACCTATACGGATATACCGGGAGTGAAGAAGGGCGGTATACGCTTCATGATATTAATGATTTTTTAAGAGTTACATACTATGCAACCATTAGCAGAACGGCTTAGACCAAGAACATTAGATGAATATATCGGTCAGAAACATTTAGTGGGACCGGGTGCAGTGCTACGTAAGATGATTGATGCAGGACGTATCTCTTCGTTTATCCTATGGGGTCCTCCGGGAGTGGGAAAGACAACCTTGGCGCAGATTATCGCCAACAAGCTGGAAACTCCTTTCTATACGCTCAGTGCCGTGACCAGCGGCGTGAAGGACGTGCGCGACGTGATAGAGCGCGCCAAGAGCAACCGTTTCTTCTCGCAAGCCAGTCCCATCCTCTTCATTGACGAGATACACCGCTTCAGCAAATCGCAGCAAGACTCACTGCTGGGAGCCGTGGAGCAAGGCACCGTGACGCTGATAGGCGCCACCACGGAGAACCCTTCGTTCGAGGTCATCCGCCCGCTGCTGTCCCGCTGCCAGCTCTATACCTTGAAGTCACTGGAGAAGGACGACCTGCTGGAACTGCTGCAACGCGCCATCACCACAGACACCGTGCTGAAGGAACGGAAGATAGAACTGAAAGAGACCACTGCCATGCTCCGCTTCAGCGGAGGAGACGCCCGCAAGCTACTCAACATCCTCGAGCTGGTGGTAGACTCCGAAGCCGCAGACCCTGTCCTCATCACCGACGACATGGTGACCGAACGCCTGCAACAGAACCCTCTTGCCTACGATAAGGACGGCGAGATGCACTACGACATCATCTCCGCCTTCATCAAATCCATTCGCGGCAGCGACCCGGATGGCGCCATCTACTGGCTGGCACGCATGGTAGAAGGCGGTGAGGACCCTGCCTTCATAGCCCGCCGCCTCGTCATCTCCGCCTCCGAAGACATCGGACTGGCCAACCCCAACGCGCTGCTGCTTGCCAACGCCTGCTTCGACACGCTGATGAAAGTGGGATGGCCCGAAGGACGTATCCCCCTGGCAGAAGCCACCATATACCTCGCCACCAGTCCTAAGAGCAATTCAGCCTATATGGCCATCAACAATGCCCTGGAACTGGTACGCGAAACGGGCAACCTCCCCGTCCCCCTGCACCTACGCAATGCGCCCACCAAGCTGATGAAGCAGTTGGGCTACGGCGAGAAGTATAAGTACGCCCACGACTACCCCGGCAACTTCGTCAAGCAGCAATTCCTGCCCGACGAACTGAAAGACCGCCGCATCTGGGAACCACAACTCAACCCTGCCGAGCAAAAGCATAAGGAACGGATGCAGCAACTCTGGGGAGAGGAAAAGAAATGGTAAACTATCAATTCAAATTAAAAATTAAAAATTAGAGATTAAAAGTCGGATACAGAAAATCCCCACAACAAATAACTCATAACTCATAACTCCATGAATATAGTAGTATTAGACGGCTATGCCGCCAACCCCGGCGACCTCTGCTGGGACGAATTGCAAGCCTTGGGCGAGTGCACCATCTACGACCGCACCGCCCCTGCGGAAGTATTGGAACGCGCTGCTGGTGCAGAAATCCTGCTGACCAACAAAACTGTACTCACCGCTGAACACATGGCGGCACTGCCCGAACTGAAGTATATCGGTGTGCTGGCCACCGGATATAACATCGTAGACACCACTGCCGCCAAAGAACGCGGAATCATCGTCACCAATATTCCCGCCTACAGCACCGACTCCGTAGCCCAAATGGTCTTTGCCCACATCCTAAACATCACCCAGCAAGTGCAACACCACTCCGAAGAGGTGCACCGGGGCCGCTGGACAGCAAGCAAGGACTTCTGTTTCTGGGACACGCCGCTCATCGAACTGCGCGAAAAGAAGCTCGGAATCGTAGGCCTGGGCCACACCGGTTTCACCACCGCCCGCATCGCCATCGGCTTCGGTATGAAGGTATGTGCCTACACCTCCAAGACCAACTTCCAGCTTCCTCCCGAAATCCGCAAGATGGAGCTGGACGAGCTGTTCCGCGAATGTGACATCATCAGCCTGCACTGTCCCCTCACCGACTCCACCCGCGAGATGGTAAATGCAGAACGGCTCCGACTGATGAAGCCCACCGCCATCCTCATCAATACCGGACGCGGCCCGCTCATCAACGAACAAGACCTTGCCGACGCACTTAACAACGGTACCATCTATGCCGCCGGCGTAGACGTACTCTCGCAAGAACCTCCCCGTGCCGACAATCCGTTGCTCTCCGCCCGCAACTGCTACATCACTCCGCACATTGCCTGGGCAAGCACCGCCGCGCGCGAACGCCTCATGCAGATTATGCTCGAGAACATCAAGGCCTACCAAGACGGCAAGCCGGTGAACGTAGTGAATAAATAAGCAAACAACATGGGAAAGTCCGCCGTAAAAGGTCTGTTCTACATCTGTCTGATAGCAGCGACATTCGTCTTGGCCACCATCACCATAGTGGCAGCCTTCTCAGGAAATGTAGCTCCGGTCGATTCCGTCATCATGCCATTACTGGGGCTGGCAGTGCCCGTACTCCTGATTGTCAATCTGATAACGGCACTCTGCTGGGCATTGGCCCGTAAGCGCTGGGCACTGGTTCCGCTGGTGGCATTCTTCTGCAACTGGGGATATCTGACGTCTGTCTTCCAGCTCCACCTGCCGAAAGACAAAACCCCGGCAGGCAAGTATCTGAAGATAGCCACCTACAACATACACAACTTCGGAGGTGAGATTACCGGTTATTCCTGCAAGGAGATAGCCCGGTACATGCAGCAGGAAGGCGTGGATGTGCTGTGCTTCCAGGAGTTCGGAGACAACAGCGACTTCCCCACAGACAGCATACGGCGCGTACTCTCGCATTGGTCACACGCGCTCATCCCTTCTGAAGACTCCGTCAAGGGCGTACTGCCTATCGCCGTATTCAGCCGCTATCCATTGGCGAACCACCGTTTCATCACTTACCAGCAAAGCTCCAACTGTAGCATGATGTGCGATGTAGCGATGGGTACGGATACCATACGTCTGATAAACAACCACCTGCAGACCACCAGCGTCAGCCAGAAGCGCAGGAAGTGGGAACGCGAGCTGGCCACCGACGACACCCGCCGCGAAGTCCAGGCAGCCAAAGATGCCGCAGGCACCCTGCACGAAAACTTCATGAAGCGGGCCACGCAGACTTACGTCATCAGCCACTACGCCAAGACCAGCCCCTATCCCGTGCTGCTATGCGGCGACTTCAACTCAATACCTTCCTCCTACACCTACCATCATTTGAGGAAAACCCTCAAAGACGGATTCCGCACTGCCGGAAACGGATACATGTACACCTACCGCTATGCCAAACGCATGTTGCGTATTGACTACATCTTCCACTCCCCCAGCCTGAAGGGTATTGCATACTACTCTCCAGACCTGGATTTGTGCAGCGACCACAATCCAGTGATTATGGAGGTTGAAATACAATAAAGTAAAGAAAGCCAAAAACAATAAGGGCTGTCCCGGAAATCCCGGAACAGCCCTTGCCTTATCATATTCTGCCATTCAACGGAGGTTATCTGCACCCGATTAGTTGAACACGTAACGGATACCGACTTGCAACTTCCAGCATTCGCTGTAGTTCTGATAGGTGTCGTAAGTCTTGGTAGGATATTCACCGTTCACCTTATACATGGAGAATACCGGAGTCAGGTCAGTGGCGCTCTTCACCCCTTCATACTTCAGGATTCGGTTGCTGTTGGAAACGGTATTGGTCTTGGAGATACCCCATTTGGAGTTGATGAGGTTACCCACGTTCATGATGTCAAAACTCAACTGGAAGCAATGCTTGGTCTTGCCAATCTTGAATTCGAAATCCTCCAGCAGACGGAAGTCAAAGCGGTGCACCCACGGAGCGCGGGCAGCATAAGCCTCGGCATACTGTCCTTTGTGATTCTTCAAGTACGAATCCTGCTCTACGAATTTCCAGAAGGCAACGCGGTCTTCCTCTGTCTTGAAGTTGATTTCACTATCGTCCTTCGGAATGTACATCAAGTCGTTGTTGATACCATCGCCGTTCATGTCGTTGGTGTAGCAGAAGCTGTAACCGCCGGAAGAATAGCCGGAATAGAACAGATTCAGGTGTGTGCCGCGAAGCAGGCCTTTGTGTCTGAAGGGGATGTAGTAGCCCACAGAAGCAATCACCTTATCGGGAACCACATACTGTGACCGTTGTGCATCCACATAATTGGAACCATCAATCGTGTTCAATCCCTGCCAAGTGGAGATAGGGTCGCTGCCCGGAAGACCGGAAACTTCTTTGGACTCCGTGTGCGTATAGGCCAGCATCAGCATCAAGTCATCCACCGGCTGGGCATTCACCGTGATGTTTGCCGTATAGCCGTAGCCTTTGGATGTATTGTCGAGTACCACGGCATTCTTGCCATTGTAATGCACGAAGTCGCCTGCATATTTCACATTCTTGTCGGGGTTGTCATAAAGAGAATAAGAGTACACCATGCGGTTATCCGCACCATTGAAACGTTGCATACCCGTATGCAACAGTTCCGTAGTTGTCACGTCTTTTCCATCAGCGCCCTTGACGGTGGTCAGCTTATTGTACTTCCATTCGTCGGGGTTCTTGATATTGATGTTGTTGATGGTAACGGCATTCACATTCTTCGTGAACATGAACTCTCCCGTCACGGTCAAGGGGAAAGATACGGGTACCTGATAGTCCACCGCGATAGACGACTTCCACACCTGCGGCATCTTGAAGTCCTGAGCCACACCGGAAATCTTGCTTCCCGCCACGTGTTTCTCAATCGTGGTGGGGAGGTTGAACTTGTCGATTATCTGGTTCATGTCCGTAATCATGCCGCCTGCCAACTGGTCCAGACGGGAATCATGGCCCACCACCTTTCCATTGTCATATTGGGTCTTAAAGGTAACGGAGTTCTGTACCATAGAAGCATTGGTCGGCATATTGGTGAAGAAAACCAACGGCAGACGTCCGGTAAACACACCCGTACCTCCACGTACTTTCAGCGACTTGTCCTTGAACACGTCCCAAACGAAACCTATACGGGGAGAAATCTGCCATCTGGAATCCGGCCACTTGCCAGTGTCGATGTGCTGCCCGTCGAAGTCAAGCTCATAGATGGCATCGTTTCTCTGGAGGTCGTCGTTGTCGAACATCAAGTTGTCGAAACGGATACCGTAGGTCAGTTTCAGACTGTTGCCGAGGTTCCATTCATCCTGGGCATAGAAACCAAGCTGGTTGAAGGTAACCTGAGCATTGGGGTTGGCCACACCGTTGAAGCCATAAGTCAAAGCGAATGATTCGGGAGCTGCGCCACTCAGGAAATCTTCCAGACTGTTATAGCGGTAATATCCCGTACCGTTACGCATATAGGCGTTGTTGGCAAACTGGTGCTCATAGCTAAGACCTGCTGTCAGCTTGTGGTTACCGGTGAAGAAGGTGAAGTTATCGGTAATGTTCGTAATCTTGTTCTTCACACCGTTGTTGTAGGTGAACAACTCGTAACCGGCGCTCATGTACGGTTCCAGAATCTGGTTTCCATTCTCGTCCTTGCCTGCCATGATGTCGATGAAGGGGAAAGGAGAAGAATTGGTGCCGCGCATGTCCTCTATATTGGTGTAGGTGAACAGCAACTGATTGGAAATCTTATCGGTGAAGCGGCTGTTCAAATCTGTCGCCCAAGACTGCACCTTGTTGTCCATGGAATACATGCTGTTGGCAAACGCCATAGACTGCGTACCTACGCGATAAGTATTGTTCAAGCGATATCCCGTATCGGAAGAGTTACCGTTCGGGGCATTCCAAGCCGTATTCTTCGTATTGTTGTAGCGGAGGCTCAAGCGATGGCGGTCCGTGATGTTCCAGTCGATGCGGGCCAGAATCTTGGTGTTCTCCTCGTCAGCAGGAAAACTTGTGTAAGAGCCTGCGTCGTAGCCGTACTTGTCCTTCAGATGGTTGTACACCTTCTCCATATCCGACTTCAGCGTACGGGACACCATACCTTTTGCCTCTTCACCGTCCTCACGCGCGCGATACTTTATAACCTCTCCCGGAGTCTTCTCCTTTTCGTAGTTTACGAAGAAGAACAGTTTGTTCTTGATGATAGGACCGCCCAGCGTGAAGCCGTAGGTAGTCTTGGACTCGTCGGAACGTGCTCCCAGGTCCTCGCCGTTGATGCGGTTACCGCGCATGTCCTGGTTGCGGTAATAGGTATAGGCAGTACCTCTGAACGTGTTCGTACCACTCTTGGTAATGGCGTTGATGCCGCCGCCTATGAAGTTCGTCTGGCGCACGTCGAAGGGAGCCACCACTACCTGCACCTCTTCGATGGCATCCATGGAGATGGGGTTGCCGCCGCCGGGAAGGTTGGAGCTAAGTCCGAAGTTATTGTTGAAGTTGGCACCGTCGATAGTGAAGTTCGTGGAACGTCCGTCACCGCCGGCAAAACTCATGCCGTTAGCATAGGGAGAAAGGCGGGCAATGTCACTGATGCTGCGGTTCACGGTGGGAAGCTGCGTCATCTGTGCAGACGAGATATTGGTAGTGGCACCCGTCTTTTCAGCGGTGAACTTGGTCTTGGCAGCCGTCACAATCACTTCGTTCAGCAACTCGGAAGATTCACTCATCTCTACGTTCAGGTTGTATACCTCACCCAGCTGAAGGGTGATGTCCTTATAAATAACCGTCTGATAGCCGATGTAGGAAATCTCCACCCGGTAGGGACCACCGGTGCGCATACCCTGGATGGAATAGCGTCCGTCAACGTTGGTCACGGTTCCGTAGCGCGAACCGGAAGGCTGGTGAACAGCCTGGACAGTGGCGCCGATAATGGGCTCATTACTTGCATCCGTCACCTTACCTGCCATAGAGGCAGTGGTGACCTGCGCATCTACACCCACGGTGGCCAGTAACAGCAGCACCGTCAGTATAATTCTTACTCTCTTTAACATAATGTCTTTTAAATTAGTTTCTTAAAACGTTATATTTCTTAAAACATTGGCAAAGATACGCAAAATTATATATAAAGGCATTACAACGCGATTACATTTTTTAAGGATTTATTCAATACAAGGCAGTACCACTGTGAAACGGCTTCCACGGCCTTCCTCGGACTGGAGTTCGATGCGTCCTCCCATCTTTTCGACAATGAGCACACAGATGGACAAGCCCAGCCCGACGCCTTGGGAAAACTCGCTGCGCTTGTAGAAACGCTCGAAAATCATCTTCTGCTCGCTGTGCGGAATGCCTATGCCGGTGTCTTCCACATAAAGATGTACCTCGCTCATGCCGGACGGACAACAATACCCCAGCTGGATGCTGCCTTCTTTCGTAAACTTGTTGGCATTGTTCAGGAAGTTGGTGAGTACCTGTGTCAGTCGCATGGGATCTACATTCACCTGCACATCTTCGGGAGGGAAATCCTTGAGGAACTGCAACGGCGGCTGGATAAGCAGGCTATGCGTCTGATAGACGTCATCGAGCAGCTGGCGCACACTCTCCCGCTGAAAGATGAACGAGAGGTTACCCGACTCGATGCGCGACAGTTCCAGCACATCGCCCACCAGTTTCAGCAGCAGTTTGGTATTGGTGTTGATAATGTCCACAAACTCCTGCCGCTCTTCGTCGGAGAACTCCGGCTCGTTAGCCAGCATGTCCGAGAAGCCGACAATGGCATTGAGCGGAGTGCGTATTTCGTGACTCATGTTATTGAGGAACGACTGTTTCAGTTCGGCTTGCTCCGCAAGCTCGCGGGATTCTATCAGCTCCTGCTCGTGGTCTTTCAGTTCCTGGATATTCTGCAGCAGTCCGGCTATGATGGGTGCGTGTCCGGGGGTGTGGATGGTATTGTAGCTGAACTCCCACCACTGGAACTCGCCGGTGAAGTTACAGCGATACTGCCCCTTGTGGTGCGTGCGTTCATGCCTTGCCGCTATGTTCTTGCGGAAGGCGGGTAAGTCGTCGGGATGGATGTAGGGAGTGATTTCATCGAGCAGAAGACGGCCGGGGCAATGATGAATAAGCTCGCAAAACTGCGAGTCGCAGGACACGGAATCTCCCTCCAGTCGCCAGGCGTAGGTAGAATTTCCTTCGATGGCCAGGCAGAGGGTCTCATGCTCGTAGAGGAGGTTTCGCAATGCCTCACGCTTGCGCCTGCGTTCGCGCAGCAGGCTGAAGGAGAGCAAGACTATCACCGTCAGCACGAAGACTGCGCCCAAGATGGAACCGATAAGTATAGGATAGCGGTAGCGCTCCGAAAAAGGGATATACATCACAGTGTACTCTGCCGGAATGCTCTCGAGCGGGATGCCATACTTCTGCAGCACATGCCAGTTCAGCACGTACTGCTTGGCGCATTCCGTCACCTGCTGCCGGGGCATCCGCCCTTCGAGGCGTTCCTTGATACCGGTCGCCATGTATCTTATCTGGCTTTCCAGTGGAGTGAAATATCCTCCCAGCAAGTAGTCGGCAAAGCCGAAGCCCTCGTTGATGGTCTGAAACGTGGGATTGTCGAAGAGCATGCCCACACGCTTGGTGGTATAGTCTCGCTTGGTGTAGAGCAGCAACGTATTGTCGCCGCGTCCCAGCCACATCAGATGGCGTATCGCTATGGAGTCGCTCGTCATGCGCACAATCTTCGTGGTGTCCAGCAACACGTCTATGTTCTGCCGTTTCAGTATAGGGCTGATAGTCTCCCTCTCGCGCACACGGTGATAGGAGGAACCGGCAAAGTAAGCACCCTCGGTAGAGGTCACGATGGCGAACCCCTGCCCACGACACTGCTCATTCAACGCATGCCATATCTTGCGGTCCAGAAACACTTGTCCGTTCATCAGGCAGATGCGCGACTTTCCCATGATACTCTCTATCATGCGTATGGTACGCAAGTAATCGGGCGTGTCGGCATAGCCCGTGATGTTGGGGTATTGCAGGAGCAGAGATATGTTGGGATAGTTCACACCGCTGAACACAACGGGTATTTCATGCGCCAACGGGTGTCTGCATGCCATCAGCGCATAGGCAGCCTGGTCGTCGAGCACGGCTATCAACTCGGCTCCCCAGGCAGAGAGGTCGTCCACGAAACCGGCCATACGGAGGTTTTCTGCCTCCTCCATGTAGCGGTCGCAGTCCAGATAGTATTCGCGTACATCGCAGTCCAAGCCGAGAAGGCTGAACTCTTTTTGCAACAGTTCCAGAGCCTTCGCAGCAGGCGGATAGCCCGGCTCGAAAGAGTGTATCAGCGCAATACGCCGTGTCTCCGCATGGGCAGGGTGTGCACACACGAGGCAGAGAGAAAGAATCAATATGTATCCGGCAACTGCCTTTATGTGCTTCATATCCGGAAGGTCCTTTTCGACTTGTATCAGCAAAGATACGAATGTTTTTTAAGAATAATGGACTATTTCTTCTGTTTCTGTAACAAAGAATACGTTTTCTTAAATCATTGACACATCCCAACTTATCTTTCAGAGGATTTACCGAATATCCCTAAAGAACCGATTCTTCGTCCAGTATTCCAAAGTGGAGATCTATTTGTTCTTAACCTTCGGCAACACCGCATTCAGTACCATATATCCCAACATACCGGCAACAATCGTTCCCAGCAATACACCAAACTTCGCCTGGTTCAGCAGATCCGGATATTCTCCTGCAAAAGAAAGGTTGGCTATAAATAAAGATACCGTAAAACCGATCCCCCCCAACAAGGATACTCCGGCAACACTTCTCCAATTCATTCCCGGAGGCATTGAGGACAAACCACTCTTGACCGCCAGCCAGGTAAACAGAAAAATACCGATAAACTTGCCAAGAAGCAATCCTGCAGCCACCGCTATACTAACAGCTCCAACAACGCCACCGCCTCCACTGAACACCACACCGGCATTGGCAAAGGCAAAGAGCGGCAGTATCACAAAGTTTACCGCACCATGCAAATTGTCTTCCAAGGATTGCAAAGGACTAATTACATGATCAGAAGCGCGCTCCACTTGTTTTAGAGTGGCAATCTGCTCATTGGTCAATATAATATTATCTGATTTGGTAACCGGAAAATCACCGATAATGTCGCGGATGCGTTTAATGTATTTCCCGGCATCCAAACGGGGACGGGCCGGTATTACAAAGGCCAGTATCACTCCGGAAATAGTGCTGTGAATGCCCGACTGAAGGAACAAATACCAAATAATTACCCCGATAAGCAGGAAGAATATCTTCTGTGTCATACCGAATTTCCCCATATAGTAAAGGAAGAAATAAAGGACAGCAGCTACAATAAGATATCCGTATGCCACTTCGGAACTATAGAAAATGGCAATAACCAGAATGCCGCCAATATCATCGACCACTGCAAATGCCGTCAGGAAAATTTTCAGACTCAAAGGCACCCGTTTACCCAGCAGACTGAGTACACCCAATGAAAAAGCAATATCCGTAGCCATCGGTATAGCCATACCGCGCGTTTCCGGAGTACCCTGAACGACCAAAAGTGAATAGACAATGACCGGCACCAACATACCGCCACATGCCGCTACAAAGGGTAAAGAAGCCTTACGAAAGGAAGAAAGTTCACCCACCAGCAGTTCCCGCTTTATCTCCAACCCCACAGCCAGAAAGAAAACAGTCATCAAGCAGTCGTTTATAAACTCAATCATTTTCAACGGATGACCGCCATGGGAGAACAAATTAAAGTCTCCGATGCGCAGATGCAGTTCCTGCAAAAGAAAGCCCTGATACAACGGAGCCATTGGTGAATTAGCAATAACGGCCGCCAAAATAGCCATCAAAAACAGCAAGATGCTCGCCGCTATATTCAGCGACGAGAAGTTTTTCACAGTACGCAAAATAATCATAAAGAAGTATATTTGATTTAAGATTTCATCCTTTCGACATCAATCCAGCTTCAGGACTGCCAGGAAGGCTTTCTGAGGTACTTCCACATTACCAATCTGTTTCATACGCTTCTTACCTCTCTTCTGTTTCTCAAGTAATTTTCGTTTACGGCTCACGTCACCACCATAACATTTGGCCGTTACGTCCTTACGCACAGCTTTAATCGTTTCCCGGGAAATAATCTTGGCACCGATAGCAGCCTGAATGGCGATATCGAACTGCTGTCTCGGAATCAGGTCTTTCAACTTCTCGCACATCCGGCGTCCCAACTCGTAGGCATTGTCAAAGTGTGTCAAGGTAGAAAGAGCATCCACCGGCTCACCGTTCAGCAAAATATCCAGCTTCACCAGTTTGGAAGGACGAAAACCGTTGGGATGATAGTCAAAAGAGGCATATCCCTTAGAGATACTCTTCAATTTATCATAGAAATCGATAACTATTTCGCCAAGAGGCATGTCATAGTATATTTCTACACGGTTACCTGAAATATATTCCTGCTTCACCAGCTCGCCACGCTTGCCCAGACAAAGAGTCATGATAGGGCCGATGTAATCAGTGGTGGTAATCACCGAGGCACGGATATAGGGCTCCTCAATACGGTCTATCATGGTAGGGTCGGGCATGCTGCCGGGGTTATGCACTTCGGTCATATTTCCCTGCTTGTCATAGATATTGTAGGAAACGTTGGGCACGGTGGTGATAACGTTCATGTCAAATTCACGGTCAAGGCGTTCCTGCACAATCTCCATATGGAGCAGCCCAAGGAAACCGCAACGGAAACCAAAGCCCAAAGCTAATGAAGACTCAGGCTGGAAAGTCAGCGAAGCATCATTCAACTGCAACTTCTCCAAAGAAGAACGCAAGTCCTCGAAATCTTCTGCCTCGATGGGGTACACACCGGCAAAAACCATCGGCTTCACCTCCTCAAAACCGGCGATGGCCTCTTCGCAAGGACGGGCAATATGCGTAATCGTATCACCTACTTTCACTTCCTTAGAGGTTTTGATACCCGAGATGATATAGCCCACATCCCCCGTACGCAACTCCGGACGTGGCATCATTTCCATTTTGAGCACTCCGATTTCATCCGCATCATATTCCTTGCCTGTATTGAAGAATTTCACTTTATCCCCTTTACGAATCACACCGTTCACTATCTTGAAATATGCAATGATACCACGGAAAGAATTGAAGACAGAATCGAAAATCAACGCCTGCAACGGAGCTTCCTCGTCACCCTCCGGATGAGGGATACGCTCAATGACCGCAGCCAGAATCTCTTCCACTCCCATGCCTGTTTTGCCGGAAGCACGGATAATCTCATCACGCTTGCAGCCCAACAGTTCAACGATTTCGTCCTCCACTTCCTCGGGCATGGCGCTTGCCATGTCACATTTGTTGATGACGGGGATAATCTCCAAATCATGCTCAATCGCCATATAGAGGTTTGAAATGGTCTGCGCCTGCACTCCTTGCGAAGCATCTACAATAAGCAACGCTCCTTCACAAGCGGCGATGGAACGTGACACCTCGTACGAGAAGTCAACGTGTCCCGGAGTGTCTATCAAGTTCAGAATATACTTTTCGCCTTTATATGTATACTCCATTTGTATGGCATGGCTCTTGATGGTGATACCTCTTTCCTTCTCAAGGTCCATGTCATCCAGCATCTGTCCGTTAGTTACTTGTATAGTATTGGTAAATTCCAGCAGACGGTCTGCCAAAGTTGATTTACCGTGGTCGATATGGGCAATAATGCAAAAATTTCGTATATTCTTCATTGTCAATAACTATCTATTAATTGGGTGCGCAAAGATAATGAAAACAGAGCAAATAAAAAAAATGCGTTGATAACATATTCATGTACCAACGCATCTTTTTATAACATTCCAATCAATTCCTCGCTTAGTTCAGCTTTACAAACAATTCGCCTTCCACTTCAGAAGTAGAAACCTTGTCTTCTCTTAACAACCAGCCCAATCCCAGGAAGAAGTCCTTGTCGATCAGTTTAGTTGCTTTCTTGATTTGCTTGTGAGTCAAGCCATCTGTGCCATTCAGTGCAGTCCAAATCTGTCCTGCAACATTACCAGCTTTTTCTTTTAACATTTCTATTTGCTTTTAGTTAAACGTTATCCTCATCTCCAAAGATAGAGATGTCGGTGTTTTTATATCGCTGCAAAGATAGGTATATTTATGTTATACAACACGTTATTAGGCACTTTTTTTCTTACTAAGGAGTAAAAAAGTTCTTTTTTCTTACTTTGAGGACGTTTTTTCCAGGTATTCGGTCCAAATTTGGGCAGCTACCTCTACCATCCTGGCACACGGGCGTTTAGCATAATACTGCTCGGTACGGGCTTCCGGAACGGACGAACCTTCCGGTTTTCTCAATCCCAACAGTTCAGCACATATCAAAGAGCCATTTCGTTTCTTGAATTCAGCAG
This sequence comes from Bacteroides sp. D20, assembly GCF_003436255.1. NCBI lineage: Bacteria > Pseudomonadati > Bacteroidota > Bacteroidia > Bacteroidales > Bacteroidaceae > Bacteroides > Bacteroides sp. D20. The sequence continues at coordinate 320,351 of NZ_QSOO01000002.1, read as the reverse complement.
CCAGCTCCTGCACCAACGCATAGTTTGCCGCCTTACCTTCACGGTCCTTGCCTTCCACAGCTCCTTTTTCCAATCCGGCCAATAGGAACATGCCGCATGCAGCACCGCATGTCTGCCTCATACGACCTATGCCACCACCAAAAGAGGCGGACATCCGGAAAGCCTGCTCTTCTGTAAAACCATACATATCTGCAAAAGCTCCCACTACCGATTGCGAACAGTTATAGCCACTCTTGAAAAGCTCCACAGCTTTTTCGATTCTGTCTTTTGTTTCCATAATCATTCTGTAATTTCCAACAACATCGGGCAATGGTCCGAGTGGACAACGTCACCCAATATTCTCGCCTCCTTCAACATCGGACGCACCGGCTCACTCACCATGCAATAATCAATACGCCACCCTTTGTTCTTGGCACGTGAGTTAAAGCGATAGCTCCACCACGTGTATTCCTGCTTGTCGGGATGAAGCCAACGGAAGGAATCTATGAATCCCGCATTGAGAAAGCGCGTCATCCACTCCCGCTCTTCAGGCAGGAAGCCACTGTTAGTGGCATTCCTGATAGGGTCGTGAATGTCTATTGCCTCATGGCAGATATTATAATCGCCGCAAAGAATGAGTTTAGGACGCGTACGTTCCAGCTCCAATACATATTCCTGGAATTTCTCCAACCAGACCATCTTAAAGGCCTGGCGTTCATCACCGCTGGTACCGGAAGGATGATAAACACTCACAACGGACACATCGCCGAAGTCGGCACGGATAAAGCGCCCTTCGTTATCGTATTCTTCAATACCCATACCATATTCCACATGGTCCGGTTCTTGCTTGCTCAAAATAGCGACTCCGCTATACCCCTTCTTCTGTGCAGAATACAGGTAATGCTTATACCCCAAAGCATCCAGCGCCTCTGCCGGATACTGTTCCGGTTGCAGCTTTGTTTCCTGCAAACAAAGCACATCCGGCTGCTCTTGTGCCAGCCACTCGGGAAAACCTTTTGTCACGGCAGCCCGTAGCCCATTTACGTTATATGTAATAATCTTCATACTTATTTGATTTCTTAGAAATGAATTATTCAAGATGTCAACTCGGATACCAGCAGCATGATATTCAGCACAGTGACCACCGCAGCAATGGCATAAAGTACAAATGTACTCCATTTGCTGTTTACATACTGCCCCATCACTTTGCGCGAAGAAGTCAGTCCTACTTGCAGGAAAACCGTAAACGGCAGCTGGATGCTCAGTATCATCTGTGAAATCAGCAGTCCTTTGAACGGGTCTCCGATAAAGAAAATCAGCAGCAGTGCAATACCCAATGACAGAATCACACCCACCTGCGAGTGACTGTCTTTGATATGATAGGATTCTCCGAAAATACCGGCAAAGATAGAACCTGCCGCCATACCGCTGGTTATCGTGGAAGATATACCCGCCATCAGTAATGCCAATGCAAAAACCACGGCAGCACTGCTCCCCAGCAACGGCTCCAGCAAGGATTTGGCCTGCTGCAACTCTTCCACCTGAATACCGCTTTTAAAGAAAGTTGCCGCTGCCAGCAGTATCATGGCACTGTTGATGGCCCATCCCACAATCATAGAGAACAGCGTGTCGAACAATTCATATTTCAACACCTTACGGATGGATGCATCATCTTTCTTATTATATTCATGGCTCTGTATCACTTCCGAGTGCAGAAACAGATTATGCGGCATCACCACCGCACCGAGCACACTCATGATAATCAGCATGCTCCCATGCGGGAACGAAGGTGTCACCCACCCTTGTGCGGCCAGCGGCCAATCTATCTTCACCAGAAACAGCTCATAGATAAAGGAGAGCCCGATGACCGAAACAAAAGCAATGATGGAACGTTCTATCTTCTTGTAGGAATTAGTGAAAAGCATGACGACTACAAATACGGTAGTCAAGATAGAGCCCCATATGATGGGAATGTCAAACAGCATCTGCAAAGCGATGGCACCTCCCAATATCTCTGCCAGCGAAGTCGAGATGGAAGCCAATACCGCTGTACCCAATATGGGACGCGACACCCAGGAAGGAGTATATTTGGTAGCGGCTTCGGACAAGCACAAGCCGGTTACAATTCCCAGATGCGCCACATTATGCTGCAATACAATCAGCATGATAGTGGATAAAGTCACGACCCACAGCAATGAATAGCCAAATTCAGACCCTGCCGCAAAATTAGATGCCCAGTTCCCCGGGTCAATAAAGCCCACAGTCACCAGCAGTCCGGGACCTATATATTTAAAAACGTCCAGACCGCCCAGATAGCGTTTGTGGTCTCTCCGTTTCAAGTCTTTAAAAATATTCTTCATTGTATCTGTTCAATTAAGAGCGTAAAAATACTCAAATAATAACAAATACCTCCATGTTAGGTTCAAAAAAAGCCCCTGGCATCTTTCAATGTCAGGGGCTCTCATCCATTCTTTCAGGCAGGAGGCTCAATACCCCATCTCGTGCAATGCCTTGCACAATTGGTCGGGGCAGGAAGTGGAACGTCTTCCGCAGCGAATTCCTTCCAAACGGGCAATCACCGCATCTACCGGCATGCCTTTCACCAAACGTGAAAGTCCTTGCAGGTTTCCATTACATCCACCCCAAAATGCCACCTCTTTCACAATACCATCTTCCACATCCAGTTCGATGTTACTGCTACACGTACCTTGCGTCTTGTATGTATATGTCATTATTCTCCGCCTTCTTCCGGTTTCATGTTAGTATAAACCGTCTGTACATCATCAAACTCTTCGAGACGCTCTATCATTTTGTCGATGGTTTCGCGTTGCTCGGGAGTCACATCCTTCATATCGTTCGGGATATAGGTAAACTCACCGCCGACATCTTCAAAACCGCACTCTTCCAAATGTTTCTGGATAGCTGCATAGCTTTTCGGATCACCATAAATAGTGATAGTACCTTCTTCTTCATCCTCTTCGTAGTCTTCCTCTACGTCATAGTCTATCAAGTCAAGAATGAGTTCCTCCATATCGATACCGTCTTTCTTCTTGAAAGTGAACACACACTTGTGGTCAAACAAGAAAGCCAGTGAACCCATTGTTCCCAAGTTACCGCCGAACTTGTTGAACACGGAACGCACATCGGCTACTGTACGGGTAGTGTTATCGGTCAGTGTATCCACAAAAACAGCTACACCGTGAGGACCGTATCCTTCATAAGTCATACCCTTATAGTCGCTCTGGTCCTTACCCATCGCATTCTTGATAGCACGTTCAATATTATCCTTCGGCATGTTTTCACGCTTACAAGTAGCGATAACCGAACGCAGTGTCGGGTTGTTTTCCGGCTCCGGACCACCGGCCTTCACCGCAATAGCAATTTGTTTACCCAGTCTTGTAAAGGTCTTTGCCATGTGACCCCATCTTTTCAATTTGGCAGCTTTTCTATATTCAAACGCTCTTCCCATTGGAACTGTATTTTAAATTATGAATTATAAATTCTGAATAATGAATCAACGCAGCTTGGCACCCAACTTGTCCTCCAGGTTCTTCACCAGTTTGGACATAATCTTGTCAATCTGCTTATCGTTCAACGTGGCATTCTCATCCTGCAACAGGAAACTCACCGCGTAACTCTTCTTACCTGCTTCCAGATTCTTACCCTCATAAACGTCGAAGAGAGAGACCTCCTTCAGCAGCTTTTTCTCCGTCTCGTAGGCAATCTTCTCAATTTCCGCAAACTGCACTTTCTTGTCAAGCAGTAACGCCAAGTCGCGTTTCACGGCAGGGAACTTGGAAATTTCCGTATAGCTCACCTTCACATTGCGGATAGCCTTCAGCAATTCTTTCCAGTTGAAATCGGCATAGTAAACCTCGTTGTCAATATCGAATGCCTTCAGCAGCTTCTTTGTTACAATACCGAAAGTAGCCAACCGCTTTCCACCCCTTGTCTGTACGGATAAACCGGCAGCATAGATATCATCAGTCAGATTGCCGACAACCAAATCATGCATGTGCAGCCCCAATCTGGCAAAGACATTCTCAACATATGCCTTCAGCTCATATACCGAGCTGTTCTCATCCGGATGAGCCCATGAGTTGGTCACCCTCTTGCCAGTCACCCACAAACCAAGATGATAGTCTTCGGAATAAGCGGCAAGCACTTTCTCCGGATTCTTCTTTTCCTCGTTGAAGTGATAACAATTACCGAATTCAAAGAATTTCAGGTCTGCATTCTTACGGTTGGCGTTGTGCGAGATGCTTTCCAATCCACCGAAAAGCAGTGTCTGACGCATGGCATTCAAGTCTGCACTCAACGGATTCAGCAACATTACCAGATTCTTCGACGGATAAGACTCCAAGTTGTCATAGTAAGCGGCACGCGTCAACGAGTTGTTCAGAATCTCATTGAAACCACAGCCCACCAGCTGCTCGGCAACCAAGTTCTGCAGTTTGTTGGATTTATCATATTCACCCTTGGTAGTCAGACAAGACTTCAAGGTAGTCGGAATCTCCACATTATTATATCCGTAGATACGCAGAATATCCTCTATTACATCGCAATCGCGCTGCACGTCCACACGGTAAGGAGGAACATCCAGTGTAAGCCCTTCGGCTGTCTCGTCTACAATCTTCATTTCCAGACTTGTCACGATGCTCTTGATGGTATCCACCGGAATAACTTTACCAATCAGTGAGTTCACTTTCTCATAGGCAAGTTCCACACGGAAATCCTTGGCAGGAGCGGCGCACACATCTTTTATTTCAGAAGAAATGGTACCTCCGGCAAGATCCTTTACCATCAAAGCTGCCAGCTTCAGGCAGTAAATAGTGGCATTCGGGTCAATACCCCTTTCAAAACGGAAAGAAGCATCTGTGTTCAATCCATGACGACGGGCTGTCTTGCGCACCCATGTGGGATGGAAGTAAGCACTTTCAAGGAATACATCTTTGGTGGTTTCCGTAGAACCGGAATCCAGACCGCCGAATACACCGGCAATACACATCGCCTCTTCCTTGTTGCAAATCATCAGGTCGCGTTCGTTCAATTTACGCTCCACGCCATCAAGAGTTACAAACGGAGTACCTTCCGGCATGGTCTTTACAATCACCTCACCGCCTTTAATCTTATCTGCATCGAAGCAGTGCAGCGGCTGGCCGAAAGCATGGACGATATAGTTGGTAATATCCACCACATTATTGATAGGACGCAGGCCGATAATACGCAACTTGTTCTGCAACCATTCGGGGCTTTCTTTCACTGTAACCCCTTTCACCGTAACGCCGGCATATCGGGGACATGCCTCGCTGTTCTCTACAGTTACTTTAATATCCAAGTCGTGATTTTCTACCGCAAAAGCATCTACCGAAGGTTTCTTTAAAGTAGCCGGCTTACCGTTCTGTATCAAGTAGGCATACAAGTCGCGTGCCACCCCATAATGTGAGCAAGCATCGGCACGGTTGGGGGTGATGTCCACTTCCAGCACGTAATCGCTCTTGATGTTATAGTAGTCCTTGGCAAGCGTACCCGGAACAGCAGTCTCCGGCAGTACGATGATACCCGCGTGGTCCGTACCGATACCTATTTCATCTTCAGCACAAATCATGCCGACAGATTCCACGCCACGCAGCTTTGACTTCTTGATGGTAAAGCATTCGTCACCGTCATACAGTTTTGTACCCAACGTGGCTACTACCACTTTCTGTCCGGCAGCTACATTCGGAGCGCCGCATACAATCTGCACGGGTTCACCTTGTCCCAGGTTCACCGTAGTGACGTGCATATGGTCCGAGTTGGGATGAGCTTCGCATGTCAGCACTTCGCCGATGACCAGTCCTTCCAGTCCGCCTTTAATGGTTTGCACCTCTTCCACACTTCCCGTTTCCAGTCCGATGGAGGTCAGTGCCGCAGCAACTTCATCCGGTGTCAAATCGAAATCGACATACTCTTTCAACCAATTATAAGAGATATTCATATCATTATATTTTTATTGTTTCCAAAAGTGACCTGCAAAGGTAATAAGATTTTTTGGTTGGCAGGGAATTATAAATGAAGAAAATAACAAAAAGGCGATGAAGTGCTTTTCCTTCACCGCCTTTCTCCTAATATTACTACATGAATCTACAATTTATACATTCATTGCATTGGCACCTAAAGCTCCCAATATGGCAGAAGCAACAGCTATCACTACCTTCAAAATTTTGTCCCAAACGTTCTTTTTCATAGTTTTAATCTTTCTAAATCAGTAAATACATCTTATCCTAACGGGTTCTCTCCCTGGTCACCGTCGGAACCGCCACCGGAATTACCACCATCACCGGCATCATCCTTACCGTCAGTCACCACTCCCGTCCATTTCTCAAACTCCACACCCTGGAGCAGGGCACGCGTAGTGCCGATGGCAGCCGGGCGCGTGTATTCCGGAGTAAACTGGCAGCGCAAAGCAGTCACCTGATTGGGATTCACGTCTTCAGATTTGACCACTCCCTTACCTCGCGTACGGGCCTTCATGGTGAATGTGCCCAAGCCATCCAGACGCACCGTACGGCTGTTCAGCAACTGGCTCCTCATTACCGTCATCAGGTTACGGATTACATTATGTACGTCACCCGGAGTCAGGGAAGACTTCTCGGCAATCACCTCAGCCAGCTGTTGTGCATCCACGGCTCTTCCCACTTTCTTCAAACTCAGATGCCAAAGTTTGGCACCCTCTTTCGTCGCCAGAGACGACTGTCTTGCATAATAAAATAAAGGCATACTTTCTTTCTCCTTTTTACATTTTTAATTCAACATGGTTTTTAATCTCGTTTTGTTGATCAACAATGCAAAGGTGAGGATATATTTGCCTGTAAACAAAGAAAACAGCCTCGCTGAAGCTGTTTTCTGAGATAAGTTTATAAAGTATTGATTTACAATCTAACAGATTAGGCAAGCCAACTTAATCAAGATATCCTACGATGATGATTGCCTGTACTGCCATATAGGTCGAAGATACTATGACATGGGGAATCTTCAGTTCATTCGCCATAATCTGATAAGATGTTTGCGATGCGGTAGTCCAATATTCTCATGAAGCATCAGGCGGTGAATATTTGGCACGCTTGCAGAAATTGAAGAAGCAGAAGACTAGAACGGAACAGACAACGTATAGATGAAATCCGCATTGACAAACGTATTGGCAACCGACAGCGTTGTCAAGGTCGTAGTTAAAAAAGCTGTATTTTCATCTATTATTTTACTATGGCCTCTTTTATACACTCCACAATATAATATACATCTTCATCAGTCACCCACGGCCCGGCAGGAAGGCACATACCGATTTTAAAAATAGCTTCGGATACCCCATTGATATAAGCCGGAGCATCCTTATAGACCGGCTGCTTGTGCATCGGTTTCCATACCGGGCGTGCCTCTATTTTTTTGCCAAGCATAAAAGCACGCAAAGCCTCCACATTCTCGTTGGGCTGGCAATCTGTTGTAGCACATTCTACGGCATGAATCACACCAGCAGCACCACCTACGGCAGTCTTGACAACATCCTTATAAGCATTTTCCTGCCCTTTGATGCGAAGTGAAGAATCCAGAGTGATTGTACAAAGCCAGAAATTAGAGTCATAATCAGCCGAAGGAGCTTCATGCAGCAATACCCCCTTCACATCCTTAAGCAGTTCCTTATAGAGAGCCTGCACATGCCGGTGATGTGCAATATGCTTATCGGCAACGGTCATTTGACCACGACCAATACCTGCACATATATTACTCATGCGATAGTTATACCCTATCGCCTCATGCTGGTAATAAGGATAAGCCTCACGAGCCTGCGTGGCATACCACATGATTTGATTCTTGCTTTCGGCATCTTTACAAATCAACGCACCACCGCCACTGGTAGTAATCATCTTGTTACCGTTAAAGCTCAGCACCCCGAACTTGCCGAACGTCCCCAGTACCTGTCCCTTAAAACGGGAGCCAAAACCTTCGGCAGCATCTTCCACCACTGGAATAGCATACCTATCGGCTATCTCCATGATACGTGTACAGTCATAGGGCATGCCGTACAATGCCACAGGAACAATAGCTTTTGGCTTTTTGCCAGTCTTGGCAATGCGGTCCTTGATGGCTTCTTCCAACAGTTCCGGAGACATGTTCCAAGTTTCTTTCTCAGAATCCACAAATACCGGAACAGCCCCCAGATAAGTGACCGGATGCGAAGACGCACAGAATGTGAAGCTTTGTACAATCACTTCGTCACCCTGTCCCACTCCGCAAGCCAACAGAGCCAAATGTACTGCCGCCGTACCGGCCGAAAGTGCCACCACTTCCTTGCCTTCGCCTACAAAACGTTTCAAATCCTCTTCAAAAGCATTCACGTTAGGACCGAGAGGAACCACCCAGTTCGTATCGAAGGCTTCTTTTACATATTTCTGTTCAATACCCTCCTCGCTCATATGGGCAAGGCAGAGATAAATGGTTTTATCCATAAATATATATGTGATTATTTAATGATCAGACTTCGGATTCCTCACATAGTGGGGAATAAAAAGAAAGGAAACGGCTTTATAAATCCTTTCCAGATATCGGAATAATTTACTCATAAATGTTTCCATGACCGGGATACAGACTGCAATCCTTTGTTAATTCCATGATACGTTCTTTCGAGATCCGTGCATCTTCCCTATCGCTATTAGGGAATGAGGCAATGACTTTAACACCCGGGATATATGAATCACCCGAGAAAACATTGTTCTCGACTTTATAGGTAAGGCAGCTTTTATCATGTCCGGGAGTTTCAAACACTTCCACGAAAATTCCCGGAAATATTTCCACTTTATCATTCTCATGTAAAACCGTCACATTATCTCCCATCCATATTACAGGATCATTGTGATAACGGGAAAAATTAAGTCTATCCGAACCTAAAGCCTCCTTACCGAAAGAGGAAGTGTAAACTGTGCAATCAGGATACAATCGTAATAAATCTTTTATACCATAAATATGGTCGTAATGAGTATGAGTCAGAAACAAGGCTTGTACCGTTCCGCACTTTTCCTGAACACACTGCTTTATAGGAGCAATATCCCCAATATCTATCAATACATGCCCATCTTTCCCCTCAACAGACAGTATATAAGCATTGGAGGTGAAAACAGAATTGACAATCTGATGGATGTTCATTTCAGTTATGACCGTTGAAAGGCTCAGTGGTAGCATTACCTTCCTTATTGATCCCTTCTCTAACGAACACTTTCTTTATGGTTAGCATAATAATCTTCACGTCCAGCCAGAAAGAAATATGATCCACGTACCACACATCCAGTTCAAACTTACGTTTCCAACTGATATCATTCCGTCCGTTTACCTGTGCCCACCCCGTAATTCCTGGACGTACTTCATGGCGACGGAACTGTTCCTCTGAATATAAAGGAAGATACTTCGGCAATAAAGGACGGGGGCCAACCAATGCCATATCCCCCTTTAATACATTAATTAATTGTGGCAATTCATCTATGGAAAGAGAACGGACTATTTTACCAATCTTTGTCAGGCGTTCAGCATCCGGCAACAAGTTTCCTCCAGAATCCCGCTCATCTGTCATTGTCTTAAACTTTATGGCTTTGAATATCCGGGCATTTTTTCCAGGGCGATCCTGGGTGAAAAAGACACCGGCACCCTTATTGGTGAAATGGAGGAAAATTATCAGAAGAAGTAATATGGGCCAGATAACTGCCAAAACAAAGAAAGCAACAATAAAATCAATCGTACGTTTTAAAAAGCAAGAATATAGCATAACATTCGTTAATCAATTCATTAATATTTTTCCATTTTGAACATTTACATTCTCTTTCAATATCTTTGCAGGATTTCCTGCTGCAATACAATTCGAATGAATATTTTTTGTAACCACGCTACCCCCTCCTATAACCACTTGATTACCAACATATAAGCCTGGCATAATTATTGATCGAACTCCTATCACACAATTTTTACCAATATATGTATCAGCTTTCAAACTTCTACAATGATCATGTGCCAATATCATAGCACCAGAAAGCACCCAAGTATTATCCCCAATATGGATACCTTTAGGGTTAATGACTTATCTAAATGAGCTTTCCATGAAATTCTGCAATTTTTACCTATATCCATTCCGTATCTCCAACGGAGATAACGAGGATATAAATCAACGAGAATCCCCCACAGAATTCTTCTTATTTGCATAGCACAATTCAAAGTTTCAAATCAATACCATACCTATTCAAAATCTCAATTCCTTTCCCATAAGAAGTTAACTCCATAATTTCTTCAGGCTCGAACATTACATCAAAAGAGTCTTCCAAGATAGAAATTATATTCAGTTGATGAACCGAGTCCCATCCTTCTACATTTTCTTTTGAAAAACTGTCATTCAAGACCTCTTCTGTCACACCAAACACTTCTACAAAAGCAGCGTTATATTTCTCAATATTAGTCATTTCTATTACAACTTTTATATATTAAACTTACTATACAATATCTTGCCTGCTTCATTTCTGGGTATTTCATCAATTATTCGTACATCGAAAACAGAAGCTACCAATTTTGTTTTCTCTACCAACAATTCTTTCACTTGTTGAGCATATTGCCCGTTTGTGAGATAAATAACCATTCTTTCATCCGTTCCTACACAAGCACACTCTATAGGAAATTTTCCTTTGATTATCTGTTCACATTCATCCAGTCCAATACGCATCCCAAATAATTTCAAGAAACGTCCTATACGACCTACAATGTAATAACATCCATCCTCATCACGATAAGCCAAATCACCGGTACGCATAAATCCATTGCGTTCATCTCCCAAAAGTAAATCTTCTCGTTTACGGGCATATCCAAGTGTCACATTTTTACCGCGATAACACATCTCACCTTCGGTATTTGCCTCTTCAATAAGATTCCCTTCACTGTCCATTAGCGACAATTCGGCATTAGGAACTGCTAATCCTATACTACCAACTTTCTCAACGGCCCACTCCGCAGGTAAATAAGCCATACGGGCTGTGCCTTCCGACTGTCCATAAGTAGCAATCCACTGCTTGCCATTGTCCCTACAATATTCTGCAAACTTTAAATTTAACTGACGAGGCATTTTACCGCCTCCCTGTGTCAACAATCTCAAATCAGGCAAGTCCATACGAAAGAAACGCATCATATTCAGAATCTCAAAACTATAAGGAACCCCTGTAAAACTAGTAGCCCTTTGTTCCCTTATAAAATTCCAAAAAGCTCGGTCAGTCATGTTCTGATTAGTTATAAGTATCGTAGCACCTACATAGAGATGGCTGAACACAACAGAAAGCCCCATAGTATAATAAAGAGGCAATACCAATAACGGCCGGTCTTCCTTTGTTAATTGGAAGAATGTGGATATATTAAGTGCCGCGGCCTCAATATTTTCATATTTATGCCTCACTAATTTAGGGCTTCCCGTAGAGCCGGAAGTAGGTAATAAGTGGGATAAATCCTCATACATCGGACAAGCTTCTAAGCCTATCCTCAACAACACATACCCATAACGTTCCGTTACCACTTCATAGGAGGTTAAAGAAATAGCCATTACAACAGGTACACATAAATAAGAAGGTCGGTATATTTCAAACAGATTCTTATATAATCCCTCTTCAATATGCGCATTCAAAATCAAAGGAACATTTCCTGAATTAAGACATCCTATACTCCAGGCCACACCACCCACATTGTTCTCTGTCAACAAGAAAAGTAAGGAACGAGAAGGTATAAGAGTGCCTATCTCATTAGAAAAATCCACCAACTCTCCGTAAGTCAGGATGTTTTCCATTGCATCAATAGCAGCAATTGCTTCCTGCGGATGTTTATTCAATTGTAATATCATAACCAAGAATTATTTCATTAAATTGAAGCGCAACCATCTACCCCCAATATCTGACCAGAGATATATGAAGAACGATCCGAAGCCAAGAAAGAGCACGCATTAGCTATATCATCAGGAGATCCCAAACGCCCCAAAGCAATCTTAGCGATGCGCATATCTATTTTTTCTTTACTATCTTCATAAAGCTCGGCAAAACGCTCTGTTTTCACGATACCGGGTGCTACAGCATTGACACGTACACCTATCGGAGCCAATTCTTTAGCAGCCGACTTTGTAAAAGAAATGATAGCCCCTTTTGTAGCCGAATAAGCCGATTGTCCCGGAGAGCCCAATACAGCCGTAACAGATGCAATATTTACAATGGAACCTCCGCCATTGCGAGCCATCAGACGAGACACTAATTGCACCAACTCAATCACGGCAATCACATTGACACGAAACATCAATTCAGTCTCTTCCCTAACAATCATACCTATTTTCTTATTGAACACTACACCCGCATTATTAACCAATACATCTATGTGCCCCTGCTCCTTTTTAACTCGCATCATAGATTCTTTAGCAGCTTGTGCATGGGTCACGTCAAAATACAATGCATGAAATCTTTCAAACTCAAGCTCTAAAGCGCTCATGGAACCTTCCAAACGATCACAGCCATATACTATTGCACCATCTTCAATCATTTTCAAGGCAATAGACTTACCTATGCCTTGAGCTGCACCCGTTACGATACAGACTTTATCTTTCAGTAATTCACTCATCATTTTAGCCTTCTTGCAGGTGAAGAAAATAAGGTTGATCCCGACTCAACATCCATCGTTACAAACGAACATGCTCCGATGGTACAATTGTCACCAATATGTACATTATGGTTTATCATTGCTCCTGTATGAATCATATTATGATCCCCGATTGTAGTGGCTCCTACCATCATCACTTGCGAGTCAATCCTATTCCAACTACCAATTGTCACATCATGACCAATAATAGTTAACGATTGGATAAAATTGTAATCACCAATTTTAGCATCAGCTGCTATAGTTGTAAATGCACCTACTAAATTACCTTTTCCCATCACCACATTACTTCCTATACGAGCTGTTTTATGTATTAAAGGAATAAATTCTCCCCCACGTGCTATAATCTCAGATATACATTTTACTCTAGAAGCGCCACCAATAGAACATATAAACACATCATCTGCGCAAGGTAAATAACCTGATATAGTTTCTACAATAGGAGGATAACCTTCAAAGCCATTCAATGCTTTTACGTTATCATCAATAAATCCTTTAACGACAAATTCGGTTTCATGTCCCCAAGACTCTCGTGCCATATCGAACATAGTACGTCCCATACCACCAGCACCAATAATTACCAACTGTTTCATATTTCAACGATTTATAACCTCATTCAAAACATTTTCTATCTGTTTTCCTATGGCTACAGAAGAATACTTAGATAAACATTCATTTGAAATTTCCATATTGTTATATTCATCAATATGCTCATACATATATTTTATAGCTTTTTCCAATTGGTCTATATCACCAACTTCCACAAGAAGACCATTATTTTCATTTATGCACTGGGCTGCTCCACCACATAATGTAGCTATCACTGGCAATCCAGAAGCAAGTCCTTCAAGTATGGCAACTGAAAAATTTTCTCCTCTAGATGGATGAATGAATAAATTACATGAGTCCATTATTTCAATGATTTCATGTTTATTTTTCTGCCCCACCAACCGAATTGACCTTTCAAGCCCTAATCCATCTATCTGCGCCTGCAATTTTGTTCTTTGACCACCTTCTCCTACAATAGTGATTTTGCAACCAAACTTCGACAGCCCTGTCTTTGCAAATGCTGATATCAAAATATCATATCCCTTTCCATAAAACAAACTTCCCAATGCTATAATATTTAGTTTTCCAGAAACAATCTTTTTTCTATCAACTATTTGCCTATTAGTAAACTCCTCTCCAATCATATTGTGTATAACAATAGAATTTACACCAAAATGATTATAAATATTACATTTCAAAGAATCAGATACAGCTATAAGTTTATCAGCAATCCTATATCCTATATTTCCCATTATAGATACATACGAAGGCAAGAGCTTTCTATTCAGCATACTCCAATGCTCTATTCCCACCACAGGTATATTATAGTGCTGCTTAATTATTGCAGCAGAATATATATTGGTCAGATAATGGGCATATATAACATCTGGAATCTCCCTTTTTTTTATTTCCTCATATAACCTATTGGTCTGCCAACTTAATACTTTTAAGAAAAACTTACTACCCAATAATCTTAGAATAACAAAAGGACAGTAAAACATATTATAGACATTAATACCATCATCACTTATTTGAGTAATGCCTAACCTTCGTTTATATAGCCTAAATCTACCATCTATGGACATTACAGTTACTGTATGCCCTAATTTTTGTAAAGCCTTAGCTTGATCACGCTCAAAACATCCCCACTGAACATCTCTATTAGAAGGATATCCTCTAGAAATCAATAAAATATTCATAAAAGTCTAAAACATTTTTTCGTAATCACCTAAGATACGGGACTTATTAAATAACTCTTCAGCTTTCGTGTTATTCCGTTTTCCCATATCAGACAATTCGACCACAGAACACTTCACCAGCAGAGTCAAAGCATGCGAAATAGAAGAAGGAGAGTTTGCCTCACACAAAAATCCATTCACATTATCCTCCACCAACAAAGGAACGTCAGACACACGTGTGGCAACAATCGGTTTCCCCATATACATCCCTTCACAAATAGCATTAGGAAGCCCCTCAAAAAAGCTAAACAAACCAACCGCATCAGCTTCCCTCATATAGTCATAAATATTCAATGTCTCCTTATGAAAAGAAAAGATATCCTGCAAACCATAAGATTGAATTTTTTGAAGCCCATCTTCCAAAGAAGTGTCAAACCTACTATTCCCAAACCATGAAATTCTAAGATTATCACGATATTGAGAATCCATTAAGTGGACACCTTCAATCAATCCATTTAAATTCTTAAGATATCGATGGCTGGAAGCAACCAGCAAATTCAATTTTCCGTTCTTTCTATATGTAAAATTTTCATTAGGTAATAATCTTTCCTTATCAAGCATATTATATATGACATTGAACTTCCTTGATAATATTCCAGGTGCCACTTCTTTTACAATATTGATATTCGCATAAGAATTAGCAACTATATAATCTGCAAATCTATGAAACTTTAAAAAAAGCCTCAACTTAAAAGATGAGCGTTTGGCAGGATCCGCACTTCTCTCTCCGACAATAAGTTTCCATTTCCTACTAGGGAAGCCTGATAATTCTGCCATAAAAGAGGGAGCTTCCAGAAAAGCGATTACTACGTCAAACTTATGAGAACGAATATACCTACGTACTTTATAAATACGTTTTAAATAATTATCCTCGTAAATTCCATCTATCTCAATACCATGATTGACTATATATTGATAATAAAATTCACTCCATTTTTTTTGATATATCAAAAAACGGACATTATATCCCATACCTTTAAAGCCAACAGCCAATTCCACAATCTGCCTTTGTGCACCGCCGGAGCCCAAACCACTAATAAAGAAAAGAAGATGCTTCATTCTATTCAAATTTTACCAAAATCCATTTCAATATATTTATTTACACTGATTTCTTTTCACTTTTATAGCAAAACAAGTAGACAATGTTCCCAACATCATACTCGTAAATAAGAAAGTCAAAGAAGCACCGATATATCCCCAATAATAAATTAATGGAAAGGAGATTAAAAATCCTGTTAAGGATGCTACAACAACTATATTTCTCAATAATTTGTCACAGTTATGAATCAACAAATAGTTTGTCCCATAAACATTATTTAATGTTATAAATAATAAAGATATTGAAGTAATTCTTAACACCTTAATAGAATCGGAAAAATCCTCTGTATAAAATAGATGGATGATAAATGGAGCTAAAACAAATAATGCAACCACAACTATTAAAGTAATGCATATACTAATTTTAGCATAGATACGATGCTTATTCTCTTTTCGGGAAAGATAAGGAAAAAAAGTACGAGATATAATCGCTAACATTGTATTAGAAACTGATACGAAATTTTTTCCTGATGAATAAATGCCAACCATAGTTTCACTAGAAAAAAAACCTAATAATATGGTGGCCATACTATTATACATATTAGGCATTAAATTATTTATAAATACATTTGTACTATCTTTTATTGTTTTCCTTATATCTGTCCAAACTGGCCTAGTCAACTGTATCTCCCACCTAAATAGGATAATATATAAAGCTATAAAGCCAGAGGATATAAATCCTAATGACACAAACAAAGGCTGTAATATATAGTCATCTTTGTCTTTTACAAAAAGAAAAATACAAATAGTAAAAAAAAATTTAGCTAAAAGATTTAAAAAAGTTATATATTTCATTTTTTCAATGCCTTGAAAAAACCATTCAGAAAACATGATATTCCCAGGAATCATCAAAAATGTCACCAAAATAATATCTGCATTTTCTTTGAATTCAGATATTATACAAAAAAGTAATACTAACAAAAATAAAGAGAAGATCATAAGAACACAACGAGCCCAAAAAACTGAAGAAAATATTTTTGAAACGATCTGTTTATCATCTCTATTTCTAGCAATATTTCGGGTAGCTGTATAATTAAATCCCCAATCAGAAATAGTCTGCAACCATATAATTACAGCAGAAGCAAAAGCAATACGACCAAACCCATTAGTTCCTATAATTTTAGCTAAATAAGGCAATGTCAACAAAGGAAAGATAAAGCCTGCAACCTGCATTAAGGTTAAATACAGGAAATTTGAGACCAATATCTTACCATCTTTACTCCCTATTAGCCTACTATATTTTATCATGCTTACAACCAAAAAATATATTTATTTACTAAATAAAGTGGGCTTGCATAAAAGAAACAAGTTTCCAACAATGACAAATAATGTTGAATGCACGGAAATTGATAAATATTAAAAGGAAGAAGAGCATGTACAATGAACATACATCCCAATCCATATATATATATATTATTTTTCCTAATTAAAAGACACCGCAACCAAACATAAGCAATAAATGGAAAAGCTAGCATTACAAATCTGCTACCTAACGAAGGAATTACTATAGTAAAATTAACAAAGGACATCAACACCAATAAAAAAATATAAATTACAGTACAATCTGTCCCCTTTATATGTTTTTTATAATTAATTATCAACACTAGGATAAGTAAATTAATGTACCCGATTGAACACCTTTCCAAAAAACGTACAACCCAAATATGACCGCTTCCTCCTTCATTTATCCGATACACATAATTTTCATCCAGATATCCTTCAAAATGGTTTGTCAAAAGAGGTATGAATTCAGCACTTTCCCTAAATAACTCTAAAGATAATTCTCCTACAAAAATGCTAATGATAAAGCATATTTCCCAAATCCTTTTCCATTTTACAGTTAAATAAAATAATAAAAACAGTGCATAAATGAGCCAAAATGAACCGTGAAAAAAAGGAGTTAACAATAATAAAAATAAATATTTTGTTTTATGTAAAACAAAAACATTCAACAAAGCATATACGGTAATCCACATTGCCGTATAATACCGAAACATATTTAGATTCAAGATCTGATTAGAAAGAAAAAGATATAAGAGGATATAGCAACATAAAGACCTATCAAAATGTTCGTCTAACACAAAAAATCTCAACGATTTCAACAAAAAAAATGAAAAGACCAATGCAGTCACCATAAACATTATATGATAGTTTCCCGAAAATCGAGAAACCAAAAAATATAAAGTGTCCGCATAAAAATCCGATTCTCCTTCTAACGCTACCCAATCTTTTAAATTAGAGAAAAATATATTTGTATCATACTTAGTATAAGCCTCAAAATTCTGCCTATAAGTAATGGCATCATAGTTACATTTATCTGTCCTGATTTCAGGAATTGTTAAAGAAAAACCTATGCAAATAAAAAATAAGAAGAGAATGATAAAAGAAGATTTTGTTTTCAAGTCGACCAATGCACTCAAGAAACCTAATAAAGGATTAATTCCCAACAATACAAATTTTACAGATGTATTGTTTTTATTTTCTTTATACCATTTTTCCATTGTCAAACAGACTACATACAATTATGTAAGCTACAAACCAAATCTTACAATATATTAAAATCCAAATTAATACTCAATTTAGGGGTTAAAACTCAAATTAGAGCATATCCTTTTTATAAGGCACCAGAATAAGTATCTCACAAAAAAATGTTATCAAATTCGATTGTTTTTTAACTATCGGCATACAGCCAAGTTCATAAGCACTCAATTTAAGGCATCCCCCCCTTCGAAAGGGCACTTTTCAGTGCCTCAAACCGAGTTTTGTTAATCAATTAGTCTTGAATTTAACATTGGCTGGTAGTCAAAGTGATTTTGTCAGGAACCATGTTAACATAATCCCTGCACCCGTTAAAGATATTTTTGAAAAAAGTTCCGATGAAGTTCCAGATAGAACTGCCATGAAGCTTTACCGTTCCTATCACACTGTGATAAGTTGCAGCCATCTCTGCTCCGGCATCACTACCATAATGAAGTGAATTGTTGCGTTGAGTAGTCAGCTTTCGAATGGTTCGCTCAGCTAGATTGTTGTCTATCGGTAATTCACCATCATCCAAGTAAGCAAAAATCTCTTTCCAGAACCGGTTCAGATAATTGAGAGCTTCCTTATAATACTGACTTCTAAATTCTGAATCCTTTGACAGTTCACTGTCCAACAAACAGCGCAACTCTATCAGGAGTTCCTTCGTTTCCAAGCTTTGCCTTTCCCGCAACCTTTCTTTGGAAGTGAGTCCGGCATCATCGTATTTACGCCCCCTCATAAAGAACTCCTTTAAAATTTCGGAAAAGCGTTCTGCTGTCGGTTCACTACCCTGATTGGAAGCCTTGACAAACTTGTTTTTGGCATGAGACATACAAACTTGGTGTACAGTATCTTTAAACCGGGCTGATTTCAGCTCATTGCCGATAAATACATAAGCATTGTATCCGTCGGACATAATACTCTTCAATTCTGCATCACCCAAAAAGTCTGTAAGTACATCACGACCGCGCGAGCCATTCTCATAGAAGAAAATAGCTGTTTTCTGAGCCTTGTTGACCAGCACCCAAATGTAGCACTTCTTATAGTGATCATATTTACGCACTTTACACCAGGTCTCACGGTGAAGTCGTTCACGAATGATTGACAACACACGGCTGTGTTTACAACGCATATCGGTAAAGTCACGGACATAATAAAAATGATTCAGACCGGTAACACTCAACATAAACCCTCCAAATTCTCTACCATACGAACTAAATCTTGATAGCTTAAATTCTTTCGGGACAAATGTAAGCCATTGCTTATACGAATGGCAACCAAAATACGAACTGGGATATCATTTCTGCTTTGTGATACTGATTGAGATTGAACACTAGTCTTGGATTTTTCCTCATGACCTATTTCAGGAGCACCATTAATCTGGACTTCAATTACTTTTTTCCGGGTATCCTTGAACCATTTCTGAAAGATGTTATAAGGAACTTTGTTCCTAACACAAAATGATTGGAGAGATTCTCCATGAGGCAAGGCCTCGGTCTGGTATTGAAAGTAAAATATACATAAATCCTAAAATTTTTGTTCGCAGCGAAGATAGAGTTTGCAATCAATAGCCATTTTTTGACTGCTTACCATAATTGTTGTGATTTGAGTGCTTACAACACTTATTTTTTCTTTTTCAAAAAAGATATCACTTCATCAGTATATTGCCCAAAAGCACTTCCATTGGTATATTGAAACAACCAAGCAGAAAAGCCTCCTACATTAACTTCTATAAGTTTAGGATTTCCCTGTTCATCAAGCATTATATCCAGTGCTAATAATCTATGATGCAATACCTTATCAGCAACCTCTTTTGCAAATTCTTTCACTCTATTATAATTAGGAATACAAAAATCAGAATTCGAATAATCTACTCCATTAAAACTCTTTTTCTTATTTCCCAAATAATCACACATATATTTCCCTAATACACCATTAGCTGATATTCCACAAAACATACCACCAGCATGAGCATTATCAACATCCTTCCCTTCAGCTCCAACACGAAGTATAGCATTAGGAATTACAACCTCATTTGTTGCCAAAGATCTGTATGTCATTACTCTAATAGTATTCACAGAAGTATTATTAAACTGTGCCATATATGGATGTTGGCTTAAACATTCTTGAACAATAAAGTTTTCACCGAATTGGAGTTTTAATGATTCCAAATGAATATTTCCATTACCTTTTTGTAACTTTACAACCCCTCTACCAGACTCCCCATCAATAGATGGTTTTACTATTATGCACTTAGAAGCAATAGATAAGGATAATATTTTTTCCTTATATATTTTATAATCAGCTGTATAATAAGAACCATCAATATTTCGAATTATCGTTTTAGGCAAAATATCTGTTCCAAATATCTTATCAAACATATTTTTATCATTATAATATGCCCAAAACTGCTTAGGATTAAGGAATGGTTCAATAACCGTAGCACAATACTCTAAAGGCAAAATATTGATATCTTCTCCTACATAGCGAGAAAATATTCGATAAGAATCAATCTTTATATGAGAATCTAAAGACTTCCATTTTTGTAACCATTTCTCTTCAAAAACAGCTTTCTTTTTCAACAGAGGATTATTATGATAAATAACCTTATACAACTTATAATAAGATTTCCGCAAAAGATAATTTCTAACAGACTGTTGAATTTGATAAATAAGTTTCATTATGCCAACAACATATAAAAATAAAATCTACCGTTCTTTTTAGAGTCTTCCATCCACAAAATGCTTATCCCAAATCCCCTTTACATCATAAAGAACAGAATTATCCTTTCTTAAAGTATTTACTTGGATATCCTGAAATGCATCATGACACACAGCTAATATAACTGAATCAAATTTAGAATCAGGAAGTTCATTTACAACGGATATTCCATACTCTTTATCGACTATTTGAGGATTTGCCCAAGGATCAAATACGGTTATATTCAAATTGTATTCTTGTAAAGCATTAAATATGTCAATGACTTTTGTATTACGTACATCCGGACAATTCTCTTTGAAAGTGAATCCCATTATTAAAATATTCGACCCCAACACTTGTATTCCTTTTTTCAACATCAGCTTCACCACTTGGTTTGCAACATATTCCCCCATACTGTCATTCATTCTTCTACCTGCTAAAATGATTTCTGGATTGTATCCATAACTTTGCGCACATTGAGCCAAATAATAAGGGTCAACACCAATGCAATGCCCGCCAACTAATCCCGGTTTAAAAGGTAGAAAGTTCCATTTTGTTGCAGCGGCAGCCAAAACATCCTGTGTGTCAATATCCATTCTGGTAAATATTTTAGATAATTCATTCACAAATGCTATATTAATGTCACGCTGTGAGTTTTCTATTACTTTAGCAGCCTCTGCAACTTTTATCGTGGGTGCTAAATGAGTTCCGGCAGAAATTACTGAAGCATAAACTTCATCTATTTTTTTACCAATTTCTATTGTAGAACCAGAAGTTACTTTCTTTATTTTTTCTACTGTATGAAGCTTGTCACCCGGATTAATACGCTCAGGAGAATAACCTGCAAAAAAATCCATATTCAATTTTAATCCAGAAACCCGTTCTACTACCGGAATACACTCTTCTTCCGTCACACCTGGATAAACCGTTGATTCATACACTACAACATCTCCTTTTGAGATTACCTTACCTACTGTAGTACTTGCACCATACAAAGGAGTTAGGTCCGGATTGTGATGTTCATCTACAGGAGTAGGTACAGCTACTACATAGAAATTACAATCACGGATATCTTCTATATCAGCCGTACATTTAAAACCATTTTTTATAGCAGATTGTAACAATTCATCCGATACTTCAAGTGTTGAATCGTGTCCAGCCATCAAAGCATCAACCCTCGCTTTATTCATATCAAATCCAACTGTTTGATATTTTGTAGAGAATAAACGAGCCAAAGGAAGTCCTACGTAACCGAGACCGATTACGGCAATTTTTACAGAATTCATATTAATATTTAATTAGAACTATTTTGTATAAAGGATTCTATTATCATCTTAGGTAAATTAATGGGTGCTGATGTAAATTGGAGTCTTTCATTCCAATATCCTTCACATTCTGTATAATCAGGATCTGTACCATAACTCACTTCTACGAGCAAAGGATTATCTTTATCATGTACAAAATCAAATACACCTATTTGCAAACCTAGTTTTTTGGAAACATTATATGCCAATTGTACACATCGCATATCTACCTTCGAAGCATCAGGAAGAAGAATATGCGAACCAGATGCTCTAAAATCTCCATTTCTAACACCTCTCCTTTCACCTATTATTTTATCCCCAATAACGACAATACGAGTATCCGTATCATTATTCGGAATAAAATCTTGAAAATAAACATATCCTTTTTCCAGAGGAAGTAACTTTATAGCAGAAGAAACTATAAACAAACGAAAAAAAGACTTTAAAAGCACAAAAAAGGGACATTTTCCACTCCTATAATCCCTCCAACGATCTTTTAATGAAGCCAATGGATCATAGGCTGAAAAGCCTCTACTAAAAGCTCTACTTATTAAGGATACAGCCTCCTTCCTTGTGTCTACTAGCTTTACATTTGTAGATCCAGCTCCACCTCTCAATTTAAAAACTTTAGGAAAAGAAGCCTTATTGGCCCAAAGCAGAGCTTCCTGCTTTGTATAAAAAGCATAAGAAGTGACTAAGGGAGCTTTTATTGACTCAAACAAATACTTCTGACCTAACTTATCATCAAAATGCCAAACAGTTTTAAAATTAGGAAAAACAGGCTTACCAGAAGCCTCAATAGAATAGAGAAGTTGTTTTGCAAAAACCTTATCTTTGTAATCCAGATGACTGAAATGCCACATGAAAGCATCACAATCCTCTATCTGTTTCATTATATCAGATTGATATGCATCCACTTTCTTATAAGATATGCCATTCTCTTCACAATAGGTTAACCAATAATCTGAGAAAGAACCTTTCCGACAGCATATAGCTATTTTCATTACATATTTTATTTTAGTTCCTATAGTTTGTTATACTTTCCTATTCACATACCCATCCGATCCATTCATAGACACAATTTTTGCTGGAATTCCTGCAACACACACATTATCTGGTACATCATCCAAAACAACAGCATTAGCTCCTATAGCAACATTGTTACCAACAACAATATTCCCCAATATTTTCGCGCCTGGACCAATATAAACCTCATTACCAATAACCGGAGTTCCCATACGCTTTCCCCTATTCAATTGCCCTATTGTGACGCCTTGCGAAATATTGACATTTCTACCAATTTTAACTTTCTCATTTACAACTATTGTACCCCAATGACCTATAAAAAATCCTTCACCTATTGTACAACGAGCAGGAATTAAAATGCCATACTTCCGCTGCATCATAATAAGTTTTACTTTTAGAAAAAAAACAATAGGTTTCAAATACCATACTTCCTTAAATGATTGGATTAATCTAAACACACATAAATATTTGAAACCGGGAAAAGTAAAATAACTTCGTATCAAATTTCCACCCCCAACTCTATATAAATCCTTGTATATCAAATCAACACATTTCATTTTATTAAATATTTTTCCAATACCATTTAATAGCTTCTTTTAGTCCGTCACGCATGCTATACTGAGGATTGTAGTGAAGCAATCTTTTAGCCTTGTCTATGCAAGCCAAGGAGTGAGGGATATCCCCCACACGGTTAGGTCCATGAACGACTTCCACCTTAGCTATTTCTGTATCAAACTCGCTAAGAAACTCTTTGAGATAGCCAACCAATTGATTCAAAGTTGTACGCTCACCAAACGCTGTATTATAAACTTGGTTTACAGCTTCCGGATTAGTGGAAGTCATAGCAAGCATATTCATTTGCACCACATTATCAATATAAGTAAAATCACGACTATATTCCCCATCCCCATTTATCACGGGGCTTTCGTGAGCCATCAGCTTCTTCACGAATAACGGAATAACAGCTGCATAAACCCCAAATGGATCTTGGCGACGCCCAAACACATTGAAATAGCGCAAACCGATACAATCCATATGGTATGTGCGAGCAAAGACATCCGCATATAGCTCATTGACGTATTTTGTAATGGCATAAGGCGACAATGGCTTACCTATAACCTCCTCCACTTTTGGAAGAGATTTACTATCCCCATAAGTAGAAGAACTAGCTGCATATATCAAACGTTTCACACCTGCATCACGGGCAGCTATTAGCATATTCAAGAAACCGCCAATATTGACATCGTTGGTAGTTACTGGGTCTTTGACTGACCGAGGTACGGAACCTAATGCCGCTTCATGAAGCACGTAATCAACGCCTTCAACCGCCTTCTGACAATCAGAAATATTGCGAATGTCTCCCACTATCAACTTGAAGGTAGTGGAATATTGATTCAACAATGGAAGAAGATTCTCAATCTTTCCCGTAATAAAATTGTCCAAGCAGACAACCTCATAATCATGAGCAAGCAGATGCTCACAAAGATTAGAGCCTATAAATCCAGCTCCACCCGTAACTAATACTTTCATTGTAAACTACAAATATTAATCAATAAATATCTATTTTGAGCCCCTCACTAACAAGTTCCAACTATCCTTATATACTTATTTCTCATTTCTTTTTCAAAATGAGAAATAAGTTCTTTCCAAACAATATCCAACCTATACAAACAACTCCTGTTATGAAAATAATGCCAGCCAATATCATTACTTTACTAGGTTTTGATGCACGAATAGGAATAGTCGCAGGCTCAACTACTGTATAAACAGGAGTAATTTCCTGTACTTTTGCCTCAGCCATTTGCAACTGCTGTGCAACGGATGTATAGACTTGATAGGCAAGATTCATCTCATTTTCCAAACGGACTTGTTCGGCACGATAACTCTGAAGAATAATGTTTTTATTAGCATCAGAGAACTTTGCATAATTCTCCTGTGCTATTTCATATTCTTTCTTCTTACGTTCAAAAAGTCCCTTCTGAAACTCAAAATATTGACAAGCTTTATTTGTGCGGTAATCTGTAACGTAATCCTGTAAACGACACATCACACTATCTGTCAAACAAGCAGCAATACAAGCATCCTGCATCGTAACAGACAAAGTAGTAAGTCCAGTCTTCTTATCGACTGAGATACCAATGCGCCCACTCAATATTTTCATTATATTAGATTGCTCCTTAGTCAAATGAAAAGGATCAAGTTCACTTTTACTAGTATTTTCCTTTTCACTCTTAAATAAAGAGGCCATCCATCCAAGAGTCTTGAAAGGAGCAGATGTTACCACACTCCACCAAGGAGAACGTAGATGTTCATCTAAATAGCAATAAAGTGTAGTATCTATTTTCCCCTCCAGGTCTTTCACCGGAATATTGAAAAGATCGGTAATAAAGGGAGTGGAACTCACAATATCCGGATATAAATCAGGGTAAATAGCATCAGCACTAGAAGAAGCATTCATATTAATACCTGCCATGGCAGCAAGAGAAGACAATCCTCCCCCACTCTTTCCATCCGACAACTCCGGAGCAATCGTAGCTGTAGCTGTATATTCTTTCGGAATACTGAAAGCAATCACCAACCCCACAATCACTGCATAGCCACAACACTTCAATATCCACTTGCGCTCTGCCCAGACCTTCAAGGCAAGCTCTAGCAAATCAATCTCCTCTTCCTGTGGATGTTTATTCTGCTGTCCGTCATTCATATCAGCATCCTTTCTTTTTATATCTTCCACTTGTTTCTTATTTAAAAGCATTAGTCAACGTAGCCACCATCGCCGCAATCGTTGCAGTCATGGAGCTCATACCCATAATCTCAGAAAGCTGGAGACGCTTCCTCTCAGACTTCGTGGGAACCACAATCTCACAACCCGGCTGGATTAAATCACTGTCACTCTTCTTAGCACGGGCTACCGTACCATTCAGATAAATGATGTATGCTTTCTTCTTTTTCGCATTTTCGCCATAACCACCTGCCATATTGATATAATGTTTCAGCTTGGCATCTTTCTCCCAGGTTACTGTATTAGGATACATCACTGAACCGCTGATCTTCACCGTATTGACGTATTCAGGAATATAAACGATATCTCCCTCACGCAGGACAATGTCATAGTCACTTCCCGGATTAAACAGAGCCTTTTCCATATCGATGCCTACTGCGTAAGTCTCAGAGATGGCAAGC
Organism: Bacteroides sp. D20; assembly: GCF_003436255.1. Taxonomy (NCBI): domain Bacteria; kingdom Pseudomonadati; phylum Bacteroidota; class Bacteroidia; order Bacteroidales; family Bacteroidaceae; genus Bacteroides; species Bacteroides sp. D20. The sequence goes on along the minus strand of NZ_QSOO01000002.1, from coordinate 294,067 downwards.
TTGTCCACAGAGATGCTATCCTTCCCCTCACCACCCTGAGCTATGCGAAGCACATCCGTCTCACGCCGACGTTCCTCATCATTGCGCTTGCGAATCAAACGTCCCCCCTTTATATATGCCGCCGGAGTAATTCCGCCTGCACGACCTATCACATCACTCAGACGTTCATTCTTTTTCAACAACGAATAGCTGCCGCTGAAAAGTACCTCACCCGCAACCGTCACCATGCGCTGAACTTGGTAGGCAGGACTGCGACGAACCTGGACTACATCGAAAGGTTGCAGGTAGAAACTATCGGCAACCGTCAGAAGACCGTCCTTGATGTCAAAGGTGAATGTCTCCGCAAGCTTGCTGCTGTAGGCAGTACTCTTGGGATCCTTGATGCGGCGCGTCACGCTCACACAGGTAGTGGCGGCAGCCTCGGTAAGACCTCCCGCCTGGACAATCATATCCTCTATCGTTAAGTTGTCGGAGTATAGGAAAGTACCGGGATTGAGCACCTCACCATAAATGGAGACCGTCTCGCTCTCCTTCAGGTCATGGATACCGGGAACATACAGATGGTCGTTCTTCTGAAGGGGTATATCAGAAACCGTACCGTTCATAATACCCTCCAGATCAACGGCAACCATTTCGTGCGTAAGATCTTCACGCTCACGGTCTAGAAGGACCCGGGCAAGGAAAGCATCTCCCCGGAGTCCCTCAGCCTTCTTTATCAGCTGCTTCACCGTATTCACCTCACCGTCCAACTGATAAAGCCCCGGACGATAGACGGCACCACTGACCTCAACCTTGTTCTCAAAACGGTCGAGTACGGCGTCAACCGTCATTAAGTCACCGTCGTCTAAACGGAATACGGAATAGTCCATCTCATCCACATTATATACTTGATGTTCACGTCCGCTTTTACGGATGATGCGTACAGCCTTCTTATAGGCATCTCCCATAAAGCCACCCGCATACTTCAGTAAGGAAGCAACCGTCTCGGCAGGCTTCATTTCATAATACATGGGACGTTTCACCTTACCTACTATCTCGACCAACGACTGGTAGGGACTCACGATAATCACATCGCCCTCCTGCAGACGGACATCGTCATTCATCTTGCCCTGCATGATGAACTCATAGACGTCCAAATGCTCTATCGTCTCTCCGTTACGAACCAGACGGATGTCACGCAAGCTACCGATATTATTCACACCACCGGCACGGTACAAGGCATGGAAAACCGTGGAAAAGGCCGAAAGTGTATAAGTACCCGGCACCGTGACCTCACCCATGATATGAATCTGAATGGTACGTATATCGCCTAAAGTCAGACGGATCTGTGAATTGGGATCCCCCCCTCCGATACCGGAATAGATCTTGGACAGTTCCCGTTGCAGATAAGCGTTGGCTTCTTTAACAGTCATGCCGTTCAGATAAACGGGACCGAGGTCTTTCACCTGGATACTCCCCTCGGGACTGATGGTCTGGCGGATAGTATTCTCGGAAGCTCCCCAGATATCTATGATCACCTCGTCACCGGGCCCCAGCCGATAATTTGCTGGAGTAGCCAGATTCACACTAGGTTCAAAGGAGAGATTACGGTTCTGGAACAGATTATGACCGAAAATCTGTATTCCGGCAGCCTCAGGGGCGGACTGGCTTTCAAGTCTCTCATCAACAACCGCTTTCTGGTCATCCAGTTCGGCAGCCTCGTAGGATTCTCCCACAGCAACCGAACGCTTGCGCATCTGTGAGGGAGCTTCGGAACCCGGGACAGCAACACCCGAGTTCTCATATTTATCCTTGATGCGGAGCACCTGTTCGCGGGTCACACCACGGCGCAACAGTTCGGCAGTCATCTGCTTCTGAGATTTTCCGGCAGCCTGTGCTTGTTTCACATATTCAACCACTTGCTCGTCGGACATGCGCTGGGCATAGGCAGAACCGAAGACAATGAAAAGACATAAAATCAGAAATAAGATTCGACGCATAGTTTAATGTTTGTTAGATTCTTATATGTCACACACTGAAAAAATCAAACTAATCCGGGAAGGTGGAACCAAAGGTGATTTATATTTATTACTTCGCGTAGTAATGAAAGAGTTAGTACCACGCTTCCCGGATATTCAATAGATATTGGGCATCTACTAAAGAGGGTATAACCCACTTTGAGTTATATTTTTAATCAAATAATAAGTTATTTTACTATATTCATTGGCAGAAATGCCATATAATCCGTTTCTCTGGAGGCTATTTTTCGTAATACAATGCGTGGAATCCTTTTCACTCATTACATGAATATATCACTTGTATGTTTAGTTCTATATGCCTTTAACTTTTCCCGTGTCTCCTGCATTCTCCACTCCATTTCTTTTTTTGCCTTTCGAGAAAACTTTCACCTGTTTTAGTCCTCAAGATATTCCCACGGATAGGGATTGTCAACTACATTCCGGAATTCCTCGACAGCTTCCTGCTGTTCGGCAGTGAGCGATGCGGAGTCCCAGGAAGAAATAATCTTCCAGGCTTCGTCGGCCAGGAGCTCATCGAACACTTCTCCATAACAGGCAGTAAGCAGACGGAGTTTCAACAGCGAGGCGGGAAGGGTATCAAGGAGATTCCAACAACGGTTTAATATCTCCTGGAGGTGATCCTGCTTCTCGCCATGGTCAATGAACGATGCGTTATAACCCATCAAGAGAGCAAGACAGACGTTTGCCTGTTCTTCCGTAGTAGTACCTCGGGCACTGGAACCATACAAAGCCGCAGTCAAGCGGTAAACCTCACCGTTACGGCGGGAAAGGTCATCACTATAGATAGGACTACCGTCCATACCTAAATACATCAGTTCGTGCGCAGCACGCTGGAGATTAATTGCTTCTTCGAAAAGGGAGGAGGACATTTTTTGAATTATGAATTGTGAACTATGAGTTGTAAATTATGAATTATAATTCAGCCGATCACTTCTATAAGATCCGGATGGATAGTGGCCATGGCAAGAGCAATGACACCTTGTATCTCTATAACCACACGGCGGTCACGTGCCCCCTTTACTTTCAGAAAAATACCCTCCTGACCTGCAAAGTCACCACCCGTAATACGGACTCTAGTTCCTTTCGACAGATTCAACTCTTCGGGCTGGAAATAAAGCAAATGGTCGTTATAGGTTCCGGCAACGGCGATGAAGCGCTGCATCTCATGGTCGGGAATAATTATCTTCTGACCACTGCGAGTATCGGTTATATATTGCAAATAAGTAATTTGAGACTTAACACGCTGTACGTCGGAAGGACGTGCATGGACAAAAACCAGATTACGGATGACGGGAACCAAAGTACGGACTTTCTTACCCTTACGGATACTTACCTTATATTGCATGGGGACAAAACAGCCGAGGTTCTCCTTCTCGAGAAGATACACCGCATCAAGCTCCCTGCGGTATGTGGCACGCATGGCATGCCAGACTTCAACCTCGTTATCCGTTTCCATTTTCGTTGTTTTGTTCACAAAAGAGTGTTCCTCTGGGGCTTTGAACCCTCGGTATATACCTGGTATCCAATCATTTGCGAGCACCTTATGTAAAATACAGCAAGCATTGTGCCCTTCTTGCCAACAGTTTTTTTGCAGTTCGTCATTACCTTCTGGTAAGAGACTATAAACGAACGGATTACAAACAAAAAGCGTTTTTTAAACGTTCGTTTAATGGACGCAAAGATAAGACTGTTTTTTATATCCTCAAAATGTTTAATAAAAATATTTTGGAAAACCCATCGTGTCTCAGTTTAATCTACAGTAATTCAATATATTAAGTATCTTATTTAATATTTAAAATTTCCATTCCCTTTTATTAACTCATTCCCTATTTCATTTCCTGAAATTTGACGTCCATTAAACGAACGTTTAAAAAACACTTCCAAATCAAAGTCATTTCCATTTATATATCAACACATTAACCCATCATAAAGATAAAACCCAGCTTTTTATCTCCATCCTTACTCCACAAAAACAAAAAACTTGATATACCTTTGCATTTATTTTACAAACTACAGTAATTTTAATTATTAACCCAAAAACATTAGAAAATGAAGGCAAAAGAGACACTCCAAAGTAAGGAAAAAAAACAAAAAGAGACACCCTAGAAACGAATGTAAAGCACGGCATATCAGCTCCGAAAGCGGGAGTAGGACGTCCCTCAAGTGGGGAGGTTATAGGAATACTGCCACAATATAGGAAAGAAGTCATTAAAGACATCATCCTATGGAAAAAATCAAGATACTTTATAGAAGAAAAGCCGACAAGCAACAAGGCATTGGCACAATGGGCATACTCACATTTCGACTTTAGAACGCCAGACTATAAAAGACTGTCAGAAAACACTATAATACAAGAGTTCGGTGAAGTGTGGCGGGAAATGAAGGTAGCAGGAGAGATATAGGGAATAAAACAAAAAAGGGCAGAAACCACGAAACTTATTGACAATAATTAAATATAAACAACTTAAGGAATAAACCACTTATCTTTGCCGCCACTTTGGTAAGGATGAAGCCACACCGCCTATAGATGCCGCTTTCTCAACGAATGCGGCATCTTTTTTTATATACAAGCGTACCTCCTGCCAAACTAATACAATTATTAATTTTAAAGACAACAAGATGAGAAAGTCGACAAAGAACGCTTCACTTCACGAAGCACTGAGAAACCTATGGAAAATACGTATCATGCTGGAAAAGAACTACACGGAAACATGCGCCACATGGATGGCCCGACGGATAGAAAGCCTGATAGACCACATGCAATACGGACACGCACTCATAGCCTACCACAAGCAGGACGGGACATTCAGGCTGGCGAAAGCCACCTTACTGCCCTACAAGGCTGACTTCAGAAGAGATTATGACATCACAAGAGTGACAAGCACCATAGCCTTCTGGGACGTGGAACTGCAGGCATGGAAAACTTTCCAGCTGGAGAACTTCCTCGAATGGAGCCCCATATGCTAACCATTAACCATTAATCACTAATCATTAAACACTAAAAACAATGGCCATGATGTACGGGGGAATGCTATACTTCCCCCTCAAAGTAAATCTATTCGAAGAGATAGCAGTGGAACTGGTGGAAGCCAGGTTCGGACTGAAAGGCACAGCGGCGGTAATGAAACTGCTGTGCAAGATACACAAGGAAAACGGATATTACCTGAAATGGAACGCGGAGCAATGCACACTGTTCACAAACAAGGCGGGAAAGGACATCAACGAGCAGGAGATGCAGGGAATCGTGGACATCCTGGTGGAGAAAGCCTTTTTCGACCCCAAAACCTATAAGGAGCAAGGGGTACTGACCTCTACCGAGATACAGAAAGTATGGCTGGAAGCCACCAAACGAAGAAAAAGGGATCTCACCACCCTGCCCTATCTACTGGTAGAGACGGAGGAAGATAAACCGGACAAGGACAAGACTTGTACGCAAAACCGAGAAAATTGCACGCAGGATGCGGACATTTTCCCCGAAAATGCATGCAATTCCAAACAAAGCAAAGAAAGCAAAGTAGAAGAAAGCAAAGCAAAAGAAAGTAAAGCACTTCCCCCTCTTACTCCCCCGGGGGAAAGCGGAGGAGCGCAGGGAAATCCTGATTTAGACATTCCCGGATATGCCTACAACAGGAATACGCACAACCTGGAATGCCTCATGCTGAATCTGGAAAAGCTCTACATCACCGACCGGGAGGAAATCAGGAAGATTCTGAAGTTATCGGACTACGGCAGGCTGGGAAACTACGTCTGGAAAATATTCAATGGAACAAACTGGAACAAGGTGAACAGCAAGGGAGGGTACATCATCTCGGTACTGGCAAGGGAGAAGCGGAGTACGGGAAGCTGATTCCACAGGGCACAAGCTATCAATAACATGTCATGCAGGAAATCAACAACGTGTGATACAAAAAACAAATATCGTGTCGGCAGGATATTAATTCCTTGCCGACACGATATTCATTCCTTCTTCGTCCTTAAAATTGTGACTTATAATTATGCTGATATTCAGCGCAAAACCTCTGCAATTCAATAAAAAATGGCTGGAACACAGCAAACAGTTCCTCATCGTGCTTTTCAAGGTATCGAATTGCCTTATCTACGGATATATCAATATGATGATATTCCACCATGATGTTCAAAGATTCTCTTATTCCGTTCAGAGTGGCGTATTTCTGCAAACGGTCGGTCAGGATAAAATGCCAGATAAAACGTTTGAACCGTAGCGGAAGATAGCGGTAATTGATAAGGAGGGAAAGATAAAAATTCCGGGTATACTTCCTCAAGGAGCCTCCGGAGAACGACTCGAAACGGGAAGCCAGCAAATAATCGAAATAAATATCCAGCAATACCCCCGAATACCGTCCGAATTCTGGTTGAAGCCTATGCACCACCTCGCAGACAGCCGGATGACGGTCGGTATAGTCGTCAATAGCGCGGTGAAGCTGAATACCCTTGGCTATATCCGGCGGATAATTCTTATAGGAGCTTCCCTTTACGGCATCGCCTACAAAATTTCCCAACTGTACTTTTCTGTTCGAACCGGAAAGGAATATATGTGCCAGATAGTTCATGACAAAAGATTTACCAGCTCCTTGCAAAGACGCTCCTTCACCTCTTCCATCGGCACTTCATGTCCCAGTTCTTTCTGCAAAGAAGTGACCCCCTTGTCGATGAATCCGCAGGGATTGATATAGCTGAAATAACGTAAATCGGTATTCACATTCAGTGCCAGCCCATGCATGGTAACAAAATGGCTGCTGCGCACGCCGATGGCACAAATCTTACGGGCACGGGGAGTATCGCCCTCCAGCCATACGCCCGTTGCCTTCTCCAGGCGTCCGGCAGCGATGCCAAACGAAGCACAAACGCGAATTACCGCCTCTTCCAGCAGATGCACATACTCCTTCAACCCCAAAGAAAAGTCCTCGAGGTTCAGAATAGGATAACAGACCAACTGTCCCGGACCATGATACGTAATGTCTCCACCACGGTCAATATGATAGAGCGTAGCCCCTATCCTGCGCAGTTGTTCTTCTCCCAGCAGCATATTCCTTTCTTTCCCGCTACGCCCCAATGTATAGACATGGGGATGCTCGCAGAGCACAATATGATTGACATAGCACTCTCCTGCCTGCTTGGCGTGTACAAGTGCGTCAAACCATTCCGTCTGCCGGCTCCATGCCCCGGCATAAGGAATCATGTTCCAATCTGATATTTCCAGTTTCATGCAAGCAAATATAGCACTTTTTTGAATTCACTCCCCGGATTTATCTTAAATATGTAGCATCTATTCATAAAAATACACCTTGATAATCTGATAATATCTCACGTACTTTGCAAACATTCTGATATAACTATTCACAAAAAGACAGACTTATGAAAAAAAGAATTCTAATAACGCTATTCGCAGCGTTACTGTTCAGCTTTTCCATATCTGCACAGATATTGAAGGGGCACGTATATGATGCAACGACCAATGAACCGCTTGCAGGGGCATCGGTCACCTACAAGCTGAAAGACACGCAAGGCGTAGTGACCGACATAAACGGTGCATACGAAGTACACCTGCCGGCGGGAGGTGTAGATTTGGTATTCAGCTACGTGGGATATGAGGATGTGCCAATGCCCATCGTCATCAGCAAAGGAGACATTATGCAGAAAGACGTGTACATGAAGGAAAGCACCAACCTGCTGGAAGATGTCGTGGTCTCGGCCGGACGGTTTGAACAGAAGCTGAGCGATGTGACGGTCTCCATGGATTTGATAAAGGCCAGTGACATTGCCCGCCAGGCTCCCACAGACATCACCTCGACACTGCAGACCATTCCGGGGGTGGATATCATCGACAAGCAACCCAGCATTCGAGGCGGTGGCGGCTGGACTTACAGCGTAGGTGCCCGCAGCCTGGTACTGGTAGACGGGATGAGCGTGCTCAGCCCCCAAAACGGAGTCATCAACTGGAACAGCGTACCTCTGGAAAATGTGCAGCAGGTAGAGGTCATCAAAGGAGCCTCCAGCGTGCTCTATGGTTCGTCGGCCCTGAACGGCATCATCAACATACGCACCGCACGGCCGGGACTGACCCCTCAGACCCGTTTCAGTGCCTATGTAGGAATCTATGACGACCCCGACAACAGCGATTACCAATGGAGTGACAAATCTTTCTGGAAAGAGGACAAATATCCGGTAAAGCCCTTGTTGCGCAACAGCCTTTTCAGCGGTGTACGCAATCCGCTCTACGAAGGTTTCGACCTCACCCACTCCCGCCGCATCGGTAACTTTGACGTCAGCGGCGGACTGAATCTCTTTACCGACGAGGGCTACCGCCAACAAGGTTACAACAAACGTTTCCACATCAACGGAAACCTCACCTACTATCAGCCGGATATGGGTATGAAACTGATGAACTACGGTTTCAACGTGGATTTCCTTTCCAACAAGTACGGGGATTTCTTCATCTGGCGCTCGCCCGGCGAGGCCTACCGCCCCTCTCCCTTTACTAATATGGGACGTGAGTCCAACAACTTCCGCATTGACCCTTTCTTCAACTTCACCAATCCTGAAAGAGGTACTTCACACAAAGTAAAGGGCCGTTTCTACTACAGTGCGGACAATGTGGTACGCCCTACACAATCCGCCTCCATTACGGATATTCTGGGCAACATGGGCACCGACGCACAAGTCATCCAGAACATTGCCAATGGAGACTACACAGCCCTCCAGCCACTGATGACCGGAGTTATCAAATGGCTGGGAAGCAACAAGCTGAGTGATTTGATGGACGGTGTCTTCGGCTCTCTGGACAACATATTCCCCAATGCCACCACTGCCGACTATTGCGACCTCATCTCCTGGGTAATGAGCAACGGCCTGCTGTCTGACATGGGAGGACTGCTTGAAGGGAAACTACCCAGCGACCTGGTTCCCTGGCTATCCGGTGTACTCAATCCGAAGCGCAATCAATCACCAACACGGACGGACAAGAATTACGACTATTATCTGGACTATCAGTTCAACAAGAAATGGGACGGCGGCGCACAAATCACCACGGGTCTGACTTACGAACATATCCGCACCTTCTCCGGCGAAACGGAAGAAGTACATCAAAGTGACAATGTTGCCGCCTATATGCAATACGACCAGCGCTTCTGGGACCGCCTCAGCGTATCGGCCGGTGTACGTGCCGAATACTACCGGATAGACAAGCACTACCGGGAAGCCGACACAAAGGTTTTCGGGAGCAAGATTCCTTTCCGCCCCGTGTTCCGTGCCGGGCTGAACTACCAGCTAGCCGATTACAGCTTCCTGCGTACCAGCTTCGGCCAGGGTTACCGTAATCCCTCCATCACCGAGAAATACCTTCGCAAAGACATCGGAGGTGTAGGTGTATATCCCAACTACAACGTACAGCCGGAAAAAGGATTCAATGCCGAGCTGGGATTCAAGCAAGGGTACAAGGCAGGCAATTTACAAGGATTTGCAGATGTCGCCGCTTTCTATACCCAATACAAGGATATGGTGGAATTCCAGTTCGGCCTATTCAACAATGCGGACCTGAGCATGATAAACAGCGTTACAGACGCCATACAAATGCTGAAGAACGGCAAGGGTTTCGGCATCGGGGCACAGTTCCACAACGTGTCCAAAGCACAGATTTATGGAATGGAAATCAGCACCAACGGCATGTACACCTTCAACAAAAACGCCAAGCTGCTCTATAACCTGGGATATGTATATACCGAACCGAGGGATGCCGACTACAAGAAACGCAATGCCCTGGAGAACACCTATACCGACCCGCTTCAGATGAAGGAGAAAAGCAATGACGGCAAGTACTTGAAATATCGTCCGAAACACAGTTTCAAGGCCACGCTGGACTTTCAGTGGAAACGCATCAACATAGGTGCCAACGTAAACTGGAAAAGCAAGATACTTGCCGTGGACTATATTATGCTGGACGAACGCAGCAAAAGTGAACCTGACCTGCTGGACTACGTGCGCGGCATCCTCTTCGGCTCGTCCAACGGGGAAACCCTGGCATCCTATTGGAAAAAGCATAATACGGACTATGCCACAGTGGACATGCGCTTCGGGGTGAAAGCCACCAAGGAAGTAGCTTTCCAGTTCATGATAAACAACCTGCTGAACAAGGAGTACAGCTATCGTCCCATGGCAGTGGGCGCGCCACGTACTTTCGTCGTAAAGATGGACGTTACATTTTAAAAAAAGAACATTTCATTTTAAAAACAGAATGTCTTCCGTTACTTTTTCCCGGAAAAGAATTACCTTTGTGCAAACTCTAAACGACAAAGCGTATGGAATTTCCTCAAGTCGACCTGCCAGTAGACATGATTGCATGGACTGAAGTAACGGAAGACATTCTAAACATATACAAACAGTCGTGCCGCCTGAAAGCATGCATCTTTGCACTATGCATAGAAGGTTCCATCACGGTATCCATCAATCTGATGGATACGGAAATCAAGCAAGGGGATTTTATTACCCTGCTTCCCGGAACTATCATACAGTTTTACGAACAAAAGGAAAAAGTGTGCCTGGGATTCGTGGGGTTTTCTTCCCATTGCCTCAATGGAGTCAACCTCATCCAGTCTACATTGAGCTCTTTCTCCAACATACTGGAGTATCCGGTACTGGCTGTCAACCCTACCGTCGCCTCCTACTTCAAGGACTATTTTGCCCTATGGGCACGCATCACGACCGGTCCCTATCCTCCCGATACAAAAATGGCTCAAAGCACATTGAACATGCTCCTCAGCGGCATAGACAGAATGTATTGCCACCGTCCGCAGATGCAAAAAGGGAATAAGAGCCGGAAAGAGGAAATATGCCGCGAACTGGTGCAGCTCGTCATCGAAAACTATACCCGCGAACGCCGCGCGCAATTCTATGCCGACAAACTGGGCATCTCCCTGCAACACCTCAGCACCACCGTGAGGCAGGTGACCGGCAGAAATGTATTGGACATCATCGCCCACGTCGTCATCGTAGACGTGAAAGCCAAGCTGAAATCAACCAACATGACCATTCAGGAGATTGCCTATTCCCTGAACTTCCCCAGTGCTTCCTTCTTTGGAAAATACTTCAAGAGGCACATGGGCATGAGTCCGCTGGAGTATAGGAACAGCTGAGAATACAGCCGTCAGAACCTGGAACTCAGACGAAGGCTGCTCAAAGCCACGGATACACAGGAAAGAGCCATGGCAGCACCTGCCAGCGCAGGACTCAGCAGGATGTCATAGACGGGATAGAGTACTCCGGCCGCGACAAAGATACCCACTGTATTATAGATGAAAGCCCAGAACAGATTCCGGTACATGAGGCTCACAGTCTGGCGAGACAACCGGAAAACTTTGGGCAACAGCAGCAGGTCTGAAGTCCTGAGAGTAATCATGGCGGTGTCCATCAACGTATCGGTCCCCTTTCCCATGGCAATGCTTACATCAGCACAGCTCAAGGCTTGCGCATCGTTCACGCCGTCACCTACCATGGCGACCGTTTTACCCTGAAGCTGCAGCTTATGGATGAAATCCTCTTTGTCGTCGGGCATGGCATCAGCCACAAAACGCATGATACCCAAACTGCCGGCCACGGAAGAAGCTGTACGCTCACCGTCTCCCGTAAGCATGCATATCTCGATGTCCTGGATACGCAGTTCCCGGATAGCTTCCATAGAAGTCACCCGCAACTGGTCCTTGATGGCAATAACGGCAAGTAAATCGTTCTCACGCCCAAAGTAGACAATACTGTTTCCGTCCGATTCATATTGTGTCAGCATATCGGCCAGGATATCCGACAAATTGGCTTGATAATCTTTCAGCAGTTTATGGCTTCCTACCCAATATTCCGCACCCTGATAGGCCACTCTGACACCTTTTCCGGTAATGTTTTCAAAACCGTCCAGGTGGGCAGGGATAACCTGCTCCTCCCCTTCCAGGGCCGTAACGATTGCTTCTGCCAGAGGATGGTCCGAAGTAGACTCGGCAGCAAGCAGTACATCTTTATAATGCTCCTCCTGCCCTTGCGCCCACAGCCAGCCTATTACCGTAGGATGTCCTTCTGTCAAGGTCCCGGTCTTGTCGAATACCACCACATCCACATTGCGCATCTGCTCTAAAGCGGAAGTGTCCCTGATAAGGATATGATTGCGGGCAGCTTTATTAAGGCCCGCCGCCAAAGCTACTGGAGTGGCCAGCCCTACCGCACACGGACAAGCCACCACCAATACGGACAAAGCGGCAAACAGACCGTGTGACACTACATCTATGCCTCCGAAAAACACCCATATAAAAAAGGTCAGCAGGGAAATGATGAGAATGACCGGGACAAAAAGCTCGGCAACGCGGTCGTCAATGCGTTGCTTCTCCGGCAGTACGCGGGCTGCGTTATGCTGCCAGCCTCCCAACCGGCAGATAGCCGCCGACACATTTCGCCGGGCACGTTCCTCCATAAACTCGCCGGTCAGGGAAAAGGCGATGATGACGGCGGCAACCCCATAATAGACATGCGGTTCCAGCCCGATGCCCAGCCAATAATCCGGGAAGAAAGTGTTGAACACACTGAACAGAAAAGCCACAGAGGTGGTAAGCGCCACCAGACGGTCTATATTGTTGCGGCCCGACCGGGTTCCCTTCCAGGCACCGGCATAAAAAGGAGCGCCGAAAAACAGCAGTACCGGAATTGCCAGTACCATCTGTATTTCACGGGTATAGGGTACATGCACAAAGACTGTAGAAAACAGTATCAGTACGATGGCAAAAAGCCATGCACCGACGACGCGCAATCCCGTGCTGTGCATATCCGGCACGGGATGTGCCTTAGTAATTATATTGCTCATTCGATTTATTTTTTAGATGGTTGTTGTTCCGCTTTAATAAAGCAACAACTGGAATGAGCAGTTTGTTCAATTACTTCTTATCGTCCTGCTTGGTTTCCTTGACAAACTCCGCTTCATAATGGAACTTTTGGAAACCTTCTTTCAACTTTTCCACATTGGTCTTGTCGGCATCATACGTGATGGTTACCGTCTTTGTCTTCAGGTCTGTGTGGAAGTCCTTCAGTCCCTTCTCAAAACGGATGTTATTGTTTATCTTCCTTACACAGTTCTCACACTTCATCTGTGCCACCTTGAACACGGCTGTACGGATGTCTTTTGCCATTGCGGCAGTCGTACAGAACAGTACGGCTGCCAAAGCAACTAAAAATCTTCTTGTTTTCATTGTTTTGCTATTGATTTAATAAATAATATTATATTCTCGGCAAGTTAAAACGGACACCTACATAGGCTTTTGCCCCATGCATCGGTCCCCACACCATCGTAGCATCAAAGTTGCTTCCCCAGGGATTGGAAGCATCGATGATGGGGTTTTTCTGCTTGAAGTTTGTCAGGTTCTCGCCACCGACGTATATAGACCAGCGACGGAAATAGCGCGTCACCTGGGCACTCAACTGCTCGAAGCCGCCATAACGCCTTTCCCACGACCAGTTGCCGTCTGTCAGTTCGTATGGAGCCGGCATGCGCCCGCCACCGTTCAACTGCAAAGTCACATCAAACTGCCACAATCCCAAAGGTGTCTGATAAGAAGCCGTCAGCAAACCTTTATACTTGCTGGTAAGGGGTTTCTCCATCAGCTCTCCGTTGTAATTCGTCTTGGCATCCGTCCAACGGTAAGCCGCGGTAAAGGTGAAACCCTGGAAGAACGGATAGCTTGCCTCCACCTGCACTACCTGCGAATAGGAACGGCCGTGAAGGTTGTAGAACAGAACGGCATGCGGGTCCGTATCCATATCCACCACCACCTGCTTGCTGAAATCCGTGTAATAGTATTCCGCATTCAGGTTCAAGGTTTTGCCGAACAAGGGAATATAGGCGGAAGTGCTTGCGCCATAGTTCCAGGCCTCATCCTGGTCAAGACGTTTGGCGATGTCTATCCGGCGGCTGCTTGCCAGCAGGTAGTTATTCTCGGCCAGCACATGGTTCGTGCGGTATCCCTTTCCTGCCGAAAGACGGAAATGTACATACTCGTTGGGATTGTACTTCACATGGAAACGCGGAGTGACGAAATAGCCGTACTCACTGCTATGGTCGCCGCGGATGCCACCCATCAGCACCAGTTTATCGTCCCAGTTGTAGGTGTACTGCACGTAGGCGCCGGGGACGGCTTCTTTGGTGAATTTCTTCGTCAAAGGCTGTGCGGCGTCATTGTCCAGGCGGTAGTGCTGGTCGTAGGAGTCATAGTTGAAGCTCAGTCCGGCAGAAAGGCTTTGACGCTTGGTCAGTTCCGTCTCGAACAGCAAGGAGGCATAAGCGTTGTGCTGGTCCACATCGTAGATTTTCCGTCCGTACAAGGCATCCTGCTTGTGCAGGGAGCCGGAAAGAATCAATGCCAGGTTGGTGTTCTTCTCCTTATTAAATATATAGGCGTTCTTGGTGAAGGCTTCGTAGCGGTCGGTACCTATACTTATCTTATAAGGGTCTGCCAGGGACGTTTTGCCATGGCTGACTTGCCCGCTGTTGCGGTCTTCTGTAAGCACTTTGATGCCTGCCTGGAAGACGTAGCGGTCGCCCATGTATGCCCAGCGGTTCCAGAGGTTGTACTGCTCCACACGGGGGATGTCGGCAAAGCCGTCGTCGTTGCTGTCGTGAGCTTTGGTCTCATTCTCGTAATGCGCCAGCAAAGAGGTGCTCCAACGTTTGGAGAGTTTCACCGTGGCATCGGCATTGGCTTCATAACGGTTGGTGCTGCTGGCAAAGAGGTTGGCGGAAAACCAATCGGCTTCGGGCAACTGGGGTTTCTTGAATTCCACATTGATTTGTCCCGTGATGGCCTCATAGCCGTTCTTCACGGATGAACTGCCCTTGCTCACCTGAATACTCTGCATCCATGGCCCGGGTACATAACCCAGTCCGTAGGGGGCGGCAGAGCCGCGGTAGTTGGGGATATTCTCCGTCATCATTTGCACATACGTACCGGACAAGCCGAGAAGCTTGATTTGCTTGGCACCGGTGGCGGCGTCAGAGTAGGTGACGTCCACCGAGGGATTGGTCACAAAACTCTCTCCCAGGTTACAGCAGGCGGCACGACTCAACTCGGCGCTACTTATCATATCTTCATTCATCACACTGTTGCGCAGCTTCATGGTGCCCAACTTACGGCTGACCACATTCACCTCGCTCAGTTCCACCCCTTCGCGCAAGACAATGTCGAGCGTCTCATTGCGGTTACTGACGTGTATCGTATCGTTCTCAAAACCGATAAAGCTGACTACAAGCATATGCTTGTCATTGGGTTTGGACAAGGAGAAAGTACCGTCCGCCGAAGTGGTGGTACCTTGGGTGGTTCCCTGCCAGAAGAGGTTGGCACCCGCAATCGGGTCGCCCAAATTATCCTTTACCGTTCCCTTTACCTGCGCCTGCAAGGCGGTGAAAGAGAACAGAAGAATGGCTATCAAACTATATTTCATTTCTGTTTTATACTTAAAGAAGTGATTAAAAAACAAACAGTTCCCTCCGGGCAATCCAGGTCATTGCCCCGTATAAAACAACACTAAATGAGAAGCGTGGAATAGAGCGCCAGATAATGACGCGAGCCGACGACATATGGCGGTGCTCCTGAAACAACTCTCGGAGTACAAGCCACCTGCGGCAAGGAGTGATCAAACAGCGGCAGTTGCTCGCAAAACAGTGTAAGGAATGGCACGAACGAAACAGACTCGTGTGCATGCTTCACGAAATCCACCTTGTAGTAGACGGCTGTACAGCCGGTATCCTTGCATGTTTGCCGTGAGGCACGATGTGTATTATGGCATTTGGAACAGCCGGAAGTGCAGCAGCTTTGCGTCGTCTCGCATCCGGCACAGCAATACTGAACTACAGAAATCCCCACTCCGCTTATAATGATAAGGGAGGAAAAGAGTACAGCCAGTATGTAACGGAGTTCCTTCATAAGCGCTGCAAAGATAGAAAGTTTTAACCGTTTGCCGGAATTAATTTTTCCTTTTTTATGTGTGCAGTTCGTTAATAAGTTCTATATTTGTCGATAAAGTTTTTTGATTGATATGTTGATTTATAAACGAAATTCAATATGAAAAAGCAAACTGTCAGCCTACTTGTCCTTCTGCTTGCGGCAAGCGGCTTTTTCTTTTCCTGCGGTAACACCGTGAACAAAAACGCATACGCGTTGGAGTTCGACAGTATACAAGTAAACGAAACCGTACATCTCTTCGGAGACACAGCCAATCCGGCCTGCAACCTCATCCTCAACTTTGCCTACGCCAGCCAGTCATCCGACGTGAGGCTGAAAGACAGTCTGAACGCCTTCTTCCTCTCCGCCTGCTTCGGCGACAAGTACATGGCGATGACACCCGAAGAAGCTGTCAAGAAATATACGGAGAAATATGTCAGCGACTACCGCAATGACCTGGAGCCGATGTACAAGAAAGACGAGGAGGACAAACAGGACGAGCAGAGCATAGGAGCCTGGTATTCCTATTATAAAGGAATCGAAAGCCATGTGCAGTTGTGCAATACCTTAATACTGACCTACCGTATAGATTACAACGAATATACCGGCGGCGCACACGGCATCTATATGTCCACCTTCCTCAACCTCGACCTAAAGACCCTAAGCCCCATCCACCTAGGCGACCTCTTTGAAGGCGACTATAAGGAAGCGCTGACCGACTTGCTTTGGAAACAGCTGATGGCAGACAACAACGTCAGCACCCGCCAAGAGCTGGAGGACATGGGTTACGCCACCACCGGTGACCTGGAGCCTATCGAGAATTTCTACCTGGACCCAACGGGAATCACCTTCTATTATAATGTATATGAAATTGCCCCATACGTAATGGGAGCAACCAAAATCACGTTGTCTTATGAGGACATAGCCCCTCTGATGAACGGTAAATTCATTGTATTGAGCAGCGCTATAAAAACAGACGGCGAATAGGAACTGTAATCAATTGTCTATCAACATAAAATTTACAATGGATTTAATACTCAAATATTTCCCGGACCTGACGGAAGAACAGAAACGGCAGTTTGCCGCACTCTACGACCTCTATCTGGACTGGAACTCTAAGATTAATGTCATTTCACGCAAAGATATAGAGAACTTGTACGAACACCATGTGCTGCATTCTCTGGGCATAGCCAAGGTAATCCACTTCAGGCCGGGGACACAGATTATGGACCTCGGCACGGGAGGAGGCTTTCCGGGAATCCCGCTTGCCATCCTTTTCCCCGAAGTACACTTCCATCTGGTGGACAGCATCGGAAAGAAAGTACGCGTAGCCTCCGAAATAGCCAACAGCATCGGGCTGAAAAACGTCACCTTCCGCCATGCCCGCGCAGAAGAGGAAAAAGGGAAGTTCGACTTTGTGGTGAGCCGTGCCGTGATGCCACTGACAGACCTACTGAAGATTATCCGCAAGAACATCTCCTCCAAACAACAGAATGCATTGCCCAACGGACTGATTTGCCTCAAGGGGGGCGAATTGGGAAATGAAACCATGCCCGTCAAGAACAAGACCACGTTGTGGGACTTGAAGGAGTTCTTTGAAGAGGAGTTCTTCGAGACAAAGAAAGTAGTATATGTAGGGGGATAAATCTAAATACATAATATGAAAATAAAGAGATTCGAATTTAATATGTTCCCGGAGAACTGTTATGTGCTTTGGGACGAAACCAATGAAGCGGTCGTCATTGACCCGGGCTGTTTTTATGAGGAAGAAAAGCAGGCCTTGAAAAACTTCATCATCAAGAATGGGCTGAATGTGAAACATCTGCTGAATACCCATCTGCATCTGGACCATATCTTCGGCAATCCTTTCATGCTGAAAGAGTTCGGTCTGAAGGCCGAAGCCAACCAGGCCGATGAGTTCTGGATTGACGAAGCGCCGAAACAAAGCCGCATGTTCGGCTTCCAACTGCAGGAAGCCCCCGTGCCCCTGGGCACTTATCTGCACGATGGAGACATCATCACCTTCGGCAATACAGAACTGGAAGCCATCCATGTGCCGGGACACTCGCCAGGCAGCCTGGTGTACTATTGCGCGGCAGACCACTGCATGTTCTCGGGGGATGTGCTGTTTCAAGGCAGCATCGGCCGTGCCGACCTTGCCGGCGGCAACTTCGACGAACTGATAGAGCATATTTGCAGCCGTCTGTTCATCCTGCCCAACGACACGATTGTCTATCCCGGACACGGAGCACCGACTACCATAGGAATAGAAAAAGCGGAGAATCCGTTCTTCCGGTAAATATACAGCAAACTTTTAAATCATTACAGCCATGAAAAACGACCTATTGGCCTACCGCCACATCGGCATCAGCGAAAAAGACGAGGAAAAGATGCTCCAAAAAATAGGAGTGAAAAGCCTGGACGAGCTGATTGATAAAACCATTCCTGCCAACATCCGCCTGAAAGAACCGCTGGCTCTGCCCAAGACAATGACGGAGTATGAATTCGGACAGCATATTACAGGACTGGCTGCCAAAAACAAACTTTACACAACCTATATCGGTATGGGATGGTACAATACCATCACTCCTGCCGTTATCCAACGGAATGTATTCGAGAACCCCGTTTGGTACACTTCCTATACCCCCTATCAGACCGAAGTCTCACAAGGACGCCTGGAAGCCCTGATGAACTTCCAGACTGCCGTATGCGACCTCACCGGCATGCCCCTTGCCAACTGCTCCCTGCTGGATGAAGCGACTGCCGCAGCCGAAGCCGTGACGATGATGTACGCCCTGCGTCCGCGCGACATGCAGAAATCGGGCGCCAACGTGGTATTTGTTGACGAAGCCGTCTTCCCGCAGACACTGGCAGTAATGACTACCCGCGCCATTCCGCAAGGTATCGAGCTGCGTATAGGAAAATACCATGAAATGGAATTCACGCCGGACATCTTCGCCTGCGTACTGCAATATCCCAACGCTACCGGCAACGTGGAAGATTATCGCGCCTTCGTGGAAAAAGCCCATGCAGCCAACTGCAAAGTGGCCGTTGCCGCCGACATTCTGAGCCTCGCCCTGCTCACCCCTCCGGGAGAATGGGGAGCTGACATCGTCTTCGGAACCACACAACGGCTCGGTACACCGATGTTCTACGGCGGGCCGTCGGCAGCCTACTTTGCCACCCGCGACGAGTACAAGCGCAATATGCCGGGACGCATCATCGGCTGGTCGAAAGACAAATACGGCAAGCTGTGCTACCGCATGGCGCTGCAAACCCGCGAGCAGCACATCAAGCGTGAAAAGGCGACTTCCAACATCTGTACCGCACAAGCACTGCTTGCCACGATGGCTGGCTTCTATGCCGTATATCACGGTCCGGAAGGCATCCGCACCATTGCAGAACGCATCCACAGCATTGCCGTATTTCTGGAAGAAAGTATCAACAGACTGGGATACAAGCAGGTCAATGTACAATATTTCGACACGCTCCGCTTTGCACTGCCCGACACCATTTCGGCACAGCAGATACGTACCATCGCCTTGAGCAAGGAAGTGAACCTGCGTTATTTCAAGAATGGGGACGTAGGTATGAGCATCGATGAGACTACGGACATCACTGCCGTCAACGTACTGCTCTCCATCTTTGCCATTGCCGCCGGAAGGGATTGGGAAAAGGCAAGCGACGTACCCATGGCAAGCAGCATCAGCGCGGAGATGAAACGCCAAAGCACCTATCTGACACATGAAGTATTCAACAAATACCATACGGAAACGGAGATGATGCGCTACATCAAGCGTCTCGACCGCAAGGACATCTCACTGGCACACTCCATGATTTCCCTCGGCTCGTGCACCATGAAGCTGAACGCTGCCGCAGAGATGCTGCCGCTCAGCCGTCCGGAATTCATGAACATGCATCCCCTGGTGCCCGAAGACCAGGCCGAAGGTTACCGCGAACTGATAAGCAACCTCAGTGAAGAGCTGAAGATAATTACCGGCTTTGCCGGTGTCAGCCTGCAACCCAACTCCGGTGCGGCAGGCGAATATGCAGGACTCCGCGTCATCCGCGCCTATCTGGAAAGTATAGGACAAGGGCACCGCAACAAAATACTGATACCGGCATCCGCACACGGCACCAACCCGGCATCTGCCATCCAGGCAGGCTTTACCACCGTGACCTGCGCCTGCGACGCACAAGGCAATGTGGATATGGCCGACCTGCGCGCCAAAGCGGAAGAAAACAAGGCGGACCTCGCCGCCCTAATGATCACCTACCCTTCCACACACGGTATCTTTGAAACGGAAATTGTGGAAATCTGCCACATCATACACGCCTGCGGTGCGCAGGTATATATGGACGGTGCCAATATGAATGCCCAAGTAGGCTTGACGAATCCCGGCTTTATCGGTGCGGATGTCTGCCATTTGAATCTGCACAAAACGTTCGCCTCTCCTCACGGTGGCGGCGGACCGGGCGTAGGTCCCATCTGCGTGGCAGAGCATCTGGTTCCGTTCCTTCCGGGACACAAATTGTTCGGCAATGCCGCCAACCAGGTGTCCGGAGCTCCTTTCGGCAGTGCAGGTATCCTCCCCATTACTTACGGCTATATCCGCATGATGGGAACAGAAGGGCTGACACGGGCCACAAAGATAGCCATCCTCAGCGCCAACTACCTGGCAGCCTGCCTCAAGGATACATACGGCATCGTTTACCGCGGTGCTACCGGCTTCGTAGGACACGAAATGATATTGGAATGCCGTAAGGTGCACGAAGAGACGGGCATCAGCGAAAACGACATCGCCAAGCGCCTGATGGATTATGGATATCATGCCCCTACCCTCTCCTTCCCGGTACACGGCACACTGATGATTGAACCGACGGAGAGCGAAAGCCTTGCCGAACTGGATAACTTCGTGCAGGTGATGCTGACCATCTGGGACGAGATTCAAGAAGTGAAGAACGGCGAAGCCGACAAGACGGACAACGTGCTGGTGAATGCCCCCCATCCCGAATACGAAGTGGTAGCCGACACGTGGGAGCACAGCTATACCCGCCAAAAGGCAGCCTACCCGATAGAAAGCGTGCGCGAAAACAAGTTCTGGGTGAACGTGGCACGTGTAGACAACACGTTGGGAGACCGTAAACTGTTGCCCACATGCTATGGATGCTTCGACTGATGAAAAGAAAGCGTAACGGACTATTTTATAGTAAAAAAGAAGAAACCATCAATTCCATCTCCCATGGCATCGGCATTGCCATGGGAGTAATTGTAAGTACACTATTCCTGATAAAATGCTACCAAGTACAGAATCTTTGGGCAGCATTCGGTGTATGGCTCTATCTGTTCGGCATGGGCGGTTCATATCTTGCCTCCACACTCTACCACTCCCTGAAACATCATAATCCGTGGAAACGACGCTTGCGGCATTGGGACCATGCGGCCATCTATTGGCACATTGCAGGCAGTTACTCCCCCATCACGCTCATTGCATTGAGAGAGGACGGCGGTTGGGGCTGGGGACTGTTCGGCTTCGTCTGGCTATGCGCCATTATCGGCACTGTTGTCAGCTTCCGCAAGATGGAGGAGCACAGTTACGTGGAAACAGTGTGTTACATCCTGATGGGGCTGTCCGTACTGGTAGTATTCAAGCAGCTTTTCGCCCTCTCCCCCACAGCCTGCTACTGGATTATTGCCGAAGGAGTATGCTACATCACGGGAGCCGCCTTCTACTCCTTGCGCAAGGCACGGTACATGCACTCGGTTTTCCATTTCTTTGTATTGGGCGGTTCAGCCTGCCACATGGTGGCTGTATGGGACATACTGGTGAAGATGCTGTAAGCAAACGACAAGCGCACAACTGCTAAAAGAAGTTAATAAGCATCTCTCCCCCTTGCTTTTCTCCATAACTTACCCTACGTTTGCAGTGTTGTACATCAGTACAACACCAATAAAGTTATGATAACGATAGAGAACACAAGCTACGGTTACAAGTCCAATCCACTTATTTTCAACAATATATCTTTGGAAATAGGAAACGGTATATATGGACTTCTGGGGGAAAACGGTGTAGGCAAAACGACGCTGATGCATCTCATCTGCGGACTACTCTTTCCCAAAAACGGAAAGTGCAGTATAGACGGAAGAAACACGGCAGAGAGACAGTCCGAAGGGTTGGCCCGTTACTTCTTCCTGCCCGAAGAATTGCAGATGCCTACCGAAAGCATCGCCAGCTTCGCTGCACGCCATTCCGTATTCTATCCACATTTCAATCAGGAAGAATTCAAGCTGAACCTGGAAGAGCTGAAAATCAACCGGAAACAAAAACTCTCTTCCGTCTCCTACGGACAACAGAAGAAGGCAATGCTGGCATACGCCTTTGCCCTGC
Source organism: Bacteroides sp. D20 (assembly GCF_003436255.1). Classification (NCBI taxonomy): domain Bacteria; kingdom Pseudomonadati; phylum Bacteroidota; class Bacteroidia; order Bacteroidales; family Bacteroidaceae; genus Bacteroides; species Bacteroides sp. D20. The sequence continues at coordinate 271,678 of NZ_QSOO01000002.1, read as the reverse complement.
ATACTCCATACATCCTGCTCGACGAACCGACAAACGGGCTGGACATCACCTCCCGCCAAGCCTTGAAACGTATCATCAGCCGCAGCATGGACGATGAAAGCACGCTGCTCATCTCCACCCATCAGGCGCACGACTTCGAGAATCTGCTGGACCATCTCGTCATCCTTGGCAAAGGCGAAATATTACTGAACCGTTCGCTGGACGAAATCAGTAACCGGCTTCTCTTTGCCCGTACGGACATCCTGCCGGCAGAAAGCATCTACAGCGAACAAGACTTGTCGGGCCATTTCTCCATTCTCCCCAACGAGGACGGAGAAGAGAACACACCGGACATCGAACTGCTGTATAAAGCGGTGCTGCAACAACCGGAAAAGATACAGAGCATGTTTCAATGAAAATCCATCATACAAACAGAACTATGAACGCAACTTTTAATCTGAAACGCTTCCTGCTACTGGAACAATATAAAAGGAATGAGACCGGCAGGCACCTGCTTTGGTCGGCAGCCGTCGTATCGTTCATCTGCATCCTGTGCATTCTCTACGACATAAACCGCGGTGGAAGTTATTACGGCAAACATACCTCTGCCACCGAATTCTCCCGCTACGTACTATGGTTTATCCTCATGGCCCCCTGCCTGCTGGAAACAAATTTCAGCAAACGCAGCTCTACTCTCGATATACTGCTGCCGGCATCGGCATTCGAGAAGTTCCTGCATATCTGGATAAAATACCTGCTGCTGCTTCCCCTATTCTGCAGCCTGCTGATAGCCTGCCTCAAAGGTCTGCTGTCCTTAAGCGGCAGCGAGTTCCTGCAATATTTCGCAACGCACATCACGATGTTCCGGATACACAACACCCAGATACTGACCAATGCAATCCTGCATGCTTCCGCCTTCATCGGCTACTTCGCCTTCAGTCGGCAAGTCCTGCTGAAAAGCTTCACCATCTTTGTAGGCTCCATTGCCGTCTGCATAGGAATTGTAACTTTTGTGGCCTCCCTCATGCCCGAAGCCAGAGCGGACGGATATTGGATGGATAACATTGCCACATGGCCCCACACCAACTATCCGTTGTCGGCCGGTGCACAAGCCATCGTGACTTTCTGCAATTATGCGGCTCCCATCAGTGTGCTGCTCGGTTCATGGGTATCGAGCTACTTCCTGCTCAAAGAAAAACAACTGTAGCCTATGGACTTCAAGACCAACAAGCCGATATACCAGCAGATTGTAGACTTCTGTTTCAGCAAGATTCTCACCCGCGAATGGCGGGCAGAAGAGCGGGTGGTATCCGTGAGGGAGCTCTCCACACAACTGGCAGTGAACTCGCGCACCGTGCTGAAGGCCTATGAATACCTCCAGACGGAGGACATCATCTACCCGGAACGGGGAATGGGGTTCTACCTCTCCAAAGATGCGGTGAAGAAAGTGATGCGAATACAGAAGAAAGAGTTTTTTGACAACCAGCTTGCCGACATGTTCCGCAGCATGGAGCTACTCGGCATCAGTATAGAAGAAATAACAGAACGATATAACAAACTTAAAAAAGACGGTTCATGAAGAGATACGCAAAGACTGCATTATGGATTACCTTCGGACTCCTCTTCGGACTTACGATTGTCAAAGTTTCGACACTGATGTACGAGATTTATTCCTTCATGCATTCCTAACTTTCATCGGACAGACGAGGAAAGTATAAACAACTGATATACAAGCTTCAGCATCTTCCCTTAGCGGGAAGAGTGACTTTTACATCCCTATCCAACAGTAACAGACTAATACAAACGATTATGAAAACCAAACTTTTTTTACTATTGCTTGCCCTCTCCGTACTCCGTACGCAGGCACAGAGCCTCTCCATCAAAGGACGCGTCACGGACGCCTCGCAAGAAGCAGTTATAGCCGCCAATGTGTCATTATGGACCATAGACTCTACTTTGGTGACCGGAGTAACCTCGGATGCACAAGGCAAGTTCGCCCTCCCTAAAATCAAGGCAGGCGACTACCGCCTTTCCATCTCCTTCATCGGCCTCCAAAGTGAAAACATACTGCTGAAACTGAATAAAAGCCTCGACCTGGGCGATGTACAGTTGCAGGAAGATGCCGTGAGCCTCGGTGAAGTGACGGTATCTGCCAGCAATGTGCTGCAGCGGGTAGACCGGCAAATCATCCTACCTTCCGAAAGCCAGCTCAAACGCTCGTTCGGTGCCTACGACCTGCTGAACAATCTCGGCATTGCCCGTCTGCAAGTGGACAATCTGAGCAACAGCATGAGCGTCAGCGGTGGCGGGGCCGTACAAACCCGTATCAACGGCATTAAAGTGACAGACAAGGAGATAGCGGCCGTCAGAGCCAAAGACGTACTGCGTGTGGAGTTCATCGAAGACCCCGGCAAGCAGTACGGAGACGATGAGCTGGGCGCCGTAGTCAACATTATCCTGCGCCGCCGCGAAACGGGCGGTGTCGTGAACTTCCAGCTCTCCGATTCGCCCCACACCCTATGGGGAGAGAATTTTCTGAGCGCGAAGTTCAATTACAAGAACTCCGAATGGGGCATCGACTACTTCAACAAGAACGGCAAGTATCACAGCCGCCTCGAATCCCACGAAACCTTCTATCTGGGCGACCGCACCATCGACCGCATCAAGGAAGGCATCGAAGACGAGTCGCCCTCTCTGAGCTTCATCAACAACCTGAATCTGACGTACAATCTGACGAAAGCGGACAAATATGTATTCAATGCCATCTTCCGTAACAACCTCAGCAATGCCCCCTACCAGAATGAACTGAACAAGATGTGGGCAGTGGGCAGCACGGAGTCCATCTATTCGTACGTCAACAACCACACATCCAGCTACTCTCCGGCGCTCGACCTTTACTTCCAGCATACCCTGCCCCATCAGCAGAGCATCCAGATGAATGTGACGGGAACGCTCATCCATACCAAGAACAACCGGAAATACAAGGAGTACAAGGACGAGAACGCACCGCTGGCAGACATCCAGACATTAGTGGACGGCGACAAGCGCTCCGTCATCGGCGAAGCCATTTATGAAAAGAGCTTCAAGGAGGTGAAGCTGAGCGGCGGTGCCCGCCACTATCAGATGCGGACAGAGAATGAGTATAAAGGTTCCAATCCCACCACCTCGAAGATGGACCAGTCGCAAACATCCGCTTTCTTCGAGGTGCAAGGCAAGGTAAAGGACTTCAGCTATGCGGGCAGTGTAGGAATGACACGTGCCTGGTTCAAGGAAAGTGAGGAAGACCATGCTTACTATACCTTCACGCCCACCGTGCGGTTGAGCTATAATCTGAAGAAGGCGGGATTCCTGCGCTACCGGTTCAACATCAGTCCTGCCATACCGTCGCTCGGTTCGCTGACTGATGTGGAGCAGGCGATGGACACGATACAGATAGTCCGCGGAAACCCGTTGCTGAAAACGTATCAACAGTTCACGAACTCCTTGTCTTACAGCTATTCGAAGAAGCAGTTCAATGCCAATCTGAGCGTGCGCCACCAGTATTATGACAATCCCATCATGGAAAGCATCTTCGTGGAGGACGGCAAACTGATACTGAAGAATGAAAACCAGCGGTCGTTCCAAAGCCTGAATACGGAACTGATGGCCGGCATAAATGGCGCTACACTGTTCGGACTGAAAGATTTCTTGACGCTTTATGCTTCGGGAGGATATACGCGCAGTTGGTCGGAAGGCCTGAACTATAGCCATATGTACGATGAATTCTATTACAGCGTGATGGCGCAAGTGCAATATAAAGACTTCTCGCTGCTCGGGCAGTTCCGGAAAGTGCAGAACAATTTCTTCGGCGAAACCATCAAGAAGAACGAAAACCAGACGGCATTCATGGCAATGTACACCCGGCAGAACCTTCAGGCGGGAATCGGTATTATGTTTCCCTTCACCAATAACTATAAAGTGGGAAAAGAAAGAATCAGCAAAGTGGCTCCTTTCCGTTCCGAGACATTCGTCAGGGAGACGGGACAGATGGTCGTGCTGCGCGTGGGCTATACATTCGAGTTCGGACGCAAGCACAAGGCGGGCAACAAGGGGCTGAACAACAGTGATACGGACAGCGGCATCATCAATATGCAGCGATAACCCATTTCCTCTGTGAAGAGGAAGCCCAACGGAGAGTGGCGGAATTATACGTTATTTTGCTTCATGTATGATTAATTACCTGACCGCCACCTCTCCTGCGGGTATCTCTGTTTAGCGGATGATGGTCACCGTACCTTCCTTCACCTTTTTCTCCTTCACCGGAGCATCGGCGGGAGCATATCCCAGGGCTGCGCAGCCATATACCTTATGGCTCTCGGGTACACCCAGCTTTGTCAAGAAAGCGCGGACATCGGGGTCGTCGCAGGTCTGCCCCAACTGGTTAATCCAGCAGGAACCGATGCCGAGGGACTTGGCTGCAAGAAAAATATTCTCCAGAGCGCAAGCGCAATCCATAGCAGCCCACCATTGGGTAGGCTCGTTGGAGACAATGACCAGCGTGGGGGCATGATAGTAGCAGCAATAAGTCTGGCTATGTCCACGTTCCCGTGTATGAGGGTCGTCACTCTTGGCAAAGGCGCCTTTGATTTTATCATTCAACTCTTTCAGTACTTCCTTATTCTGAATGGCAGTGAAGTGCCACGTCTCCAAATGCATACCGTTGGGGGCATAAGTAGCCGCCTCAAGGATAAGATTCAAATCTTCTGCGGAAACCTGCTGTTCCATATAGGCACGGACGCTACGGCGTGCCTTGATAGTTTGTAATGTCTCGTTCATTTGTTTAATTGAGAATTGATAGTTGATAATGCACATCAGTACGTGTTCAGTGGGGCTGTTTCACCGTTTCACCAGCCCAATCTTTACATTCAGCTTGAAGTACCAGACGCCGTTCTCGCGCTCCAAGAAGCCGTATTTATCTTTCTCTACGGCACCTTTCTCCAAACGTGTGTTCTGATAAAGGAAGTCTGCAAAGACCTGCGGACGGGATTTGTGGTAGCAAAGTACCTGCCCGCTGCCGTCCGTCAGGAAGAAGCCTTCGACGGCAGAGTCCGTACCGTTATAAATTTTGGCAGGGCGCATGCCGAGGGCAAGTGCCAGCAGGAACTGCTTCATCTTGAACTCGTAGAAGCGGTGCTTGTTTATCAACTCGTCCTTTATCTTCAACGGATTCATCTCCTTGATGCGCTCCGTCAATTCGCTGATGCGGGTGATGCCGTCCAAGTGCATCAAGCGCACCATCTCGGCAAGCATGCGGGGGAAGTGGAGGTCTATCATCAGCAAGTTGCAACGGAACACGCGGTCGGCAACGTCGGCATACTTCAGCACGCCGCCCAGTCGCTCAATCATCATCATGCGTTCTGCCACTTCCGTAGGAGATTCCGGCAGGGCATTCACCTTGTTCACCGTGGGCACGGCAAACTTGACACCGCTTTGCTCCAGCTTCAGATTCGCCGTGCGCCCTCCGTCCAGCAACGGATTCATCGGGGCGAGACGACAACGGACATTGAAGCCCGTCAGAGGTGCTTCGGGATGCCAGAAGGCAACGGAAAAGTCGGTACGGTCTTCCGTCTTTGCTTCCAGGTCGAAGATGTTGGCAGCATCCAGGAAGGCTTCCAAGCCTTCGGACACTTCCACTTCCTCGCCCGAAACGTTCTTCAGCAGATGCAGGATAAGTGTTGCCGCATCGCCAAAGTCCTCGCGGGGAAAGCGCAGCTCCTCTTTCTCGCCCGGAACAAACGAACCGTCCTTCCCGGTAGTTCCGCTGACAACGCGTACTTCCTGCGCTTCGATATAGTAACGGCGCGTACCGTCATGCTCTTCCCTCTGTATCAAGGCAACGGGCCAGCGCAGGGTTTCGTCTTTTTCAGCTTTCGGTGTGCCCAATGACACGGCTCCATCCGCCAGCAGGCGAAAGAAGGTGTAGAGCTCGCCCAGTTCTCTTTTTGTTGCACTAAATGCCATAAACTTTCTTTTGTTTAAAGGGGGGGAGTCAGCCTTTCATAAGAAGTGGTACCGTTTCCGCAAAGAAAACAGTCTGTTCCTCATAGGAAAACAACTTGTTCCGTTAAAGGAAACGAACAACTTCCCTATTAAAAGGGGCTCTTATCCCATTTGTTGTATTATTCAAACCTTAATGTTTCTACTTTCTCCAACCGTGCCCGCAACTTCGGCATCATGGACTGACGGATGCGGAGCGTCATACGGCAGTCCATATCATACGACTGTTCCAGAATTTCCGGCTCCTCCTCCTTCACCACCCGCATCACATCGTTCATGAAGGGGTATTCGAAGAGGAAAGTCACCTCCTCATCTACCGTCTTTTCAATGATGGTGGCAGCGGCAATGGCTTCGGCGGCAGCAGCCTTATAAGCTACAATCAGTCCACTCGTACCCAACTTGATACCGCCAAAGTAGCGCACTACGATGACGAGAATATCCGTCAGTTCGTTGGAATTGATTTGTCCCAGAATCGGCTTGCCTGCCGTACCCGATGGTTCGCCGTTGTCGTTGGCACGGAAGTCCTTCCGCTCATGGCCCAACATGTAGGCATAGCACACGTGGCGGGCGTCGTAGTATTTCTTCTGGTAAGTTTCCAGATGCGCCTTCACCTCCTCTACTGTACGCACCGGCAGGGCAATAGCAATGAACTTGCTGCGCTTTTCAGTGTAAATGCCCTCGGAAGGGGCAACGATGGTTTTATACGTATCTTCGCTCATGCTGCAAAGATAATGCAAACCGAAGAGAGAACTTTCATGCTTGCATGAAAAAGAAATGAAATTTTGTATATACCTTTGTAATTGTACAACTTGTCATCCGAAGCATGACGAAATTATAAAAGACCGCATTTATGAAAAAGATAGTGATTGCCCTTGATTCCTTTAAAGGATGTCTCACCTCGGCAGAAGCCGGAGAAGCTGCCGCCCAAGGGGTACATGCCGCATGTCCCGAATGCCGGACCATCGTGCTCCCTGTGGCCGACGGTGGAGAAGGCATGCTCGACGTCCTGCTTGCAGCCAGTAACGGAAAACGTATCACCGTCCGTGCCCACGACCCGTTGATGCAACCGTGCGATGCCAGTTACGGCATCTCCGGAGACGGCAATACCGCATTCATAGAGATGGCCGCCATCAGCGGACTGCCTCTGGTTCCTGCCGACAAAAGGAATCCGATGAAAACCACCACCTTCGGAACGGGCGAACTGATACGCGATGCCCTGGAACGGGGATGCCTCCGTTTCGTCATCGGACTTGGAGGGAGCGCCACGAACGATGCCGGTCTGGGAATGCTGCAAGCATTGGGATTCCGTTTCTTCGATAAAGAAGGACACGAAGTGGGAAGCATGAAAAAAGGCATCGCCCTATGCGGTGCCCTTCTATCGGCAATCAGCTCCATAGACAGCTCTTCTGCCCATCCCGCACTGAAAAAGGCATGTTTCACGGCGGCGTGTGATGTACGCAATCCTTTCTTCGGTCCCAATGGAGCAGCCCACGTATTCGCTCCCCAAAAAGGAGCAGACGCGGATATGGTGAAGGAACTGGATGTTGCTATGCAGCATCTTTCGGACGTCATATTCCGCACTACCGGCAAAGACGTATCCTTGCATCCCGGTGCCGGTGCGGCAGGCGGTATGGGGGGCGGTCTCCACGCATTTCTGGATGCACAGTTGAAACCCGGCATAGAGCTTTTTTTGGAAACTCTGGACTTTGCAGAAAAGATTAAGGATGCCGACCTCATCATCACTGGAGAAGGGAAATCGGACCGGCAGACTCTTATGGGAAAAGTGCCTTCGGGCATCTTGCAGGAAGCAAGAAGGCAACATATTCCCGTCATCCTGCTGGCAGGAGCGATAGAGGATGCCGGGATACTGAATGCAGCCGGATTCCGGGGCGTATTCTCCATTACCCCCTCTCCCGTCTCTTTGGAGCAGGCCATGCAGCCTGAATTTGCTCAAGAAAATATCCGAAGGACAGTGGAGCAAATTTGCCGGATTTTCTTTTAACTCCCTCTAACTCCTTTAACATACCGATAGCACCAGATACCAACTACATCGGCAATCAGCCAGCCGATGGGGATAGACCACCAGATGCCTGTCACCCCAATCTCAGGTATCGAAGCAAACCAGTAAGAAAGAACTACACGGGTGCCCAGCGACAGCACGGTCAGCACAACAGACATGCCCGGCATACGGATGGCCCGATAGTATCCGTACAGCAAAAACAAGATGCCGATGCCACAGTAGAAAGCACCTTCGATGCGTAGGTACGCCACTCCCACCGCAATAATCTCCGTCTCGTCCGGACGGACAAAGATAAGCATCAGTGGCTCGGCAAACACGAAAACCAGCACGGACACGAGGAGTGAGAAAACAACCGCTGTGACAAATGCACTGCGAACACCCCGGTGGATACGGTCGTAACGTCCGGCCCCGAAGTTCTGTGCAATAAAGGTGGAAAAGGCGTTCCCAAATTCCTGCACGGGCATATAGGCGAAAGAGTCAATCTTCACAGCTGCCGCAAAAGCTGCCATTACCGCTGTTCCAAAGCTGTTGACAAGTCCCTGTACCATCAGGATTCCCAGATTCATCACCGACTGTTGGACGCAAGTCAGTGTAGAGAAGGAAGCTATTTCCTTCAAGCAAGTACGGTCAAAACACATGTCTTCATGATGCCATCGCAGTTCCGGACGCCTTCTGTAAGTATAAATGATGATGCCCAGAGCAGCTACTCCTTGAGCAAGGACAGTGGCCGAAGCCGCACCCTGAATCCCCCAATCCAGTTGTAGGATAAAAAACAAGTCGAGCGCTATATTCAGAACGACAGAAACTGCCAGAAACCAAAGCGGAGTGACAGAATCCCCTACTGCACGCAGCAGAGATGCGTAGAAGTTATAGATAAAGGTGAAAACTATACCGCAGAAGATTATCCACAAATAGCTGCGCATCATGCCGTATATGTCTTGCGGAACCTGCAACAGCCGGAGAATAGGATCGAGCCAGATAAAAACGGCTACATTCAGTATCAGTGTCACGATACCTATCAGTACAAACGAACTGAATATGCTACGACGCAGTGCTACATGGTTTCCGGCACCATAATGTAAAGAGAACACAGTGCCACTGCCCATCGCCAGTCCCAGCAAAACGGATATCAGGAAAACCATCAGTGTGTATGCCGAACCGACCGCCGCCAACGCCCCTGCACCAATGCATTGGCCTACAATGAGCGTATCTGCAATGTTGTAGCATTGCTGCAAAAAAGACCCTACCAGCATGGGTAGGGTAAAATGCAATAAAGTACCGGTTATGCCTCCTTGAGTGAGGTCTCCTTTCCGTAGCATCCTGCTTTTGTTTTTAAGAGTTTCATTTCCGGGTACAAAGATACAAAACCCTCCAACAAATCATCTGGACTCGACGAAGAAAGAGGCATGTAATAAAAAAAGCAGAGGGTTAACCTCTGCTCTCCATACTGTTTTTGTCAGGATTCAGAATCTTTACGACCTGACGAACATCTCTCTTGTCTGCATTACCGTAAAGGCCAATCTGTTGTCCGGGTACTGTTCCCTTTTCATGTTCTGCCTGGGACAATGCTACTTTCGGGTCAATATGCCCTGCTTTCTTATCTATATTCATACCTATTGAGTTTTTCTAAATTCTTATATGAGAACAAGATAAAAAAGCAAATTGTTCAGCAGTGTCACGAGATATTTAGTAATTCCACTTCAAATATCAGTGTGGAATACGCCGGAATGGGTCCACTGGTACGTGTACCGTATCCCATGGTGTAAGGGATATATACAATCCAACGACTTCCGGGATGCATTCGTAGCAAGGCAATCTGCCAGCCCTCAATCACTTCATTCAGACGAAAAGCCTCCGGACAATTCCGTTTCCACGAATTATCGAACTCACGCCCATTGATAAGCGTGCCTTTATAATGCACAGATACTACACTGTTGAGACGTGGTGTCAGACCGTCTCTGCCTTCCTCCAATACCCGATAAAGTATGCCGCAAGGCAATTCCTTGATTCCTTCTGCCGTACGCAACTGTTCCAGAAACTGTTCGTTCTGCAATTTATATTCTTCTTTTCTACCCATATTGACTTTTTCAATACTTTACAATAATTTGTGCACTGCTTTCTTGCAGTTCCGCATATCCTTTTCCGTCAGCTCAGGATGCTTCTTAGTACCTCCCCTCTCAATGGTTTTCACAATCTTGAAACCACTCCATTTCAGAATCTCCCTGAAAGCTTTCACCACACCGTGCGTCTGATTATAGAGAATATTGAAAGGATAAGGGGTAGTACAAGTGCTTACCACAATCGCTTTCTTGCCCTTATGAAGCGGAAGGGGTATCCCCCAAGAGTTCTCCCCCATCATACCGTAAACCATACGGTCGAAAAGCACTTTCACTTCTCCCGGCATGTTTCCCCAATAGCAAGGGGCACCGATTATCACTGCATCGGCTTCTTTCATAGACTGCAACACTCTCTGTGCCCCATCCTCGGGCAGACAACACTTCAATGAACTGCGACACTTCATGCAACCGATGCAGGGATGTACCTGCAACTGTGGAACGTCTATATAAACTGTTCCAACTCCGCAGCCTTCAAGTTCCTGCTTCATCAGCTCCAACATTTTCGACATGTTGCCATGACGGCGGGGACTACCGTTAAGAATCAATACCTTCATTGTATACTCTCAATTTTTCGGCAAAGGTCGGCATTTTCTACATAATAACCTTATTATTCTGTTTTAATCCGAAAAAAACGGGGATGTCTTTTAGTGGAAGACATCCCCGTTTCAGTTTATATCAATTCATTTAGTCCAGTTTATGAATCACCAACCCCGAACGCAACTTCGGCTCAAACCAAGTTGTCTTGGGAGGCATGATGTTGCCCGTATCGGCGATGTCCATCAGCTGCTTCATGGAAACGGGATAGAGGGCCAATGCCACTTTCATCTCACCGCTGTCCACCCGCTTCTTCAACTCTTCCAAACCACGGATGCCACCTACAAAGTCGATACGCTTGTCGGAACGGAGGTCTTTGATGCCAAGCACTTCATCCAGTATCAGATTGGAGGAGATGGTTACATCCAGTACACCAATGGGGTCGTTATCATTATAAGTACCCGGTTTGGCAGTAAGGCTGTACCACTTTCCGTCCAGATAGAGGGAGAAGTTATGCAGTCCGGACGGCTTATAGATGTCCTCACCTTTCTCCTCCACGATGAAATTCTTGCCCACAGCGGCCAGGAACTCTTCGGGAGTCATGCCGTTCAAGTCCTTCACCACCCGGTTATAGTCAATAATAGTCAACTGGTTGGCAGGGAAGCACACGGCCATGAAGTAATTGTACTCTTCGTCACCACGGTGATTGGGGTTTTGCTTGGCTTTCTCTGCACCCACCAAAGCGGCAGCGGCGCTGCGATGATGCCCATCGGCAATGTAGAGGGCGGGCATTTGGGCAAACTCTTGGGTAATGGCATCAATGTCCTCCTGCTTGTCTATAATCCAGAAGGTATGACCAAAACCGTCACCCGGAGCGATAAAGTCGTATACCGGTTTCCCGGCTGTATAACGGGAAATGATGGCATCCAGCGCAGCATTATCGGGATAGGCAAAGAACACGGGTTCAATATTGGCATTGTTCACCCGAACATGTTTCATACGGTCCTCTTCTTTGTCACGACGAGTCAACTCGTGCTTCTTGATAACACCGTTCATATAATCGGGAACATAGGCACCAACAACAAGACCGTACTGTGTCTTGCCGTTCATGGTCTGGGCATAGACGTAATAGTTTTCTTTATCATCTTGCACCAGCCAGCCTTTCTCTTGGAACATACGAAAGTTCTCTGCAGCTTTCCGATAAACACGTTCGTCATGTTCATCCGTACCGACGGGAAAATCTATTTCCGGCTTGATAATATGATATAAGGACTTCTCATTACCTTCCGCTTCTGCACGTGCTTCTGCAGAATTCAATACGTCGTAAGGACGGGACGCTACTTGTTCCACCAAATCCTGAGGGGGACGAATCCCCTTAAAGGGTTTAATTATAGCCATAAGAGAGTGTTTTATATGGATTATTGAGGTTTCTTTTTCACGAAATATCTTACCAGATAAATTGCACTACCTAATATCAGTACAATAGATACGCCCTCGCAAAAGCCGAGGGCGAAATCTGACAATTCATTTCTGAATATACTACTTAATGAAAATATACCAGCACCTATTGCTAAATAAAGAACTGAACATTTATAGGTAGTCTTACTATTCATCTCATTTTCTGTTTACGCGGAACTTCTCGCAACCGTCTTTCAGGAAGCCTACAATCTGCTTGGCAGCGGCAATACCTGCGTTGATATTGGCTTCGGCAGTCTGGGCCCCCATCTTTTTCGGTGTAGAGAAATAACGTCCGGCAAACTTGGCTGCAAACGTTTCGTGGGCTGCAGGCATAATGTCTGTCATGTATTTCAGGTCGGTACGCTCTTCCATCAGCTGGATAAGCTCGGCTTCATTGATGACTTCCTTACGGGCTGTGTTCACCAGCAGGCCACCTTTCGGCATTTTGTTCACCAATGCATAATTGATGGAATTCTTCGTTTCGGCAGTTGCAGGGATATGCAGGGAAACGACGTCGCAAGCAGAGTAAAGTTCTTCGGCAGAATCCACAGCCTTCACTCCATCCTTCTCGATTACTTCTTTCGGACAGAAAGCATCGAACGCATAAATCTTCATACCGAAACCTTTGGCAATACGGGCTACGTTGCGACCCACGTTACCATAAGCGTGGATACCCAGTTTCTTGCCCATCAGTTCCGTACCGGAAGTACCGTTATACATATTACGGACAGCCATCACCATCAAGCCGAAAGCCAACTCGGCCACAGCATTGGAGTTCTGTCCCGGAGTATTCATTACACATACGTTGTGGGCAGTAGCTGCTTCCAGGTCCACATTGTCATAACCGGCACCGGCACGCACCACAATCTTCAGTTCCTTGGCGGCATCTAGCACTTCAGCATCAATGATGTCACTGCGGATAATGATAGCGTTTGCATCTTTCACAGCCTCCAGCAGCTTGGCTTTTTCACCATATTTCTCCAGCAGCACGAGTTCGTAACCTGCTGCTTCTATTTCTTTACGAATACCGTCTACTGCCACTTTGGCAAACGGTTTGTCTGTTGCAACTAATACTTTCATAATTTCATGATATTAAAAAGACTCACCACAGATGACACAGATTATCACAGAGTTTAATCATAAAAACAATCTGTGCAAATCTGCGTAATCTGTGGTGAAAAACAATATTATTAATGAAGTTTCTCAAATTCCTGCATGCAGTCAATCAAAGCCTGCACGCTTTCCTTCGGCATGGCATTATAGCAGGATGCACGGAATCCACCTACAGAACGGTGTCCCTTGATACCTACCATACCTCTTTCGGTAGCGAACTTCAAGAAGTCAGCTTCCAATTCCTTGTATTCGGGAGCCATCACAAAGCAGATGTTCATGCGTGAACGGTCTTCTTTGGCAGCCGTACCTACAAACATTTTGTTACGGTCAATTTCGGCATACAGCATATCGGCCTTTTCGATGGCACGGCGTTCCATTTCCTTCACGCCACCCTCTGCCTTAATCCAGCGCAATGTCTGCAGGGCTGCATAGATGGGGACAACGGGAGGAGTATTGAACATAGAGCCGCTGTCCACATGCGTCTGATAGTTCAGCATGGTCGGAATATAGCGGGATACCTTACCCAGAGCGTCATTCTTCACGATGACGAATGTAACACCGGAAGGAGCCAGATTCTTCTGCGCACCACCATAGATACAGATATATTTGGACACGTCGATAGGACGGGAGAAAATATCAGAAGACATATCGGCCACCATCGGAACGTTTACGTCCAAATCCTCTTTCAGTTCCGTACCGTAGATTGTATTGTTGGTAGTGATGTGGAAATAGTCTGCATCAGCAGGCACTGTATAGTCCTTCGGAATATAGGTATAAGTAGATTCAGCGGAAGAAGCGACTTCAACTACTTCACCGAATGCCTTAGCTTCTTTCATGGCTTTCTTGGCCCATACACCCGTATTCAGGTAAGCAGCTTTCTTTTCAAGGAAGTTGAAGGGTACCATGCAGAATTCCAAACTGGCACCACCGCCCAAGAACAGTACCGAATATCCTTCGGGGATATTGAGCAATTCTTTGAATAATGCCACAGCTTCGTCCACAACGGGTTGGAAGTCTTTGGCACGGTGGCTGATTTCCATCAGTGAGAGGCCTGAGGCATTGAAATCAAGAATAGCCTGTGCCGTATTCTCAATCACCTCACGAGGAAGGATAGAAGGTCCTGCATTGAAATTATGCTTTTTCATTTGAAGTTTGTTTTGGTTATACAATTTCGTTCATTAATGTCTTTCGACTTTGCGAAATTACGGAAATATTTCTTCAAAACAAACCTTTCCTGATGAAATTCTATTTTTAAGCCGCATTTAGCTTACTTTTTAATGGTTTATACAAGATATATGCACCATTTTGTTATCTTTACTTATCAAGGATAATACTTTTAGAGAAACTAAAAGCAAGGCGGTTTCATTACTTCATATTCAAAAGAATAAGCGCAAATAAAATGAATATTTATAAGATAAATCACTTTGCTTCCTCGATAACAGTTTTCATTCCCTTGATTTTTTCACCGCGTACCAGCGTCAACAATTGTTTCATTTTACTGCGGCGCACGGCTACAAAGGCATAGTGTTCCTTTACATCCACCTGCCCGACATCTTCACGCGCCATTCCTCCTTTTTTATACAAGAAGCCGACAATATCTATCTTGTTCAACTTATCCTTTTTCCCTTTACCTATATATAAGGTAGCCCATCGGGGCTTGGCCGGTTTGGGAAGCGTCTCCGGAAACTCGTACGTTTCGATGTCTTCAGAAATGTACTCGGGTACCCGCTCCTCGACATGCAGAACAAGATATGCATTTCCCGATGCCTCCCAGCGGGCAGTACGTCCATTACGGTGTGTATAGGCTTCCTCGTTTACGGGAGGATGGTAATGCACCACATTCTCAATACCCGGAATATCCAGTCCGCGGGCGGCAAGGTCTGTAGATATCAGTACGGCGCAACTGCCATTGCGGAACTTGTAAAGCGCACGTTCGCGGTCGGGCTGCTCCATACCGCCATGGAACATGTCGCAAGGGAACTTCCTGGCTTGCAGGTACCCGGCAACACGCTCCACGCTTTCACGATAATTGCAGAATACCAGAGTGGAATGATAGCCGAGAGTACAAAGCAGATTATAGAGGGTCTCCAGCTTGTCCTTCTCCGGAGAAACGACCTTATGCAGCCGCAGACGCGGAGCAAGGGCTTCCGGAGCAAGAAAATCAAGCTTCATGAGCCGGGAGCCGGAAGACGGGGAATCACCTCCTACTCCGGCAAATTGCGGTATTTCCTCTGCATCGGTGGCCGAGAGAAGCACACGCTTTTTCAGTGAGGGAAGCTGCCCGATAACCTCTGCCATCTCGTCATGGAAACCGAACTCAAGACACTTGTCGAATTCATCTATCACCAGAGTGACGACAGTGGCGGCATTGAAATTCTCTTTCCTCAAATGGTCGCTCATACGTCCCGGAGTACCGATAATGACGGCGGGATGAATGCCTTTCATTGTCCGGTGTTCTTCCATAGCAGGGCGTCCGCCATAGCAGCTCATAGCCTTGAAAGGAGTTCCCATGGACTTGAACACAGTTTCTATCTGCAAAGCCAATTCGCGTGAAGGTACTAGTACAAGAGCCTGCACACTTTGTATATCCGCTTTCAAGGTCTGTACCAGCGGAAGGAGGAAAGCCAGTGTCTTACCCGAACCGGTAGGCGAAAGAAGCACTAAATCTTGGGCTGATTGATAGGCTTCCTTAGCAGCCTCCTGCATCGGAGTAAGTTCTTGTATCTTCAAATTATGAAGTATATCCGAAAGTTCCATGAATATCTCTTTTTTTAATCAATATGCAAAGATACGGATAAGAAGTCAGTTTCCATCAAAACGAAAACAGCTTTTAAGAAAGCTACCTAAATCATGACATGCCCGTCATACTAAAAGGGGAGACTCTCCTTATAGTTTCTGAAGCTTTTACCAAGCCCAATCGTCAGCACTATAAGTAGCTTCTACAGTCTTCTCTATCTCATTAGGCAGGTTACAGAAGAAGTCGATACCGGTTTCGTACTCCAAATTTTTAATAGAAACGGCATAAACCATAAATTCATCTTTTCCAGGTTTTTCTGGCAATAATTCAGAATGAGGGACTAAAAAAGCGATAGTATGATAAACCCCTGCCTTCTCGCTCAACAGAGCCATGTAATAATAGCTGGGGCAAATGAGTCCGCCAAGTGTCAGCCCGTCGGCATTGGTGGTGGGATAAAGCCCGTCATTGGCTTTCTTCACACCTGTGAAATTGGTAAGCAAACGGTCAGTAGTACCACCTTTCACGACATAAAGTTTGTCGTATGTGCCATTGATGGTGGAACGTCCCCAAGTCTGCACCTGCTTCTCAAGAGCCGCCCAATACTTTTGATTGAAACTCCCTATCTGTGGCGAGATATTACTGTAGTAGAAGGTCTGCTTATTGGCACTTTTACTGTACACACGGTCTTCGCTGGCACAAAGATGCCCCTTGTCGTACCCATCGCTCTTATGCATGGATTCAGTCACCTCCACGCTGTTGTCAATATTGGGGTCGTCTTGATTCCACTCGTTGGCACGCTTCACGTTGTCTTGCGCAGTAATCGGGTCGAAACTGAATGCCACCCAAGCCGAATGCTTCTTGGAAGCGATGTATTCCAAAGAGAAATTGAGTACCTGCCCGGCACCTTCCTCATCAGACACGCCTGCATAGTATTCAATATATTGATTGGTTGCATTGAGAGCTGGGATTTCAAGATTGTCTGCTTTATTGTTATCAGCAATATTGGCATTTTTCACATCTATATCCTCAGAAGCCACATACTCTATGCCCACTTCATTACCGTGAATATAGGCCACGCGGAGCTTGCCCATCTGATAATGATTGTAGCGGTTGAAACGCACCCAATAGCACGTAGAGGGTTTCACCTCAACGCTTTCGCTGAAAGCATCGGCAGACGGAACAACAGTAAGCCCTTCCAGCGACTCACTATTAACAGGAGCAAATGCGTAATTACGCCCGGTAAAAGCTTTGGACTGGATATAGAAAGGGGTGCCGATAGCCTTGGGCTTATACACGTTGAAACCATTGTCGCTCGACTCATAGCCCTTCATCACGTAAGTATCCGAACCCTGCTCGGTAGGTATTATCTCGGGAATGAGCGAAGCCTCTGAAGAATCATCACATCCAGCCAGCCAAATTCCGACCAGCAAAAGAAATAAGTAAGACAGTTTTTTCATCTATGTTTCTAAATTTGATTTTACGATACTAAGAATGCAAATGTGGTAATGGACAGTAAAGTCCATTACCACATTGTCTATTGCACAACCTCAGGAATTATTCCTTCACCACAAAGTTACTCATGTAGAATGTAGGAGCAAATCCAGGATCAGTATTACTTGCATAACGGAATGCCACATATACTTTCTTGCCCACATAGTCGGCCATGGAAGTACGCATTTCGATCTCTTTAGAGCTTGTAGGCCACTCGAACGACAACGGATCACTCCAAGCCGCTCCCTGCAATGCTGCAATCTTCTCTTCCTCAGTAGCAGTAGAAGCCGCAGGGATATAATTTTCGGACACATGTACAGACACTGCGTTCTCAATTTTGCCTCCATACAAATAGTCTGCCGAAGCAGTGAATACCATCTGTGGGGCAATAGCTTCGGTAAGATCTACCTCACCGGTTACAAGCCATGCCTCCGTATCGCGGTTACGCTGATAATAACCGCTTGCCTTGATACGGGTATAACCTGCACCTGCACTCCATACATAATTCATGCCATCAAGCTTCACATTTACAATCTGGGCATCGTTATGAAGTTCACCAGCAAAGTCATTGCTATAATACTCTTTTGCTTCCATCCATTTGCCGTCAGTCTTCAGGAATGCCATTTCAGCAGTTTCCGTTTCGGTATTCTTCTTCACCCATGCAGTGCCATCGAAGCCATATTCATCGGCCATCACATCATACTCCTTATTTCCGAAATAAACTACTGCCTTGACATCCCCGCTCTGTGCGTAAGGGAATGCATTCTTCAGATAAACGGGCAATACGGCATCAGCATCGCTCAAATAGTCCGAACCGGTAGAAACATAATCGGCAGGTTGCATCACACGGATACCGATACTTGCGCTTTCTTCGTAGGCAGTCCAAGCCGAACCGTCATACTGGTAGAGAGCAGAAGCATTTGGCTTCACGTCTGATGCACGGGTAACGGCACGAGCAGGCATTTCAGCTTCTGATTCAGGAATCTCCTTATAAATATCCACACCCTCATAATACCCTGATACGGTACTTGTAAGTGACATATTCTTAAACTCTACAGTAGGCGCACACTCTGTAGTACTCTTATAACGGAAAGCAATGGCTATCTTCTTGCCCTCGTAAGCACTCAGGTCAATATCACCGGAATTTACATAATTCCAATTCTTGCCTTCCGGCCATTGAGGTACATTCAGAGCCTTCCATTCAGCAGTAGCCACATCATCCACATAATCTTCCGAAGCCAGCAATTCAATAAAATCAGCACGATTGTTACCATTCAAGAAATTAATGGCAATATCTACCTTAAGAAGAGGAGCCTTCGCTTTTGCTAAATCTATAATAGGAGAAACCACCCATGCTTCCGATTCAAAATCGCTATCTCCTACATGAGCACTACCCTTCCAACCATATTTACCATCCACCTTCCATACATTAGTTAACGTGCCGGTAAGTTTCACATTTTGAGTAGTGAAACCGCCCTCGTTTCCATTGAACGACTCATTCATATAAATGCCCAACGTAGCATTCGGATAAGAACCGTATGAATAAGAGTTTCCTTTTTCATAGAAATTCAGCTTGATGATTTTGTCCTTTTCCACATTTTTTACATCAAATGCCTTACGGTCATAGTTGTAAGCAAAGCTCCAATCCCCACCCTCGGGTATGGAAGTACCGATGTTGAAACTGTTAAACGTACCACTCTGATAAATGAACTTGCCATCCGGACGTTGCATAGTGAAACCTTTTTCCGTAGGAGTAAGTGTCATGATATGATTGGACACATCGCTGGTGATGAAACCATCCGCAATCTCTACCGGTTCACCCTCCATATAACCATACGTCTTATCCGGGTCTTTGAACTGACCGAAAGGAATCCAAGTATTGTCCTTCGTCGGAGCCACAATGACATAATTACCTCCTTCGGCATCAATAGAAGTTACTTTCTGGTATACCATTTTCACTGCACCGCCGCCTGTACTGGGCTCGGTCTCCGACCAAGCGTAATTCACTTGGCACACATCTCCCGTCTTCGGGTTCTTGATACCTTCCTTCAACAAAGCAGGAAGCTTCTTCAACGTAGAAGGGGTGAGATATTTCACTACCATGCTTTCCCCCCATACTGTAGCGTAATTGTCAGAAGTAAGATCGAAAGTCTGAGCTTCGTTTATCTTCGAGAGATATTCAGGTTGCTCCTTGCCGATATTGTACTGCACCAGCACCTTGGAACCATCTGACAGATATGCGTAGAGCGAATCGACAAATGCAGGCAGATAATCTTCAGGAGCTACCATATCAGTAAACATCTTGGTTTTACCCAGCTGGTTCAATGCCGTAAGATAAGTCTGCCCCTCGGGATCCTTGGCGAGAGCTATCCCTTGGTTCTTCGGCATAGAAGCTATTTTGCCATAATGGGCATCAGCCAATACGAGGGTATCGGTACTGACATCCGTGATGGTTTCTTTTTCATCAAATCCGGGGAAATTATCCTCGTTATAATCGCAGGCCCCAAGTGCAAACAGCGAAGCCAGTGCGGTTCCTAATAATATATGTTTTTTCATAAATATGTTCGCTTAGAAATTCAACTTCAATCTTACAGTATAAGTACGTCCCCAACCATAGATAACACGTGTGGCCGTCTCCCAGTCATGGTTACTTCCATCGCGTGCATCGGCTATGTACTCTTGGTTGAACAAGTTGTTCACATTGCCGCTCAGTGTAGCACGAATCTTACCGAAGTCAAAGGTATATCCTGCACTTACATCAAATGTGCTCCATGAAGGAATCTCCCAAGGTTTTTCCACCACGTAAGCCTCTTTTTGAGTGGCTTGGCTCGCATCAATGTCATAATCGGCATAATTGCGTGCAAAGAAGTTCCAGTCTGCATTAAGACGCAAGCCTTTCATTGGGCGGAATGTCACTCCCAAAGCAGCTGTAGTCTGAGCAGAACCGCCCACCTGTACATTATCCATTTCAATGGTATACTTGTACTGATCTACATTACTCATATCTGTCACCACTTCACCACGGCTATTCGCCATAATCTGGCCTTCAGTATTCATCATGAAGCCTTTCGCTGTCCCATTCCAGCGCCAGTCTCCCCAAGAGAACATACCGTTAACTTCCATCCAGCGGAAAGGCTTGGCAATAAAGTCAAGCTCTATACCCATGTGGTTAGCCTGCGCACCGGTCATGTTCATTGTCCAACGCTGGGAAGCCCCGTTTACGTCTTCATAGGATCCGGTATCATATAAAGCCTTGTCTTTCCACATAGTATAATAGGCGTTTACATTGGCTGAAAAATACTGGCTACGATATCCATAACCTAATTCGAAAGAGTAAACTTTCTCATTCTTAGCATCGGGATTACGCTCATGTGAACTCTGAGAATTGATGAAGGTATTATCAAAAATAGGAGCACGGCTGATAAATCCGGTATTGAAGAATACGTTATTGTAATCATCAAGGTTGTAATTCAAACCAGCTTTCACATTGCCTCCCAAATAATGCTTCTTCGAAGACAGCTGTTTGTCACCACTATAATAAAAACGGTCTTTACGCCAATAACTGGTATTTGTAAGACCACCTGAAACAAATGCACTCACTTTATCTTTATTATACTCCAATTGGGCAAAACCACCTTCGTACATCACAAAACCGTCGTAGTCACGACGAATCACATCTCCTACTCCCAACTTCTGGTTTACCCAGGAGGTGACTCCACCATTCACACTATTCTCAGCCAATACACTCTTACGGTTATAAGAGTCTACATAATACTGCCCTCCAAAAAGATCGGTAATGACATTCTTGTGCAAACCTTTATAATAGCGGAAGTCAATACCACCATAGAAATCAAAGTAATCACCAAACTTAGTGGTATAAGTAGAAATCAATCCTGTCCAGAAATGGTCGTTCGAGGCTTTGTTCATAATCATCAGCGAACCTTTATAACCGGGCATTCCACTCACATTCACCGGATTAGTATAGTTATCTGCATTAAGCTTATCCACAGCATCATAATCAAAAGTACCATCAGGACAACGGAACTGAGTGTTCACCGTACCATCACTGGCCGTACCGTACCAAGAGCTGGTGTACCCCGTTACCCCCGTACCACTATAGCCCGCACCAGTACCGATAGACATATAAGCTGCTGTACTGAGGCTTGACTTATGGTTGATTTGCCACAAATGATTAAGAGACATCTGGGGCTTATGGTATTCGTTACGTGAAGAGTTCATCACTTGTCCATTGCGATAACCGAAAGTAGAGTTGTAACGATAGGGACTTTCCTCACCCATCCATTGTTTTACACGCTGATACTCCTTGATATTCAAACCATTTGCCATATTACGCTGATTATGCCACTGAGGTGCTCCAAAAGCTGTAAATGAAAGTTGATGGTTGTCATTGATACGTTTTGCAATACTCATGAACCAAGTGTAGGCCTCGGATTCCGTACCTTGAATATAACCGTCGCGTTTATCTCTGGCACCCAATAAAGTAAAGGCCCAACCATCTTTTGTCAGACCGGAAGAGACACTGAACATCACTTTACTGTAGCCGTCATTACCCATGCCGTAAGAGATGAAGCCGCCTTTCTTGGCATCAGTAGTCTTGGTTATAATGTTTTGTGAGCCACCTACTGAAGGAGTTGACACCTTGCTGGCACCAAGTCCACGTTGTACCTGAATACTGCTGGCCACATCAATCAAACCACCCCAGTTACTCATGTATACTTTCTGGTTTTCCATTCCGTTCATGGGTACACCGTTAATCATCATAGCCACATATTCTGACTTAAAACCACGAATCTTTATGTTGGAATCACCAAAGCCACCTCCCTCATTAGAAGCATAAACACCCGGAGTAGATTTCAAGATTTGCGGTAACTCCTGAGAACCTATCTTATCTTCAATAAATACGGGGTCGACAGTAGATACTGCAACCGGAGTCTTGCGTGCCACAGCAATAGACGATGTAATCACTACGTCCTTCAGCATCACAGCATCCGGTTCCATTGGGATAGCACCCAAATCCACAGAAGCGCCCTTCTGCGTAATCTTCTTCTTCTGGTCTTTATAACCCACGTACTTGAATAGTAATGTCGCATTCGAAGCAACGCTTTGCTTGAAATAGCCATCAATGTCGGTCACCGATCCTTGTGTAGTACCTTCCACCATGACGGCGGCACCCACTAACGGTTCACCTGTTTCTGAATCAACAAGCTGACCTCTCACTGTAGTCTGAGCAAATGCAGCGGCACTAAATACCGACAACACTGCAACCAACAGGAATTGAATTAGATGTTTTCTCATAATTCTGTTTTTTGTTAATAGATAGTGTTAATTAAACATTAATTTATGTTTTAAGTCGCAAATATAACTAATAAAAACGAGATTAATGTTATATTTATGTTACATTTTTTGAAGGTAGAAAGGCTTTTTTGAGATATTTTTAAACAAAAAAAGCCCTGCATTCTACAGCAGGGCTTTCGTATTGTCAACAAGTAAAAGAATATACTTTCAAATTCGCACCGAAATCAATCATTCATGAGCTTTCTATAACGTACACGGGTGGGTTCTTCTTTCCCAAGACGTTTCTGTTTATTTTCCTCATATTCTGAATAAGAACCTTCAAAGAAGAACACATTGGAGTCTCCTTCGAAAGCGAGGATATGCGTACAGATACGGTCAAGGAACCAACGGTCGTGACTGATGACCACAGCACATCCGGCAAAGTCCTCCAAACCTTCTTCGAGGGCACGGAGCGTATTCACGTCGATGTCATTGGTGGGCTCGTCCAGCAACAGCACATTACCTTCCTCCTTCAGGCAGAGCGCCAGATGCAAGCGGTTGCGTTCACCACCGGAAAGCACCCCACAGAGCTTTTCCTGGTCGGCACCGGAGAAGTTAAAACGGGACAGATAGGCGCGTGCATTAATGTCGCGCCCTCCCATGCGAATCAGATCGTTTCCGCCGGAAATGACCTGATATACGCTCTTGTTGGGGTCGATATCCTTGTGCTGCTGGTCCACGTAGGCAACCTTTACGGTCTCCCCCACCTCGAATTCGCCTTTGTCTGCCTTTTCCAGTCCCATGATAAGACGGAAAAGCGTAGTCTTACCGGCACCGTTAGGGCCGATGATACCCACGATACCGTTGGGTGGAAGCATGAAGTTGAGGTCATCGAACAACAGTTTGTCACCGAACGCCTTTGCCACATGCTTGGCTTCAATCACCTTATTACCCAGACGGGGACCGTTCGGGATAAAGATTTCCAGCTTCTCTTCCTTCTCCTTCACATCCTCGTTCAGCAATTTGTCGTAGGAGTTCAGACGCGCCTTTCCCTTTGCCTGACGGGCCTTGGGAGCCATGCGCACCCACTCCAGCTCGCGTTCCAGCGTCTTGCGGCGCTTGCTGGCGGTCTTTTCCTCTTGCTCCATGCGCTTGGTCTTCTGTTCCAGCCAACTGGAGTAGTTACCTTTCCAGGGAATACCTTCGCCACGGTCCAGCTCAAGAATCCAGCCGGCAACGTGGTCGAGGAAGTAACGGTCGTG
Source organism: Bacteroides sp. D20 (assembly GCF_003436255.1). NCBI lineage: Bacteria > Pseudomonadati > Bacteroidota > Bacteroidia > Bacteroidales > Bacteroidaceae > Bacteroides > Bacteroides sp. D20. The sequence continues at coordinate 247,636 of NZ_QSOO01000002.1, read as the reverse complement.
CGTTACGGCAATCACCGTACCCTCGTACTGCTGCAAGTGTTGTTCCAGCCAGTCGATGGATTCGGCATCAAGGTGGTTGGTGGGCTCGTCAAGAAGAAGCACGTCGGGCTTCTGCAACAATAGGCGGCAAAGGGCCACACGGCGGCGCTCACCACCGGAAAGATGTTCTACGGACTGGTCTTCGGGCGGACAACGGAGGGCGTCCATGGCGCGTTCCAGCTTGCTGTCAAGGTTCCAGGCATCGGTCGCGTCAATGATGTCCTGCAACTCGGCCTGGCGGGAGAAGAGCTTGTCCATCTTGTCCTGGTCCTCATAATATTCGGGCAAGCCAAACTTCTGATTGATTTCCTCGTATTCTGCCAGCGCGTCCACAATGGGCTGCACGCCTTCCATTACAATTTCCTTTACGGTCTTGGTGGGGTCGAGGTACGGTTCCTGGGCCAGATACCCCACAGAATATCCCGGCGAGAACACCACTTCGCCCTGATAGGACTTATCCAATCCGGCGATAATCTTCAGCAGGGTCGATTTACCCGAACCGTTCAGACCGATGATACCGATTTTTGCCCCGTAGAAGAACGAGAGGTAAATGTTCTTCAGTACCTGCTTGTTGTTCTGCTGAATGGTTTTATTCAGCCCAACCATAGAAAAGATAATCTTTTTATCGTCTACTGTTGCCATGTATTTAATGATTAATGTTCAGTGATAATGATTAATATCAAGGATTGATGGGGACAAAGATAAGAAAAAAGATGATATTATTTTGCAAATTTCAAAAAAGTATCTATCTTTGCACCCGCTTAACAGCAATGAAGGATTGAATCGCTAGCTCAGCAGGTAGAGCACAACACTTTTAATGTTGGGGTCTTGGGTTCGAGCCCCAAGCGGTTCACATAGAAACAAAGCCAGAAGGCGACAAAAAGAAAAAAGTCCTACAATATCAATGTATTGTGGGACTTTTTTTATGTTTCCATCTTACCTGAAAGTCCCAAAAGGGTACGAAAAGAAAAGTTGGACATCCAAACAGTGGTACAATTGGTACAGTGGGTACAGCGCCTCTTCTGCTTCACACACATGCGCTTATGTACATTACTTCATAACGCGTACATTATTTATATACATGCGTGTGTGAGATAGAAGAGACGCTGTACCCACTGTACCAACTGTACCCATAAACCTCACCTTTACGCCGCTCAAGTTCACCTTTACACGGCCCAACCTCACCTTTGCTTATGTCACTTCACCTCTTCCAGATAAAGCACACGGCTCGAATAGTCGTTCTGCTTGTGATAGTCCACCTTATGGTTGTAGGGAATCTCCAGCCCGTTTGCCATGAGGTAGGCACCACTGAAACTCTTTCCTTCGTAGTTCAAGGGAACATTATCTATACGGTTCAGTTCATGCACCCGGTATTGCTTGTCGGCACAGAGCCCTGCCATCTTCACACGCGGCAGGTGCTGGTTACAGAAATGTTCCGTCTTCCACCAATAGAAGACTGCCTTGTCCTTCTCCGGAGCCACGTACATCAGAGAAGCCACACCTTGCTTGTCATAAGGAGAGAGCAGGCGGTAAATGTCTCCCAACTGTACTACGGGACGAATGGTCTTGTACTCGGCAATGGCATTCTTGCAAAGAGCCTTTTCTTCTTCCGTCATATTTTTGGGCTGGATTTCCATACCCAAACGACCACTCATGGCAACGTCTATCCGATATTTCAGAGGGATGGTGCGGAACGTCTGATGATTGGGGGCAGCACTGATATGCGATGCCATAGCGATGGCGGGGAAGAAATAGGAAGTTCCCCACTGCATATAGACACGTTGCAGGGCATCGGTATTGTCGCTTACCCAGAACTCGTCGAAGTAAGGCAGCACTCCGTAGTTGGCACGACCGCCGCCACTGGCACATGCCTGGATGGTAAGGTCGGGATATTTGGCACGGATGCGCTGGCAGATTTTCTCGAAGCCGCGGTGGAATTCGATGTACATGTGGCTCTGATTATCCTTCGTCAGATATTGCGAACCGTGGTTCTGGACAGACATATTGGCGTCCCACTTGATGTAATCTATTTCAGGATAAGAGGTCATCAGGTTGTCTACCACACCGAAAACGAAGTCCTGCACGGCAGGATTGGCAAGGTCAAGCACTACCTGCGTGCCGCCGCGTCCCAACACAACGTCACGTTCGGAAGCTTTAAGTACCCAGTCGGGATGCTTCTCGTAGAGTTCGCTGGTAGTGTTCGCCATCTCCGGCTCAATCCAGATGCCAAACTTGACGCCATGTTTCTTGGCATCACTCAGCAAGCCTTCAATGCCGTTCGGAAGCTTGTTCTTGTCCACCACCCAGTCGCCGAGTGATGAGCTGTCGTTCTTACGGGGATACTTGTCGCCAAACCAGCCATCGTCCATCACGAACAACTCGCCACCCATGGAGACAATGTCCGCCATCATTTGGTCCATACCTTGCTGGTTGATGTCAAAGTACACGCCTTCCCAACTATTCAAAAGAATCTTGCGGGGGGTAGTGCCGTGCGCCAGTTTGTGCAGGCGTGCCCAGCGATGGAAGTTACGGCTGCCGCCACTCAAGCCTTCATTACTATAAGTCAGGGCAAGTTCGGGAGTGCGGAAAAGCTCGTCCTTCTTCAAGGAATAAGTAGAGTTCTCTTCGTTGATTCCGGCAAAGAAATGGTGGTATTCATCATCGTGCGTCTCAATGCGGAGCTTGTAGTTGCCGCTGTAACAGAGGGCTGCACCAATCACGTTGCCCGTGTTCTCCTGCGGACGACCGTCGAGGGAGAACATCACTTCGGCATGGTCAGTATGGGAATTGCGCACACCGTCCTTATTCTTGATAACCTTCATGCCCGGAGTGAGAGGTTCCTGCGTCAAGACCCCTTCATTGGCCCAGGAACCGGAGAGATGGGACAGCCATACATCGCCACGGCGGATGGGCAGATAGCCGGAAGCAAACTGATTGAGCACCACCGACTTCTTCTCCTGATGGGAGATTTCAGTCCAGGATTCTATCACGTCGGCATCCTGCCAGGCACGGTAACAGACGTTGACGAAGAAGGGATACACCTTATCCTTCAGTGCCACGACAGTCGTCACGACATTCCCTTCCTTTTCGGTAGTCACGTTCAATACTTCGAGCTGGAGGGTCATGTTACCGTCGGCATGCTTCACAGCGAGGGCCGTCTCCACGGGAGCATTCAATCCATATTCGGGATAGGCTGCATGGTTCGCTTCTGCCGCAGAGATATTCTGCAAGTCGGCTTCAGAAAGTCTGTTACCATAATACAAGTGTCTCAGTGTACCGCCTTCAGGAGCCGAAAGCACCAAAGAGGTTTTCGGAGTGGATACACATACGTTTTGAGCCAACAAACTGCCGGTCAGCAGCAGTACTCCAAAGAGGAAATTTGTTCGTTTCTTGAAATTCATGCTTTTCTTGTTTAGATTCTATATTCATTTAGCTGTGCGCAAATGTAGGCGTTTCCCCGAAGATAAAATAGTATCATTTTATCATATCCTTATACAAATTCTATTTCCGGCTGACAATTGTCCCCGTGGCTTGGTTGGCAGGCATCACCAGCACTTCCGCAATCTGGATATGCTCGGGGACGGCAGCGGCGAAATAGACCACTTCGGCTATATCGTCGCCGGTCAGCGGGCGTATACCTTTATATACATTATCGGCCGCCTCCCGGTTACCACGGAAACGGACGACGGAGAAATTGGTTTCCACCAACCCCGGCTTGATATTCGTTACGCGTATCGGGGTATCCACCAGGTCGATGCGGAGTCCGTCGGAAAGGGCCTTGACGGCAGCCTTGCAGGCACAGTACACACTGCCTCCCGGATAAGCGTAATCTCCGGCAATGGACCCCATATTGATAACGTGACCACGGCCTCGCTCCACCATACCGGGAACCACGAGGCGGGTCATGGCAAGCAAGGCTTTCACGTTAGTGTCGATGACAATGTCCCATTCATCCAGGTTACCTTCATGTTCCTTGTCCACCCCAATGACGAGTCCGGCATTGTTCACCAGTATGTCTACCGCCTTCCATTCCTCCGGAAGGGATTCGAGGGCGGCATGGGCAGCCTGCCGGTCGCGGACATCGAAAGGAAGCAGATACACATCGGCTCCATATTTCTCCAACAATTCTTTCTTTACAGCATTCAGTTTCTCCACATTACGGCCATTGAGTATAAGCCGGTAACCGTTCATGGCAAATTTACGCGCGCAGCCTTCCCCTATTCCCGAGGAGGCTCCGGTGATGAGTACAATCTTCTTTTCCATCATGTTATTAAGTTTTAATATCAATACTGCCAACAAAGGTATTACTTATTATTTTAACTTCATAGGAATAATGAATTTTAGAGTAAGGCGAAAAATCCCGATAAATTATGTAACTTTGCACCCGCTTTTTGAAAGCCCGAGAAACTGTTTTGATTTTATTTCAGCTTTCTTCTGAGATTTGTTTAATTCGTTTGGATAAAGTAAAAGACGCTTATGCAAAAGTCCGATTGCATCATCGGTGTGGAGCACGTATCGAAATTTTTCGGAGATAAGGCCGTGCTGAATGATGTGAATTTGTCTGTCCGTAAGGGCGAGTTTGTAACAATACTGGGACCGTCCGGCTGCGGAAAGACAACTCTGTTGCGCCTCATTGCAGGCTTTCAGACAGCCTCGGAAGGAGTGATAACCATTGCCGGAAAGGACATCACACAGACACCGCCGCACAAGCGTCCGGTAAACACCGTGTTCCAGAAGTACGCCCTCTTCCCCCACCTCAACGTGTTCAACAACATTGCCTTCGGGCTGAAGCTGAAGAAGCTGCCCGGTGCCACCATCGAGAAGAAGGTAAAGCAAGCCCTGCGCATGGTGGGCATGACGGACTATGAGGACCGCGACGTAGACTCCCTCTCCGGCGGGCAGCAACAGCGCGTAGCCATTGCCCGAGCCATCGTCAACGAACCCGAAGTGCTGCTACTGGACGAACCCCTTGCCGCCCTGGACCTAAAAATGCGCAAGGACATGCAGATGGAGCTAAAGGAGATGCACCAGAAGCTGGGCATCACCTTCGTATATGTGACCCACGACCAGGAAGAGGCACTGACCTTGAGCGATACCATCGTCGTGATGAGCGAAGGACGCATCCAGCAAATAGGCGTGCCGACGGACATCTACAACGAACCCATCAACTCCTTCGTAGCAGACTTCATTGGTGAAAGCAACATCTTGAACGGAGTTATGATAAAGGATAAAGCCGTCACCTTCTGCGGACACGAATTTGAATGCGTGGACACGGGATTTGGCGAGCAGATGCAGGTAGACGTAGTGATTCGCCCCGAAGACATCTACATCTTCGATGTATCCGACGCCGCACAGCTGACGGGGACCGTAACCAGCTGCATCTTTAAAGGCGTACACTACGAAATGCTGGTGCAGACGCGCGAAGGCTACGAGCTGATGGTGCAGGACTACCATGCCTTCGAGGCAGGACGCGAAGTCGGCCTGCTGGTGAAACCCTTCGACATCCACGTGATGAAGAAGGAACGCACCTGCAACACCTTCGAGGGAAAGCTGGTGGACGAGACGCACGTAGACTTCCTGGGCTGTAACTTCGAGTGCCTCCCCGTGCAGGGCATCGAGCCGGGCAGCGCCGTGCAAGTGGAAGTAGACTTCCAGCACGTCATCCTCGAAGACAACGAAGAGGACGGCCGTCTGACGGGTGAAGTGAAATTCATCCTCTACAAAGGGAACCATTACCACCTGACCGTGTTTACGGACTGGGACGAAGACATCTTTGTCGACACCAACGACGTGTGGGACGACGGCGACCGCGTAGGTATCACCATCGCCCCTCAAAATATACGGATTGTTCAATCTCTTAATAAGGAAGGAAGTGCTCAATAAGTTATCCCATTTCTTCATGCGCCGGCGCAACTGGACGGTACCCTACGCGCTGTTTCTGCTTGTATTTGTCATAGTACCGCTGCTGCTCATCGTGCTCTATGCCTTTACGGACGACGGAGGGGCGTTTACGTTGGCCAACTTCCGCAAGTTCATGATGCACCCCGAAGCGATGAACACGTTTGTCTACTCCATCGGAATAGCCGTTATCACCACGCTGGTCTGCCTGCTGCTGGGCTATCCGGCAGCGTATATCCTGAGCCAGAAGCAATTCAACACCTCACGCACCATGGTGGTGCTGTTCATCCTCCCCATGTGGGTGAATATCTTGATACGTACGCTTGCCACAGTGGCGCTGTTCGACTTCCTGAACCTGCCGCTGGGCGAAGGTGCCCTTGTGTTCGGTATGGTCTACAACTTCCTGCCGTTCATGATATACCCCATTTACAACACTCTTCAGAAGATGGACCACAATCTGATTGAGGCTGCGCAGGACTTGGGAGCCTCTCCTACCCGCGTATTCGGCAAGGTGATTCTGCCGCTCTCCATGCCGGGAGTGATGAGCGGCATAGTGATGGTGTTTATGCCTACGGTTTCTACCTTTGCCATTGCCGAGTTGCTAACAATGAACAACATCAAACTGTTCGGCACCACGGTGCAAGAGAATATTTACAACGGAATGTGGAACTACGGTGCCGCCCTCTCGCTCATCATGCTGCTGCTGATAGGCATCACCATCCTCTTTACCAACGAGGAGGACGGGGCATCGAATGAAAGCGGAGGTGTGATATGATGACACGAATCTTAACCCGCGGCTACTTGTGGCTGCTGCTGGCGTTGCTCTACTCGCCCATCTTAATTATTATGATATTCTCCTTCACGGAGGCAAAGGTGCTGGGCAACTGGACGGGATTCTCCACCAAGCTGTACAGCTCCTTGTTTACGGGCGGGATGCACCACTCGCTGATAAATGCCATCTGGAACACATTCGCCATTGCCCTGCTTGCCGCCACCGCCAGTACGGCGCTGGGCAGCATTGCAGCCATCGGCATCTTCAATCTGCGCTCGCGCACACGGCAGGTAATGAACTTCGCCAATGCCATCCCGATGATGAATGCAGACATTATCACCGGTGTGTCGCTGTTCCTGCTGTTCGTCAGCTTCGGCATATCGCAAGGATTCACCACAGTGGTACTGGCACACATCACTTTCTGCACGCCCTACGTGGTGCTCAGCGTAATGCCCCGGCTCAAAAAGATGAACCAGAATGTCTACGAGGCGGCACTCGACCTGGGCGCCACACCGTTCCAAGCACTGCGCAAGGTTATTCTTCCGGAGATATTTCCGGGTATGATAAGCGGATTCATCCTTGCTTTCACGCTCTCCATCGACGACTTTGCCGTGACCATCTTCACCATCGGCAACCAGGGGCTGGAAACGCTCTCCACCTACATCTACGCCGATGCGCGCAAAGGTGGACTGACGCCGGAACTGCGGCCACTCTCCACCATCATCTTCGTGACGGTGCTGGTGCTGCTGATTGTAATCAACAAGCGGGCCGAACGGACGAAAAACGATTGATGTGAGTGATGAGTTATAAGTTATCAATTGTCAAGAACAAGATGATGAAAAGGATAATAAACATACTGATTCTACTGTGCTGTATCGCATCCCTCTCTTCTTGTGGAAACTCCACAGAAGAGCGCAGCCGTGTACTGAAGATATACAACTGGGCGGACTACATCGATGAAGATGTGCTTGCCGAATTTCCCGACTGGTACAAGCAGCAGACGGGCGAAGACCTCCGTATCATCTACCAGGTGTTCGATATCAACGAAATCATGCTCACCAAAATTGAGCGCGGGCACGAGGACTTCGACGTCGTATGCCCCTCGGAGTACATCATCGAACGCATGCTTCGCAAAGACCTCCTGCTACCCATCGATCGCAACTTCGGCCACACGCCGGACTACATCCCCAACGTGTCGCCCTACATTCGCCACGAGCTGAACAAGACCTCGCAACCGGAACGCCAGACCGAGGACTATGCCGTGCCCTACATGTGGGGCACCGCTGGTATCCTCTTCAACAAAAAGTTTATTACCGCCGAAGAGGCCGGCACATGGGACATCCTCTGGGACTCCAAAAACCGCGGCAAAATACTGATGAAGGACAGCTACCGCGATGCCTACGGTACCGCCATCATCTACGCCCACGCCCGGGAGCTGGCCGACAGCACCGTCACCGTAGAGCAACTGATGAACGACAACTCCCCGCAGGCCATCGCCCTGGCCGAGCAACGCCTCAAGGAGATGAAACCCAACATCGCCGGCTGGGAAGCCGACTTCGGCAAGGAAATGATGACCAAGAACAAGGCGTGGATTAACTTCACCTGGAGCGGCGACGCCGTCTGGGCCATCGAGGAGGCCGATGCCGTGGGTGTGGAACTGGACTACACCGTCCCCTGCGAAGGCAGCAACATCTGGTACGACGGCTGGGTAATCCCCCGCTACGCCCGCAACGTGAAGGCGGCAAGCTATTTCATCAACTACCTCTGCCAGCCTTCCGTGGCACTGCGCAACATGGATGCCATCGGCTACGTCAGCGCCGTAGCCACACCGGAAATCATGGAGGCCAAGACCGATACCACGCTCGACGTGCACTCCGACCTCAGCTACTTCTTCGGCCCCCTGCCCGGAGCCGACAGCCTGCAGATAGACCCGGTACAATATCCTGACCGCCGAGTAGTGGAACGCTGCGCCATGATACGCGACTTCGGCGACCGCACGGAACTAGTGCTCGAGATGTGGAGCCGCGTGAAAGGTGACAATCTCAACACAGGCATCGTGCTGCTCATCTTCGCCGTTTTCGGTCTGCTCTTCATCTGGCTGGTATATGCCAAGATACGAAAGTACAAGCAGAAACGCCACCACCGTCTCCGCAGAAAGCGGAAAAGGGGATGAGCAACACATTGTTTACCTAAAAACCCGTCAACGTGCAAGGAACAAAGAATCTGACACAAGGCCCCATCAACCGCCAGCTTTTCACGCTGGCAATGCCCATCATGGCCACCTCGTTCATCCAGATGGCCTACAGCCTGACGGACATGGCATGGGTAGGGCGTCTGGGCAGTGAGTCCATGGCTGCAGTAGGTGCGGTAGGCATACTGACGTGGATGTCCGGCTCCATCGCCTTGCTCAATAAAGTGGGCGCCGAAGTCAGCGTAGGCCAGTCCATCGGTGCACGCAGCGAAGAGGACGCACGCAGCTTTGCCTCGCACAACATTACGATTGCCCTGCTCATCTCCGTCTGCTGGGGAGGCCTGCTCTTTCTTTTCGCCCGCCCCATCCTGAACATCTTCGAGCTGAAACAGCATATCACGGACGCCGCCGTGACTTATCTGCGCATCGTGTCGACGGGACTGCCTTTCATCTTTCTCTCCGCTGCCTTTACGGGCATCTACAACGCGGCAGGACGAAGCAAGATTCCGTTCTACATCAGCGGGACGGGACTGATAATGAACATCGTCCTCGACCCTCTGTTCATCTTCGGCTTCGGTTGGGGAACAGTGGGCGCGGCACTTGCCACATGGCTTTCCGAAGCTACAGTATTCGGCATCTTCGTCTACAAACTCCGGGGGAAAAGCGCCGTGCTCGGAGGTTTCTCCTTTATCGTTCCGCTGAAAAAGAAGTACACCCGGCGCATCTTCAAGCTCGGGCTGCCCGTGGCTACGCTGAACACGCTATTTGCCTTCGTCAATATGTTCCTCTCGCGCACCGCCTCGGAGCAGGGAGGACACATCGGACTGATGGCATTCACCACCGGTGGACAAATCGAGGCCATCACCTGGAATACTTCGCAAGGATTCTCCACGGGGCTGAGCACGTTCATCGCCCAGAACTATGCCGCGGGGCAGAAGTCGCGCGTGAAGCAAGCATGGCGCACCACCATGTGGATGACGGGCGTATTCGGAAGCCTCTGCTCACTACTGTTCATCTTCTTCGGCAGCGAGGTGTTCTCTATCTTCGTACCCGAGGCCGAAGCCTACCGTGTGGGTGGAGATTTCCTCCGCATCGACGGCTATTCGCAAATGTTCATGATGATGGAAATTACCATGCAGGGCGTGTTCTACGGACTGGGACGGACAGTGCCGCCTGCCATTGTCAGCATCGGATGCAATTACATGCGTATTCCGGTGGCGTTATTGCTGGTGCACATGGGTATGGGAGTGGATGCCATCTGGTGGGCAGTAAGTGGAACGACCGTTGCCAAAGGTCTTATACTGACAGCCTGGTTCGTCCTCATCAAAAGGAAAATTCTCTAAAAAAGGACAGAACTGGCGAACTTTAGAAAGAAGAATATGGTTATTATATACATAAATTTGCAACATTAAAGATAAAGTCAACTTTTAAAGAAAAAGAGTTATGAAGAAGATGAAATTTACAGTATTACTTTTGTGCGGCGCATTGCTGCTGGGCAGTTGCGGCACAATGAACAACAAGGCCAAAGGTGGAATAATCGGCGGTGGCTCCGGTGCAGCAGCAGGTGCCATTATCGGCGGACTGATAGGTAAAGGCAAGGGGGCAGCCATTGGAGCTGCGGTAGGTGCTGCAGTAGGTACGGGTGCCGGCGTTGCCATCGGACACAAGATGGACAAGAAGGCTGCCGAAGCTGCCAAGATTGAAGGCGCCCAAGTGGAGCAGGTGACGGATGCAAACGGCTTGCCGGCTGTCAAAGTATCCTTTGCGGCAGGTATTCTTTTCGGCTTCAACTCCGCAGCACTGAGCAACGAGGCAAAGGCTTCCCTGCGCGAACTCGCACAGATTCTGAAGGAAGACCCGACAACCGATATCGCCATCATCGGCCATACCGACAAAGTGGGTACTTACGAAGCCAACATGAAAGTTTCCAAGAACCGCGCCTATGCCGTAGAGAACTATTTGCAGGATTGCGGCGTATCTCCGGCCCAGTTCAAGAAAGTGGAAGGCGTGGGATACAACGAATACGACGAAAGTCTGTCTGCCGACCAGAACCGACGCGTAGAGGTATATATGTATGCCAGCGAACAGATGATTAAGAATGCGGAGGCAGCTAATTAATATGGTAAAGTGATTAATGTGTTAATGTGCCAATATGCATATTGGCACATTAACACATTAATCACATTGGCACTCTCTCCATGAAACTCCCGAAGCCTTTGCGGTTCCTCCGCAACATCATATTATTCTTCTTTATTTCCACTATCCTAGCGGTAGTGGCTTATCGTTTTGTACCCGTCTACATCACGCCACTGATGGTTATTCGCAGCGTGCAACAGGTCTTTAAGGGTGAAAGTCCATGCTGGCACCACACTTGGGTATCTTCCGACAAGATATCCCCTCACCTGCCTATGGCCGTCATTGCCTCGGAAGACAACCGGTTTGCCACACACAACGGATTCGATTTCATCGAGATACAGAAAGCGATAAAGGAGAATGAAACAAGAAAACGGAAACGGGGCGCAAGCACCATCAGCCAGCAGACGGCAAAGAATGTATTCCTATGGCCCCAGTCTTCCTGGGTACGTAAAGGACTGGAAGTCTACTTCACCGTACTAATAGAGTTCTTCTGGTCCAAAGAACGTATCATGGAGGTCTATCTCAACTCCATCGAAATGGGAAAAGGCATCTATGGCGCACAAGCTGCCGCCAAATACAAGTTCAAGACTACAGCAGCCAAGCTCTCTGCCGGACAGTGCGCACTAATAGCGGCAACATTGCCCAACCCCATACGCTTCGACTCAGCACACCCCTCCCCTTACATAAAGAAAAGGCAAGGACAGATTCTACGATTGATGAAACTGGTACCCAAATTCCAGCTAAATGAGAAGCGGACAAAAGAATAAGAAGAGGATGTATCAAAACAGTTAATAGCACACAGATGACACATCCTCCTTTAATTTTTAATTCTTAATTTTTAATTAATACGCGTGTCCTCCCTCTTCCATCTCCTTCGCATCAATCTTGCGATTGTCGATACTGCGCCAAGCGTAGAAGATGTAGGCAAGAACGAAAGGAACAAGGATAGAGACATAAGCCATAACCTTCAGTGTGAACTGGCTCGAGCAACTGTTTGCCAACGTGAGTGAGCTTTGCAGGTCGTGGGTAGAAGGATAATAGGCCGTATTGTTATAGCCTGCCACAAGCAGCAGTGCCAATACCGTAAGCACCGTCCCTGCACCGGCAAACCAGATACCCTTGTCGAATGCCGGCTTCCACAGCGTGCGGATAATGCCCCAGAGCACAGCCACCACACCAACCAGGAATACAAGCAGCACTACCGGCATCTGCAGGAAGTTCGTCAGATACTTGTAAGGTTCCATGAACACCTCTCCCGTTTCCGGGCGTACAGCATAGCCGTCGGCAAGCAGCGTACGGATGACGAAGGCCAGGAAGAATACCAGGAACAACGCCGTATTTCCCCAAAGTGCCCGGCGGCAGCGTTTCACCAAATCATCCTCATTGATATTATTAATAAAATAAAGCGCTCCCAAGATACGTGCCAGGAAGAACACAGCCAGCCCCAGCACCACATTCCACGGATTAAGCAACGCATCCAACCCATGCCAGCCGTTAGCCCATTGACTGATAACCGGCATTGCCGCATCTGCGATATTCCCTTTATTGATATAGAAGTTAGACCCCGTGAAGAACGTGGCCACTGCCCCACCCAGCAATACCGGACCTACCACTCCGTTTATCACCAGGAACGTGCGATACGTTGTCTTGCCCAGCAGATTTCCCGCCTTCGACTGAAACTCGTAGCTGACAGCCTGCAACACAAAGCTGAACAGAATAATCATCCACAACCAATAAGCTCCTCCGAAACTGGTACTATAGAACAACGGAAACGAAGCAAAGAACGCGCCTCCAAACGTGACAAGCGTTGTAAACGTGAACTCCCACTTCCGTCCCGTAGAATTAATCATCATCTTCTTCTGCTCCTCCGTCTTCCCCAGACAGAACAGAAGCGAATTACCTCCCTGCACGAACAGCAGGAATACCAGCAGTGCTCCCAGCAAGGAGACTACAAACCACCAATAGTGTTGAAGAAATATATAAGCATTCATTGTGAGTTATGAGTTATAAGTTATGAGTTATGTGACGGTGTGTGCGTTTCGGTTTCAGGACCTTTGCGAATAGCCTTCAGCATAATTCCCACCTCAGCAATCAGCATGACAGTGAAAAGTACCAGGAAGATAAAGAACGTGGTCTGCACGGAGCCTACATCCAGCTTAGAGATGGCGGCACTCGTGGGCAGCATATCTTGGATGGCCCACGGCTGGCGACCACACTCGGCAACCACCCATCCGGCTTGTCCAGCCAGATAGCCCAGCGGAATGGTGAGCATAGCCACCCAATGCATCCATGGCATCCGCGACAAGTCTTTCTTATAGGCCAGGAACAGCACCACAATAAAGAAGAGGATGAAGTATCCACCCAACATCACCATCACACGGAACATGTAGAACGTAAGGGACACATTGGGCACCAGCTCGTTCACGTCCTTGATATAACCGTAACCGAAATAGGCTACATTATCTTTCAACACTTTGGCAGCCACCTCTGCATCCGCCTCATTGCCCGCAGCCTTGGCTGCACGATAGGCGGCAAACGCACCGATAGCCGTTTTTCCTTTTTCTATTTTCTCCTCTGCCGAAAGCGCTACGGTACCATCGCTCAACGGATATCCACCTTTCAGCAGGTCATTGATGCCGGGAACAAAAGCATCCATCTTGCGCTCGGCAAGCAGCGACAGCATCTTCGGAATTTCCACACGGAAAAGGAATGGGTCTACTCCGTCCTGCGGTGTCTGCTTGGCAGGATTCAGCAGCCCGAACGCTACCAATCCGGCACCTTGCCGCCCTTCATAATAGCCTTCCATAGCAGCCAGCTTCATCGGCTGCTTTTGCGCCACCTGATAGCCCGAGCCATCACCCGTCCAGGCAGAGAGCACAGCGGCACACAGACCTACCCATGCGGCAATCTTTACACTTGCCAGCGCAAATTTCTTCTCGCGCTTCTTCCACAGATACCAGCAGCTCACCCCCACTACAAACACGGCAGCCAGTACCCAGCCGGACAGCACACTGTGGAAGAACTTGTTGACAGCCATCGGCGAAGTGGCCACAGCCCAGAAGTCTACCATCTCGTTGCGTGCCGTATTGGGATTGAACTCCATGCCTACGGGATTCTGCATCCAGGCATTGGCAACCAGAATCCACCAGGCGGAAATCGTGGCGCCCAGCCCCGTAAGCCAGGTAGATGCCAGGTGGAAACGCTTGCTCACCTTATCCCAGCCGAAGAACATGACGGCGATAAACGTTGCTTCCATAAAGAAAGCCAAAATACCCTCGATGGCAAGCGGTGCACCAAAGATATCGCCCACAAACCAACTGTAATTACTCCAGTTCGTACCGAATTCAAATTCCAGAATGATACCGGTTGCTACACCAATGGCAAAGTTGATACCGAAAATCTTCATCCAGAATTTAGCAGTACGTTTCCAAAATTCGTCACCCGTACGGTAGTACGCTGTTTCCATGATGCCCATAATTACCGCCAGTCCAAGTGTCAGCGGCACAAAAATCCAGTGATAGATGGCGGTCAAGGCAAATTGGGCTCTCGACCAGTCAATCAGGGAAGTGTCAATGTGTCCAAGCATAAGAATCAAGTTATGAGTTATAAGTTATGAGTTATTAAGTTTTTAAGTTATCGGGTAAGAACAGAGAGACACGGAGAATTTATAAGGGCAAGGAAATAAACTCCGTGTCTCCGTGTTTAGTCGCCCAGACTCCGATGGATAAGCTCATTACTGACATAGCCTTCCTTGTCATCGCCCACCACGGGGGTATTCAGAAACCGTGGGAAGAAGAAAAGGCGGAGAATGAAGAACATGATGAATAACTTCACAAGAATGATAAGCCACAAAGTACGCCCTAACGTCATACTTCGAAAACCTTCCAAATAAAAACGCCAAATGTTTACCGCAGTCTGTTTCATGCCGATAAAATTATAATGATTACAAATATAAAATACTTTTATATAAAGAACAAATAAAAAGGTGAAAAGTTGAACAGAAAAAAGACTTCTCCCATTCATCGGTACAAAAAAGATTTTAGGCGAGGAAAATTCACTCTACGTCTATCACTTTTGCAATCCTTTCTCCACCCCACTACATTTGCAAATGTAAAACCATAGAATAACGAAGATATGACGAACGTAAAAAGATTGACAGTGATAGCGCTATGTATGGCAAGCTGCATGGGAGTGGCCGCCCAAAACGGCACTTCCACGCAGATACCCGGCAGTTCCGAGCAGCCAGCCGACAGCCTGCCCGGCCAATGGGACTTGCAAGCGTGCATCGACTATGCCTTGCAGCAAAACATCACCATCCGCAAGAACCGCCTCAGTGCGGAAAGTGCCCAGGTAGATGTAAAGACCGCCCGAGCCGCTCTCTTCCCCAGCCTTTCGGCCAGTGTGAGCCAGCGTGTCGTGAATCGCCCGAAGAGCGAGACAAACACCATCATCGACGGCGACAACATCACCAGCAGCCAGAGCAAGACTTCCTATAACGGCAGCTACGGCATCGATGCCAACTGGACCCTCTACAACGGCGGGAAACGCCTCAACACCATCAAACAACAGCAACTGAACAACCGCATTGCCGAACTTAGCGTAGCACAGAGCGAGAACAGCATCGAAGAAAGTATCGCACAAACCTACGTACAGATACTCTACGCCGCCGAAGCCGTGAAAGTGAACGAATCGACCCTGGAAGTGAGCCAAGCCGAATGCGAACGCGCCCGCCAGCTTCTCGAAGCAGGAAGCATAGCCAAAAGCGACCTGGCACAACTGGAAGCGCAGGTAAGCACCGACAAGTACCAACTGGTGACCGCACAAGCCACCCTGCAAGACTACAAACTACAACTGAAACAACTCCTGGAACTGGACGGCGAATCCGAGATGAACCTCTACATCCCCACACTCGGCACGGAAAACGTACTGGCACCCCTGCCCACCAAAACGGACGTTTACCGTTCTGCCCTCGTGCTCCGTCCGGAAATAGAAGCCGGCAAACTGAATATACAGACATCCGACCTCGACATCAAAATTGCCCGCGCTGGCTATCTGCCTACGCTGAGCCTCAGCGCCGGCATCGGAACCAGCCATGCCAACGGCAATGACTTCACCTTCAGCGAGCAAGTCAAACAGAACTGGAACAACTCGCTGGGCTTCACCGTAAGCGTGCCTATCTTCAGCAACCGGCAGACCAAGAGTGCCGTAGAGAAAGCCAAGATTCAGAAGCAGACCAGCGAACTGGACCTGCTGGACGACCAAAAAACGCTGTACAAGACCATCGAAACCCTCTGGCTCGATGCCAACAGCGCCCAGCAGCGCTACGCCGCCGCCACAGAGAAACTGAAAAGTACGCAGACCAGCTATGAACTGATTCAAGAGCAGTTCAACCTGGGCATGAAGAATACCGTAGAACTGCTGACTGAGAAAAGCAATCTGCTCAACGCACAGCAGGAGACACTGCAAGCCAAATACATGGCCATACTGAATATGCAGCTACTGAAGTTTTATCAAGGAGAAAAAATCGAATTATAATACCTTATATATATGAACAAAAAAAGAATCATCCTCATTGCCGTAGCTGCCGTAATCATAGTGGGCGGCGGCGTATGGCTCTTCGGTGGTGCCAAGGCCAAGCACAAGGTGACCTACGCCACAGCAACCATCCATAAAGGCGAGATTTCCGAATCCGTAACCGCCACGGGGACCATCGAACCGGTGACGGAAGTGGAAGTGGGTACCCAGGTGAGCGGTATCATCGACAAGATTCATGTAGACTACAATTCCGTAGTAACCAAAGGCCAACTCATTGCCGAGATGGACCGCGTGACACTGCAAAGCGAACTCGCTTCGCAACGCGCCGCCTACAACGGTGCAAAGGCCGAATACGAGTACCAGAAAAAACTCTACGAGCGCAACAAGACGCTGAACGAAAAGCAGCTCATCGCCGCCACGGACTATGAGCAGTCCGTCTATAACTACGAGAAGGCCAAGAGCAACTACGAAAGCAGCCAGGCATCACTGGCAAAGGCTGAACGCAACCTCTCCTACGCCACCATCACCTCTCCCATCGACGGTGTGGTCATCAGCCGCGACGTGGAAGCAGGACAGACCGTGGCTTCCGGCTTCGAGACACCGACACTGTTCACCATCGCTGCCGACCTGACGCAGATGCAGGTTGTGGCCGACGTGGACGAAGCGGACATAGGCGGTGTGGAAGAGGGACAGCGCGCCACGTTTACCGTAGACGCCTACCCGAATGACGTGTTCGAAGGAGTGGTCACACAAATTCGTCTGGGAGATGCCAGCTCAAGCAGCACGTCGAGCACCAGCACCAGCACGGTTGTGACCTACGAAGTAGTCATCTCCGCCCACAACCCGGACCTGAAACTGAAACCACGCCTGACAGCCAACGTCACCATCTTCACCCTCGACCGCAAAGACGTACTGTGCGCTCCTGCCCGTGCCCTGCGCTTCAACCCCGAAAAACCGCTTATCGGCGACAATGATATCGTGAAGGATTGCGAAGGGGAACATAAACTCTGGACCCGCGAAGGCAACACCTTTACCGCCCATCCGGTGAAGATAGGTATCTCCAACGGAGTCAACACGGAAATTATCAGCGGCATTAACGAAGGTACCGTAGTGGTGACCGAAGCCACCATCGGCAGCATGCCCGGCAGCGGCGCTCCGGACATGAGCCAGGAAGCTCCCGGAGGTGAGAAGAGTCCGTTCATGCCTGGCCCTCCGGGAAGTAAGAAGAAGAGCGGAAAATAATACAAAAAAAGAATTATGAATAAAGCAGTCATTGAACTTCAAAATATCAAACGCAACTTCCAGGTGGGGGACGAAACCGTGCATGCCCTGCGCGGCGTCTCGTTCACCATCCGTGAAGGCGAGTTTGTCACCATCATGGGTACATCGGGCTCCGGAAAGTCGACTTTGCTGAATACCCTCGGCTGCCTGGACACGCCCACCAGCGGCGAATACCTGCTGGACGGTATCTCCGTACGCACCATGAGCAAGCCTCAACGCGCCGTACTACGCAACCGTAAAATCGGCTTCGTATTCCAGAGTTACAACCTGCTGCCCAAAACCACTGCCGTGGAAAATGTGGAGCTACCGCTGATGTATAACTCCTCCGTCTCGGCTTCCGAAAGGCGGAGACGTGCCATCGAAGCCCTGCGAGCCGTGGGGCTGGGCGACCGACTGGAACATAAGTCCAATCAGATGTCCGGCGGTCAGATGCAACGCGTAGCCATCGCCCGCGCCTTGGTGAACAATCCCGCCGTTATCCTGGCAGACGAAGCTACGGGTAACCTGGACACCCGTACTTCTTTCGAGATTCTGGTACTGTTCCAAAAGCTGCATGCCGAAGGACGCACCATCATCTTCGTCACCCACAACCCCGAAATAGCCCAGTACAGCAGCCGCAACATCGTGCTGCGCGACGGACAAATCAAGGACGATACCATCAACACCCAAATCCAGAATGCAGCCGAAGCCCTGGCAGCATTGCCTAAGCAGGAGGAGGAATGAGGGATAAGGGATTAAGGATTAGGGATTAATTTTAAACTTTCCATTAAAACGATATGAACGGAACAAACCTTTTCAAAATAGCCTTGCGAGCCTTGAACAACAACAAGCTGCGCGCATTCCTCACCATGCTGGGCATCATCATCGGCGTGGCGTCCGTCATCACGATGCTTGCCATCGGACAAGGTTCGAAGAAAAGCATCCAGGCGCAAATCTCCGAAATGGGCTCCAACATGATTATGATTCACCCCGGTGCCGACATGCGCGGCGGTGTCCGCCAAGACCCCAGCGCCATGCAGACCTTGAAGCTGACCGACTACGAAGCCCTGCGAAACGAAACCAACTTTCTGGCTGCCGTCAGCCCCAATGTCTCCTCCAGCGGGCAGCTCATCGCGGGCAACAACAACTATCCCTCCTCCGTGAGCGGCGTGGGCACGGACTATCTCGAAATCCGGCAGCTCAGCGTGGAGAACGGCGAGATGTTTACCGAAGCCGACATACAGACCTCTGCCAAGGTGTGCGTCATCGGAAAGACCATCCAAGACAACCTCTTCCCCGGCGGAGAGGACCCCGTGGGACGTATCATCCGTTTCAACCAAGTGCCCTTCCGCGTGGTGGGCGTGCTGAAGTCCAAAGGCTACAACTCCATGGGCATGGACCAGGACGACGTAGTGCTTGCCCCCTACAGCACCGTGATGAAACGCCTGCTGGCACAGACCTACCTTAGCGGCATCTTCGCCTCCGCCCTCACCGAGGACATGACGGACAATGCCACCGACGAAATCACCGAAATACTGCGCCGTAACCACAAACTGAAGGAGAGTGACGACGACTTCACCATCCGCAGCCAGCAGGAGCTCAGCACCATGCTGAACTCCACCACCGACCTGATGACCACGCTGCTTGCCTGCATCGCCGGCATCTCGCTCGTAGTGGGCGGCATCGGCATTATGAACATCATGTACGTATCGGTGACGGAACGCACGCGCGAAATCGGCCTGCGCATGAGTGTAGGCGCACGCGGTGTCGACATCTTGAGCCAGTTCCTTATCGAAGCCATCCTTATCAGCATCACCGGAGGCATCATCGGCGTCATCATAGGATGCGGAGCCAGCTGGATAGTGAAGAGCGTTGCCCACTGGCCCATCTTCATCCAGCCGTGGAGTGTATTCCTCTCCTTCGCCGTATGTACCGTCACCGGAGTGTTCTTCGGTTGGTATCCCGCCAAGAAAGCTGCCGACCTCGACCCGATAGAGGCCATACGCTACGAATAACCTATCTCTCTCTTGCCAGAAGTTATCAAGACACGTCCTAAAGTATTAAAGAAAAACTTTCTAAGTATTAAGAAAAAACTTTCTGCCAATAAAGAGAAAAGTTATGCCGAATTAAGGATAATCTCTATCCCAAGCTTTGGGATAGACATCCGCAAGCTTGGGATACATATCCGCAACCTGGAAACGCTTATCCGCAACCTGCGAACAGAGATTTGCTTCGCAGGCAGCGGATATTTCCAATATCCATTAAAATCTGTATCTTTGTATCATGATGAAACAACAGCTCCCTAACCCACGCCACCGCGGCATCGAAACCCTGATACACATCATTGTCTGGGGTATCGTCATCGGTTTCCCCTTTCTGATGATGACACGCAGCGGCTTCAACATCAGCCTCGCGGACTATCTGCGCCACGGTAGCAGCAGTACCCTCTCGTTCTTCCTTGTATTCTACATCAACTACTGCCTCCTCATTCCCCGCTACTTGTTCGAGGGACGCATCCGGCAGTATCTCCTGCTGAACACACTGCTCATCATCTGCATTACCACCGGCGCCCACCTTTGGCAAGAATACACATTCCAAAACCATCTGCGCGGCGATGATGGCGGTCAGCACATAGGTCCTCCCAAATGGATATTCATCTTGCGCGACATCTCGACCATGATTCTTACCGCCGGCCTCAGCGCTGCCATCAAGCTGAGCCGCCGCTGGGCGCAGATGGACGCCGCCCGCCGGGAAGCCGAGAAAAGCCGCACGGAAGCCGAGTTGAAGAACCTGCGCAACCAGCTCAACCCGCACTTCCTGCTCAATACGCTGAACAACATCTACGCCCTCATCGCCTTCGATGCCGACAAGGCACAGACTGCCGTGCAGGAACTGAGCCGACTGCTGCGCCATGTGCTGTATGACAATCAGCAGAACTTCGTCACCCTGGACAAGGAGATGGACTTCATCCGCAACTACATCGAACTGATGCGCATCCGTCTCTCCGCCAACGTCCGTGTGGAAACAAAGATAGACGTCCGACCGGACAGCCGTACGGAAATAGCTCCGCTCATCTTTATTTCCCTCATAGAGAATGCCTTCAAGCATGGCATCTCCCCCACTGAGCCCAGCTTTATCCGTATCCACTTCAGTGAAAGCCCCGGAGAGATACATTGCGAAATAACCAACAGCTATCATCCCAAAAGCGTGGCAGATAAAAGCGGAAGCGGCATCGGCTTGGAACAAGTGCGCAAGCGTCTGGAGCTGACCTATCCCGGTCATTACGACTGGCAGCAAGGAGTGAGTGAGGACATGAAAGAGTATAAATCTATTTTAATTATAAAGATATGAATCTGAAGTGCGCCATTGTAGACGACGAGCCCCTCGCCCTAGGGTTGCTGGAAAGCTACGTCAACAAGACCCCGTTTCTGGAGTTGGTCGGTAAATACTCCAGTGCCGTACAAGCCATCAAGGAGTTGCCCGAGAAGCACATCGACCTGCTTTTCCTAGACATCCAGATGCCCGAACTGAACGGACTGGAATTTTCGAAGATGGTCGATTCCGGCACCCGCATTGTCTTTACCACCGCCTTCGACCAGTATGCCATAGACGGCTACAAAGTCAATGCGCTGGACTACCTGCTGAAACCCATCTCCTACGTCGACTTTCTGCAGGCTGCCAACAAGGCTGTGCAATGGTTTGAATTGCTGCAACAGCCCAAGGAAGAGATTCAGAGCATCTTCGTAAAGAGCGAGTATAAGCTGGTGCAAATCGAATTGAGTAAAATTCTGTACATAGAGGGGCTGAAAGACTATCTCAAAATCTACGAGGAGGATTCTCCCAAGCCTATCCTGTCTCTCATGAGCATGAAGGCAATGGAGGAACTTCTGCCTGCCTCGCGTTTCATGCGCGTCCACCGTTCCTACATTGTTCAGAAGAATAAAATACGTATTATAGACCGTGGCCGCATCGTGTTCGGAAAGAATTACATCCCGATAAGTGACAGCTATAAACAAGCTTTTCAAGAATTTTTAGACCAAAGAAGCTAAAAAAATCGACTAATCCGTCGATAAAATCGGAAAAAACGTCGATTTATTATAGAATCCTTTTGCATATTAAAATATGTTTTTTTATCTTTGCACCGAACAGATAGGAGTTGTGAAACTCCCCCAATAGAATAGTTTAGTTAAGTCTAGTTTAGTTTTTGTGTGAAGCACTTCCTCCGTAAGCGAACGCTGGAAGTGCTTTTTACATATCAACACTATTTAATCCACAAGCAGAAAAATTATCAAAGCAAATTTAAAAAACTATATATAACTACATACCAAACACCAACATAACATTCATTTTCTTATCTTTAATACAGAAACAAGTGGGCACGCATGTTTTATGATTTTACTAATCACATCTGTATAATGTTAGTTTCGCGACAACCATTATACGGTAATAATCTTGTAAATTATGGAAATCAAGAAAACATCCAAAGCAAGCCTGGAAAACAAGAAGTCAAGTTGGCTACTTGTAGGTTATGTAATTGTGCTGGTCTTCATGTTCGTTGCATTTGAATGGTCGAAGCGTGATGTTAGGATTGACATGAGCGGTGCTATTACCGAGAACGTATTTGAGCAGGAAATTGAAATTCCTATCACGGAGCAACCCGAATTAGTAGCTCCACCACCCCCTCAAGCTCCTGCAATTGCCGAGGTATTGACAATTGTGGATGATAATGACAATGTGAAAGAAACAGCCATTGCCTCTTCCGAAGAAATCGGTGAAGCTGTAATCATCAAACCCATATCTCCAACCGTAGATGAAGAGATTCCGGTAGAGGATGAGATTTTTGAAGTTGTAGAGAAGAATCCCGAGTTTTCTTATAATGGCATGAGTCTGATGCAATATCTGGGTAAGAGTATAAAATACCCGACTATTGCACAAGAGACCGGAACCCAGGGGCGCGTAATAGTACAATTCGTTGTCAACAAAGACGGCAGCATCGTAGATGTAAAAGTAGTAAGAGGCGTAGATCCCTATCTGGACAAAGAAGCTATCCGTGTGATTTCCACCATGCCCAAATGGAAACCCGGTGAGCAACGAGGCAAACCGGTCCGTTGTAAATTCACAGTTCCCGTAATGTTTAAATTACAATAGCAGACATGCCAGTGTCCACTTTCCACTTGTCTTCATAAGGTAATCTCCAATATCCGAGGGTGTGTCGAAACTGGTATTCACCACAGATTACACAGATTTGCACAGATAAGCATCTTTGATTATCAGTAGATTAAGCTCATTCTGTGTTAATCCGTGTAATCTGTGGTGAATTTTGACACACCCCCATTTTTTTAAGTATCAACACAGCCATTTCCTTCTTCCATATTTTTCTTTCCGCAGAAAAACAAAAACATTCAGCCCTCTCAGACTGTTACATAGAAAAACAATATATCACTCCTGATAAAACCACACGATAATGAAATCACAACTCTTTGACATCAGAAGAGAATATAAGAAAGGCAGGCTGACACCGGGTAACCTCAACGACAATCCCTTTGAGCAATTCGACCATTGGCTGAACGATGCTATCCATAGTGATGAGTACGAGCCCACCGCCATGACGGTAGCTACAGTCTCGACAGACGGGCATCCTTCTACACGCACAGTGTTGCTGAAAGGGGTGGAAAATGGCCGTTTCATCTTCTTCACCAACTACGAAAGCAGAAAAGGCCGGCAACTGACTGCAAATCCGTATATATCCTTATCTTTCGTATGGCACAAACTGGAAAGGCAAATACACATTGAAGGAAAAGCTGAAAGATGCGCTCCTGCCGATTCTGACGCCTATTTTGCAAGCAGGCCTTACAAAAGTAAAATCGGGGCGAGGATTTCACCCCAAAGTCACGTCATCGGCAGCCGTATGGAGATAATGCGCGCGTTCGTCCGCGAAGCGGCAACATGGATAGGGCAAAGTATCAAACGTCCCGACAACTGGGGAGGTTTTGCCGTCACCCCTTTCCGTTTTGAATTCTGGCAAGGACGGGAAAGCAGGCTACACGACCGTTTCCTCTATTCCCAACAAGCGGATGGCAGCTGGAAAAAGGAGAGGCTGGCTCCCTAAATACGGACAGGCAAACACTTCTCATCACAAATAAATCTTAAAAGGAGGAACAAAGCTGCAGAAACGCTGTTTGAAGGGGAAACTCTAAAAACAACAGTTATGAATTACGGTATCAGTATTCTTTTCAGGGCCATACCCTTGTTGATGGCCCTTTTCTGTTTCGGCTACGGAGCCTTTGTGCTCCACGAAGGACTGGATTCGGCAAAATTTGTGGCCGGTCCGGTAGTATTTTCCTTAGGGATGATTTGCATTGCCTTGTTCGCCACAGCGGCAACAATCATTAGACAAATCATTCATACCTACAATCCGATAGTCAGATACGCACTTCCGGTTATCGGTTACCTGGCAGCCGTACTCACAGTAATCTATGGTTGGAGTTACATGCACGAAGCTGCCACGGCAAGCAATTTCGTGGCAGGACACGTGATTTGCGGAGTCGGTTTCATCACAGCTTGTGTAGCTACCACAGCCACAGCCTCCACCCGCTTCACCCTCATTCCCGCCAACTCGGAACGTACCGACCAGCTACAACCTGCCGATGCATTCAATTCCTCCCAGGGATATATCCTGATAGCAGTTGCCACCCTTATGGCAGTAATGGCATGGATATGGGCCTTCTGGCTATTGTCAAAAAGCAGCGAGCACAATGCATATTATGTAGCAGGCCATGTCATGGCAGGACTTGCTTGTATCTGTTCCAGCCTGGTAGCGCTGGTTGCAACCATCGTCCGCCAGATACGTAACAACTATACAAAGGCTGAGCGGAAACGGTGGCCGGCCCTTGTTTTGATAATGGGCAGCATCAGCATTCTCTGGGGACTTCTGGTCTTAGCCAACAGCAATCCGGCACTCTCCTCCACAGGATATATTATGATAGGCCTGGGACTGGTATGCTACAGCATTTCCAGCAAAGTCATCCTGCTTGCCGCCATCTGGCGGAACACTTTCAAGCTGGCCAACCGCATCCCGCTGATTCCGGTCTTCACGGCCCTGGCTTGTCTGTTTCTCTCCGCCTTTCTGTTTGAGATGGCAGGCCTGCACAATGCCTATTTTGTCCCTGCACGCGTACTGGCCGGTTTGGGAGGCATCTGCTTTACATTATTCTCCATCGTAAGCATTCTGGAGAGCGGTACATCTAAGTAGACATTTTCCCGCCATTGGCCTGAGCATCGAGGAACAATTCCACACGCTCGGCATGGTGGGCCACGTAAGCTGCCGGACCGGTATCCCCGGAATCAAGAATATCGCGGACCACATCCGCCTTATTCTTGCCGGTAACAAAGAAAATAAGATTCTTCGCAGCAAACAAAAGGCAGCCGGTCATGGCTATGCGTTTCTGCCCATTATAGGGATTGACACTCACCTCATAAGGATGAAAGGAAGAAAGCAGATATTCCTGCCCCGGAAAGATAGAGGAGGTATGCCCGTCGTCTCCAGCACCGAGCAAAACGACATCGAAGGCCGGGAAACCACCCCAAAGCGGAACCGTGCGGCAAACCAGCGTCGAATAGTTCTTTGCTTCAATCTCCGGGCGGTTCACTCCATAAATAGGATAAACGTATTCATCGGGAATGCCTACTTCATCCAACAGCAAACGGCGCATGGTACCATAATTGCTCTCATAATCCTCTGCCGGCACACACCGTTCATCCACCCAATAAATCCGCATCCGCATCCAAGGAGTCACCTCCTTGTACTCGTTGGCCCAAATGTCAAACATCAGCGAAGGAGTACTTCCCCCACTGAATGCAAAATAAAAGGTCTTTTCCGGCTCACGCTCCATCATCGCAATCAAATGTTCAATCAACGCATGTGCCGTAGCTGTAGCCGAATGGTAAACATAACTTTTCATAACTCGCAATATTCATCTGTATTAGTCAAATTCTTACACGGATTAGTCCACTCAGCACCATGTTCGTGCATCATCGCTTCACTTTCCAAAGGTCCCCACGTACCTACGGGATACCCATATAAAGGAGCATCCGTATGCTCTTTCCAATAACGCAACACGGGATCGAAAAAGCGCCATGAAGCCTCTACCGCGTCGCTGCGGGTAAAGAGTGTAGGGTCACCTTGTATGCAGTCCTCTATCAGACGGGCATAGGCATCGCCGGTAGGCAACCCGCCCAACTGGTCATAACTGAAGTCCATCATCACCTGCTTCACGTCAAATCCCGGTCCGGGAGTCTTCATGCCGAATTTCAGCACAATGCCTTCATTGGGTTGCAGGCGGAGAATCAGCTTATTCGCGCGGGGACAATGTCCACCCTCGCAACGAAACATCTGATGGGGCGTCTCACGGAAATGTACAACAATCTCAGTCACCTTTGTCGGCATTTGTTTGCCGGTACGGATATAGAAAGGAACACCCTTCCACCGCCAGTTGTTAATACCGATTTTCATGGCAATATACGTTTCGGTACGCGAATCAGGTGCCACGTTCTTCTCTTCCCTATACCCGGCTTTCGAGCCCGAAGCCGTATATTGTCCGCGGACAATGTGTTCCTCCAAATCCTCCTCTGTCAAGGGGGCCAATGACTCATAGACCTTCACCACCTCGTTGCGGAAATTATCGGCATTGAAAACGGCAGGCGGTTCCAATGCTGTGAGCGCCACAAGCTGTATGAGGTGGTTTTGTACCATATCGCGCAGGGCTCCGGCACCTTCATAGAATCCGCCACGTCCTTCGATACCCAGATTCTCTACGGCTGTAATCTCCACATAGTCTATATAATTACGGTTCCATAGCGGTTCGAAGATTCCGTTGGCAAAACGGAAGGCGAGAATGTTCTGCGCCGTTTCCTTACCCAAAAAATGGTCGATGCGGTAAATCTGATGCTCCTTGAAAACGGAAGCATAAATGCTATTCAGCTTTCTGGCTGACTCCAAATCGTAACCGAACGGCTTTTCAACGATGATACGCGTATCAGGACGGTTCAGACCGGCCGCCTTCAAGTGCAAGGGAATGACACCGTACAAGGAAGGTGGAGTAGCCAGATAGAACAGCAGGTTGTCCGGTTTCTGCTCACCGGTAAGCTCTTGTAAACGTCCGTCCAGCAGATGATAGCCTTCAACCTCGGCGGGATCCAATGTCTGGTAATGCAGATGGCTGCAAAAATCCCTCATTTTATCTTCCACCTGCTCTTTGGAAGCTACGAACTTACTCAATTCACTCATTATATATTCTTGGTAACGGGCATCCGTATACTCGGTGCGTCCTATCCCCAGAATGGAGAATCCTTCCGGCAACCGCCCGCCACTATACAAAGTATAGAGCGCCGGCATCAGTTTGCGCTTCGTCAAGTCACCCGAAGCGCCGAATATAACAATCACTAATTTCTTCATCATCTTCTCCCCCTTTCTCACACATTGTACGTACCCGATTTCGTATCTCCTCCGTGTCCCGTCCAATTTTCATGGAAAAACTGTCCACGCAACTCGTCTGTCCTTTCAAAGGTATGCGCACCAAAATAGTCACGTTGCGCCTGAATCATATTGGCAGGCAACTTGGCAGACACCAGCGAATAGAAATAATTCAAGGCGGACGAGAATGCAGGCACCGGAAGTTCCTCTTTCATGGATTGTGCCACCAGATGTTTCCAGCCGGAAAGCAACAGCTGCATTTCATTTTTGAAATAAGGAGCCAACAGCAGATGTTTGGGCTTGTCTTTTGCCTCGAAAGCCGTAGCTATGTCGTTCAGGAAAATACTACGGATGATGCAGCCGCCCCGCCACATGCGTGCGATGGATGCCAAATCGAGGTTCCAGGCAAAAGCGTCGGATGCACGCTGCAACACGGCGAATCCCTGAGCATATGACACTAATTTGGAAGCATAGAGTGCGGAATAGATATCCTTCACCATCTCCGACTTGTTGTACACCGCCTGCGAGCGTCGGCATACAAATTGCTTGGAAGCCGTTTCACGCAAGCCCTTCTGTGCCGACAAACTACGTTCGAACACAGCCGTAGCAATCAGCCCCAACGGCATGCCCAGCTCCATCGCATTGATAACGGACCACTTGCCCGTACCTTTCTGTCCGGCGGTATCCAATATCTTATCTATCAGGTAACCTCCTGATTTGTCCTTATGACGCAGTATGTTGGCGGTAATTTCAATGAGATAGCTACGCAACTTACCCTCATTCCAATCAGCAAAGATTTCCGCCATCTGTCCATTGTCCAGACCAAGCAGATTCTTCATCACCCAATAAGCTTCGGCAATAAGCTGCATATCTCCATATTCGATACCGTTATGTATCATCTTGACGAAATGACCGGAACCGGCAGGACCAATCCACTGGCAGCACGGGGTACCGTCAGATGCTTTTGCCGCAATACTCTGCAGGATAGGCTTCACCTCAGACCAGGCACTTTCAGAGCCTCCGGGCATGATAGACGCGCCGTTCAGCGCTCCTTCCTCTCCACCGGAAACTCCGGCTCCCACAAAACGGAAGCCTTTCTTTTCGGCCAATGCCACACGCCGGTTGGTGTCCTCATAATTGGAATTGCCACCGTCAATCAGGATATCCCCTTCGGACAAATGGGGAAACAGCTGTTCCATCAGTTCATCCACCGCACTGCCGGCACGAACCATCATCATTATTTTGCGGGGTATGGCAATGGAAGTTACAAATTCGGCTATATCTGTATAGCCTTCAATTTTTTTCCCTTTGGCGCGGCCGTTCACAAAACGCTCCACCACCCCTTCTTCCACTCCCGGAACCGTACGATTATATACCGAAACATTCCATCCCTTATCTGCCATATTGAGGGCCAAATTCTCGCCCATAACTGCCAGACCGATAAGTCCAATGTCTGTTTTATTTAAATTCTTCATATTCATGTAAATTTTGTCTTTATATGGAAACAAAATGCTAACAGCATTTGTTCGTATGAATTACGAAAATAAAATAGTACTTTTGTCAGCGAAAGCCTATTTTTCAACCAGACAGAAAACCAATGCTCATGAAGAACTTCCACATCGGACTATTGCCACGCATCATCATTGCCATTATCTTAGGTATACTTTTCGGAAATTTCCTACCGGCTTCGCTGGTACGGCTGTTCGTAACATTCAATGCCATTTTCAGTGAATTCCTGAACTTCTCCATCCCCCTCATCATTGTGGGACTGGTCACGATTGCCATTGCCGACATCGGCAAAGGAGCCGGACGGATGCTGGTCGTCACGGCGCTCATTGCTTACGGAGCTACCTTATTCTCCGGCTTTCTCTCCTATTTCACCGGTATGGCGGTATTTCCTTCCCTCATAGAAACCGGGGTGCCGTTAGAAGAAGTCAGTGAGTCTCAAGGCATTCTTCCCTATTTTTCCGTGGGTATCCCGCCCTTGATGAATGTTATGACCGCACTCGTACTTGCCTTCACACTGGGGCTGGGCCTGGCTCATCTGAAAAGTGAGGTACTGAAAAATGCGGCACGCGATTTTCAAGAGATTGTCATCCGCATGATCAGTGCAGTGATATTGCCGCTGCTTCCCATCTATATTTTCGGCATTTTCCTCAACATGACGCACAGTGGACAAGTATTCGGCATCCTGATGGTCTTTATTAAGATTATCGGTGTAATCTTCCTGCTTCACATCTTTCTCCTGGTATTCCAATACAGCATTGCGGCACTGTTTGTCCGCAAGAACCCTCTCAAACTACTGGGACGAATGATGCCTGCCTACTTCACGGCTCTAGGCACTCAATCCAGTGCCGCCACTATCCCTGTAACATTGGAGCAAAGTCGGAAGAACGGCGTCTCTGCCGATATTGCCGGATTCGTCATCCCACTTTGCGCCACCATCCATCTGTCGGGCAGCACATTGAAGATTGTGGCATGCGCCCTGGCACTGATGATAATGCAAGGCATGCCCCATGATTTCCCTCTATTTGCAGGATTTATCTTCATGCTGGGCATCACTATGGTAGCCGCTCCCGGGGTACCGGGAGGCGCCATCATGGCATCACTGGGCATCCTGCAATCCATGCTGGGCTTCGACGAGTCGGCACAAGCGCTGATGATTGCACTATACATAGCGATGGACAGCTTCGGTACTGCCTGCAATGTGACGGGCGACGGGGCAATCGCACTGATTATCGACAAAGTGATGGGAAAGAAATAGTTTATATTTTGCCATCTCGTGGAAAATAACGAATATTGCAGTCCGAAAAGACATAATAACAAGAAGCATACATTATGAAGAAAGCCCTTATCTCCGGCATTACCGGGCAGGACGGCTCGTTCCTTGCCGAATTCCTCCTGCAGAAAGGATATGAAGTGCACGGTATCCTGCGTCGCTCTTCCTCTTTCAACACCGGCCGCATCGAACACCTCTACTTCGATGAGTGGGTACGCGACATGAAACAGAAACGTACCATTAACCTGCACTATGGAGACATGACAGACTCCAGCTCTCTCATCCGTATCATCCAGAGTGTGCAGCCAGACGAAATATATAACCTTGCCGCCCAAAGCCATGTCAAAGTATCCTTCGACGTGCCCGAATATACCGCCGAAACCGATGCCGTAGGCACCCTGCGCATGCTCGAAGCCGTACGCATTCTCGGTATGGAAAAGAAGACACGCATCTACCAGGCCTCCACTTCCGAGCTCTTCGGAAAAGTGCAGGAAGTGCCGCAAAGCGAAACGACCCCGTTCTATCCCCGCAGCCCCTATGGCGTAGCCAAACAGTATGGCTTTTGGATTACAAAGAACTACCGCGAAAGCTATGGCATGTTTGCTGTAAACGGCATACTCTTCAACCACGAGAGCGAACGCCGAGGTGAAACCTTCGTGACAAGAAAAATCACACTGGCGGCTGCCCGCATCGCCCAAGGCTTCCAGGACAAGCTGTATCTGGGCAATCTGGATGCCCGGCGCGACTGGGGATATGCCAAAGACTACATCGAGTGCATGTGGCTCATCCTGCAGCACGACACCCCCGAAGACTTCGTCATTGCCACCGGAGAAATGCATACCGTACGCGAATTTGCGACACTGGCATTCCGAGAGGTAGGCATCACTCTGTGCTGGGAAGGCCAGGGAGTGGATGAGAAGGGTATCGACACACAGACCGGAAAAGTCCTCGTGGAAGTCGACCCCAAATATTTCCGGCCTGCCGAAGTGGAACAATTGCTGGGCGACCCCACCAAAGCAAAAACACTGCTGGGATGGAATCCGAGGCAGACCAGTTTTGAAGAGTTGGTACGCATCATGGCAGAGCACGACATGAAATTTGTGAAGAAACTGTATTTAAGAAGCAAAGAGCTTTGAATGAACTATTAAACTTTCAGACAACAATGTTAGACAAAAATGCCAAAATATATGTAGCAGGCCACCGGGGACTGGTAGGTTCTGCCATCTGGAAAAATCTTGAGGAGAAAGGATACACCAATCTCATCGGCAAGACCCACACAGAACTCGATCTGCTCGACGGAGTTGCCGTACGCCGCTTCTTCGACGAGGAACAGCCCGAATATGTATTCCTTGCCGCCGCCTTTGTGGGTGGCATCATGGCCAACAGTATCTACCGTGCCGACTTCATCTACAAGAACTTGCAGATACAGCAGAACGTCATCGGCGAAAGCTTCCGCCACGGAGTGAAAAAACTTCTCTTTCTGGGCAGCACCTGCATCTATCCCCGTGATGCCGAACAGCCGATGAAAGAAGACGCACTCCTCACTTCTCCGCTGGAATACACGAACGAGCCCTATGCCATCGCCAAAATAGCCGGACTGAAAATGTGCGAAAGCTTCAATCTTCAATACGGTACGAACTACATTGCCGTGATGCCCACCAACCTTTACGGTCCCAACGACAACTTCGACCTGGAACGCAGCCACGTGCTCCCTGCCATGATACGCAAGATACACCTCGCCCACTGCCTGAAACAAGGCGACTGGGATGCCGTACGCCACGACATGAACCTGCGTCCGGTGGAAGGCATCAACGGCGACAGCAGCAAAGAGGACATTCTGAATATCCTCCGGAAATACGGCATCAGCGAAGAAGAAGTGAGATTATGGGGTTCCGGCACCCCCTTGCGCGAATTCCTCTGGAGCGAGGAGATGGCAGATGCCAGCGTCTTCGTCATGGAACACGTCGACTTCAAAGATACCTTCAAGCCGGGCGACAAGGAAATCCGCAACTGTCACATCAATATCGGTACGGGCAAGGAAATCACTATCCGCCAGTTGGCAGAGCTGATTGTCAACACCGTAGGCTATCAGGGCCGGTTGACCTTCGACACTTCCAAACCCGACGGCACCATGCGCAAACTGACCGATCCCGGTAAGTTACATGCATTGGGATGGCATCATAAGATTGATATCGAGGAAGGTGTGCAACGCATGTACCGATGGTACTTGGGAAAGTAATTAGTGACGTCTGATTAGCCATGAATGCCATACGGTACAAGGTGGGAACTGTATTGTTTATATTGCTGATACTTTTATCAGGTATCAGCCCAACCATGAATGCCATGATAGCTCCCGTGACCTATTCCGTTCGCGGCAAAGTCATCGACAGACAGTCCAGACAACCCGTGGCCTACGCCAACGTTTTCGTTGCCGGCATCCCCGGGAAAGGGGCATCCACCGATTCACTCGGCACATTCAAGATAGAGCAGGTACCTCCGGGCATCTATAGCCTTGAGACATCCTGCATAGGATACCAGACTGTTTCCACCCCCGAATATATCGTTTCAGCCTCAACCCCGTTCATCGAGATAGAGATGGAAGAGGATGCCAATCTGCTGAACACAGTAGTGGTGGTGCCTTCCCCCTTCCGGCGAAGTATCGAAAGCCCGGTCAGCATGCGTATCATCGGCTTGCAGGAAATAGAGAAAAGTCCCGGAGCCAACCGGGATGTTTCGCGCATCGTACGCTCCTATCCCGGCGTCTCTTTCTCTCCCATCGGCTATCGCAACGACTTGATTGTTCGGGGCGGTTCTCCTTCCGAAAACCGCTTTTATATGGATGGCATCGAAATCCCCAACATCAACCACTTTGCCACTCAGGGTGCATCCGGAGGACCGGTAAGTATTGTCAATGCCGACCTGATACGCGAGATTACATTTTATACGGGCGCCTTCCCCGCCAACCGCTCCGGAGCCTTGAGTTCCGTCCTCGACTTCCGCCTCAAGGACGGAAATCCGGACAAGCAGGCGTTCAAAGCCACCATCGGCGCATCGGAAGTCTCGCTCAGCGGAGCAGGCCATCTGGGGCAGCGCACCACTTATCTGTTCTCCGCACGCCAGTCCTACCTGCAACTTTTGTTCAAGGCTTTGGGACTGCCCTTCCTGCCCAATTTCATTGACGGACAATTCAAAACAAAAACCCGTTTCAACGAGCACAGCGAGCTGACCCTGCTTGGTCTTGCAGGCATTGACAAGATGAAACTGAATACCGATGAAAAAGGAGAAGATGCCGAATATCTGCTCAGCTATCTCCCCACTATCCATCAGGAAACATTCACTTTCGGAGCCTCTTACAGACACTACAATGGAAGGCACGTACAATCCCTTATACTGAGCCATAACTACCTGAACAACCGCAATCTGAAATACCGCAACAACGATGACTCTTCCGAAGACAACCTGACCCTGCGCCTACGCTCCACAGAACAAAAGACCACCCTGCGTTTCGAAAACCAAACGCGCTTGGGAGCATGGACCCTAAAGGAAGGAGCAGAACTGAACAACTCCATCTATGCAAACCACAGCCGGCAAAGACTATACGGCAGTCATTCGGGTACGCTCTCCATCTACGAAACCTCACTCAACATCTTCGGCTGGGGGGCTTTCTTCTCTTCCGACTATACCACCGCCGACAAGCGTCTGGCACTTTCTGCCGGTATCCGTATGGATGGCAACACTTACAACCGAAAGATGCGGCAGCTATGGAAACAGTTCTCCCCACGCCTCTCTGCATCCTACAAACTCTCGGAACAATGGACCCTGAGCGGAAGTACCGGCCTCTACCACCAATTGCCTCCCTACACCGCTTTGGGATATAAAGACAATGAAGGGCAATATCTCAACAAAAACCTGAAGTACATGCAGGTCTTTGAAAGCAGCCTCGGTGTGGACTGGCACCTGCAAGACCGGTTCATGGTTTCTGCAGAAGGTTTCTTCAAGCGTTACAGCCGTATGCCACTTTCCCTTCAAGACAACATTCCGTTGGCATGCAAAGGAAACGATTACGGTGTCACCGGCAACGAAGCACTCGTCCCTACAGCCAGCGGCAGGGCCTACGGACTGGAAACCATGTTCCGCTGGCAGGCATCCGGCAAGTTCAATCTCGTATCCTCCTTCACCTTATACCGCAGCGAATACCGCAACCGCCCAGATGGAGACTTCATTCCATCTGCCTGGGACAACCGTTTCATACTCAACATGAGCGGTACATACAACCTGCCCCGGCGCTGGAGCATAGGAGGCAAGCTAAGCTATATAGGCGGCAGCCCCTACACTCCCTATGATGAAGACAAATCATCACTCGTAGAAGCATGGGATGCCAAAGGACAGCCCTACTACGACTATGCGTACTATAATACCGGGCGACTTCCCAACTTTGCCCAGTTAGACTTGCGTGTGGACAAGTCCTTCTACTTCCATCACTGCATGATAGGAAT
The DNA here is from genome assembly GCF_003436255.1 of Bacteroides sp. D20. NCBI lineage: Bacteria > Pseudomonadati > Bacteroidota > Bacteroidia > Bacteroidales > Bacteroidaceae > Bacteroides > Bacteroides sp. D20. The sequence goes on along the minus strand of NZ_QSOO01000002.1, from coordinate 213,058 downwards.
CTATCTGGACATACAGAATATCACCGGCAACAAACTGAAGCAACCGGATGTGATAATGAGTACGGGCATCATCGAAAATCCGTCTGCTCCTGTTACCGAACAGCGCTATAAAATGAAATACCTCAAGCAGGAAAGCGGCACTATCCTGCCTACTTTAGGTATAACTGTCGAGTTTTAGCAAATAGCCGCCATAAAAACTATTTTCCCTATAAAAGTTTGCTTTCTATATATAAACCCTTATATTTGCACAATTTTCAACCAAATGTGCAATTAATATCATGGAACAAAGTTTTATCGCCTATATAGAGAATAGCATAAAGGAAAATTGGGATTTAGACGCTCTGACCGACTATAAGGGAGCAACCCTACAATATAAGGACGTAGCCCGCAAAATAGAAAAGCTGCATATCATTTTCGAGGCAAGCGGCATCAAGAAAGGCGATAAGATTGCCGTCTGTGGCCGCAACAGTTCCCACTGGGGCGTAACGTTCCTCGCAACATTGACCTACGGTGCGGTAATCGTCCCCATCCTTCACGAGTTCAAGGCAGACAATGTACACAACATCGTGAACCATTCCGAAGCCAAACTGCTTTTCGTAGGCGACCAGGTTTGGGAAAACCTCAACGAAAGTGCCATGCCGCTGCTGGAGGGCATCATGATGATGGCAGACTTCTACATTCTTGTCTCCCGTAGCGAAAAGTTGGACTATGCCCGCGAACATCTCAACGAAATGTTCGGTAAGAAATACCCCAAGAACTTCCGCAAGGAGCATGTCAGTTATCACAAGGACCAGCCCGACGAACTAGCGGTCATCAACTATACATCCGGCACCACCAGTTACTCCAAAGGAGTGATGCTGCCCTACCGCAGCCTTTGGTCAAACACCACTTTTGCTTTCGAAGTATTGCCGCTGAAAGCCGGTGACAAGATTGTCTCCATGCTGCCAATGGCACATATGTACGGACTTGCATTCGAGTTTCTGTATGAATTCGCCGTAGGTTGCCACATATTCTTCCTCACTCGTATGCCCAGCCCCAAAATCATTTTCCAGGCTTTCACCGAAGTGAAGCCTAACCTGATTGTGGCTGTTCCGCTCATTATCGAAAAGATTATAAAGAAGAGCGTACTGCCCAAGCTGGAAACTCCTGCCATGAAGCTGTTGCTGAAAGTACCCATCATCAATGACAAGATAAAGGCGACCGTACGCGAACAAATGATTCAAGCCTTTGGCGGAAACTTTGCAGAAATCATTGTAGGAGGAGCTGCCTTCAACCAGGAAGTGGAGCAGTTCTTAAAGATGATAGATTTCCCCTATACGGTAGGCTATGGAATGACGGAATGCGGCCCCATCATCTGTTACGAGGATTGGACCCGCTTCAAACCCGGTTCTTGCGGAAAGGCCGCACCGCGTATGGAGGTGAAAATCCTATCATCCGATCCCGAAAACATTCCGGGAGAGATTGTCTGCCGTGGTCCCAATGTCATGCTGGGTTACTACAAGAACGACGAGGCCACCGTACAGGTACTCGACAAAGACGGCTGGCTGCACACCGGAGACCTTGCCCTGATGGATGCCGAAGGCAACGTAAGCATCAAGGGACGCAGCAAGAACATGCTCCTTGGTCCGAGCGGTCAGAATATCTACCCGGAAGAGATAGAAGACAAACTGAACAATATGCCGTATGTAGCCGAAAGCATCATCGTGCAGCAGAATGAGAAACTGGTAGGTCTGGTTTACCCCGACTTCGATGATGCCTTTGCCCATGGGCTGAACAATGACGACATCGAACGCGTCATGGAGGAAAACCGTGTGGCACTGAATGCAGAACTGCCCGCATACAGCCAGATATTCAAAATGAAAATCTATCCTGAAGAATTTGAAAAAACGCCGAAGAAATCTATCAAACGCTTCTTGTATCAGGAGGCCAAAGGATAATGTAAAAAAACAATTAAACTACAACCTATCTAACCCTTTCTAAATTATTATCTAAATGAGAAACGAATTATTATTATCCGCCATGCTTCCGATATGCGGAATGGCGGGAGAAGCGTATGGCATGCCGCCTGGGGATGCCGTACCTGCTCCAAAAGAGCAGCCAAACATCATTCTGTTCCTAGTGGATGACATGGGATGGCAAGACACGTCCCTCCCCTTTTGGACACAGCGTACCAAGTACAACGATACGTACCATACTCCCAACATGGAACGGATGGCTACACAAGGCAAAATGTTTACGCAGGCCTATGCATGCAGCATCAGTTCACCTACGCGTGTCAGCCTTTTTACGGGAATGAATGCTGCCAGGCATCGAGTCACCAGTTGGACCCTCCGCAAGAACACTACCCATGAACAACCCGACTCGGTCATGATTTATCCGGAATGGAACGTTAACGGCATTTGTCAAGAGCCTGGCGTGGAACGGACCACACAAGTCACCTCCCTGGCCGAAGTGCTCAAAGACCATGGCTATCACACCATTCATTGCGGAAAAGCCCACTTCGGTGCTGAAGGCACTCCCGGAGCCGACCCGTTGAAAATGGGGTTTGAAGTGAACATAGCCGGACATGCTGCCGGTTCACCTGCCAGCTACTATGGCAAGGAGAATTTCGGCAACAAAACAGACGGTAAAAGCCCGCTGGCTGCCGTACCCGGTCTGGAGAAATATCATGGAACCGACACTTTCCTAAGTGAAGCCCTTACCATAGAGGCCATGAAGGCACTGGACGATGCACAGCAGACTGACAAGCCATTCTTTCTATACATGGCACACTATGCCATCCATACCCCTATACAACCTGACATGCGTTTCTACCAGAAGTACCTGGACAAAGGCCTTCCTCCGGTAGAAGCCGCCTATGCTACTCTCATTGAGGGTATGGACAAAAGTCTGGGAGACATCATGGACTATCTGGACAAGAACAACCTGACGGAAAACACTATCCTCATCTTCATGTCCGACAATGGCGGTTTGGCGGCCCATACCCGCGCCGGACAACTGCATGTCCAGAACTATCCGCTCAATAGTGGTAAAGGTTCCGCCTACGAAGGAGGCATACGTGAACCGATGATTGTCCGCTGGCCGGGCATCGTAGCGCCCCAAACCCAATGCGACCATTACCTGATGATAGAGGACTTCTTCCCCACCATCCTTGAGATGGCAGGCGTAGACAACTATACAACCGTACAGCAACGCGACGGCATCAGTTTCATGCCATTGCTCACCGGAAAAGGTAAAATGAAAGACCGTGATATCTACTGGCATTATCCCAATAGCTGGGGTCCTTCCGGCCCGGGCATCGGAGCCACTTGCTCCATCCGTTCGGGCGAGTGGAAGCTGGTGTATTATTTCGGTGACGGTAGACGGGAACTTTTCAACATCCCCGCCGACATCAGTGAAAAACATGATATGGCCCGAGAGAAGCCTGAAGTTGTCAAAGAGTTGTCACGGAAATTAAGTAATTACCTCCGGTCTGTGGATGCGCAGCGCCCTCTGTTGCGTGCCACCCGCCAACCAGCTCCCTGGCCGGACGAAATATAGAAAAAAAGTATGAAACGAAACCTTTCCCTCCTCCTTGTGTCCCTGCTTCTTGCAGGGACAGCTCTTGCCCAAGAACATAATCCGGGCAGCGTACAGCCGGATACGATTCAGAAATCCTCCGAAAAATCTTTCCGGAAACAACGCTCTCCACGAACAGACCATGGCCCGGTAGGTATCAATATCTCCTTATGGAAAAACATCTCCACACAGCGGACTGATACCATAGGAAGCACCTGCTTCAATCTGGGTGTGTTCTCCTCCATGAACCGTCTGAATGGCCTCGGCATGAATATTCTTGGCAGTGTAACCGGCAGGGATGTGAACGGTGTACAGATGGCAGGTCTGTCAAATATGGTGGGGGGAAGCATGCGAGGCATGCAGATAGCAGGAATTACCAACATCAATGGCAACAACCTTATCGGAGTATCCGTTTCGGGACTGGTAGGTATCACCGGAAACCATGCGCAAGGCGTCATCATTTCCGGTCTGGCAAACATCAGTGGGGACTATAATCGTGGCGCCTCCATAGGCGGCCTGTTGAATATCAGCGGAGAAGGTGCTTCCGGCATACACTTTGCCGGACTCGCCAATATTTCCGGTGGAAATTTCAAAGGATTTTCAGGGGCCGGCCTGCTAAGTGTAATCGGTGAAGACTTGAATGGCATGCAGATGTCCGCCCTTACCAACATCACCGCCGGAGATATGACCGGTGTTCAGGTTTCCGGCCTGGGCAATGTGGTGGGTGGTACAGCCCGAGGATTACAAATAGGCGCTGCCAATATGGCCATACGTGCCAAAGGGCTTCAAATAGGTCTATTCAACTACTACAAAGAAAAATTAGATGGTTTCCAGTTGGGATTAGTCAATGCCAATCCCCAAACAAAAGTTCAACTGATGTTTTTCGGTGGTAATGCCACCAAGCTGAATGTAGGTGCCCGTTTCAAGAACCGGCTCTTCTATACCATCCTCGGTGGCGGTACCCATTATCTGGATTTTGGCGATAAGTTTTCCGCTGCCCTCTTCTACCGTGCCGGTCTTGAATTACCGCTCTACAAACAGCTGTTCATCAGCGGAGATCTGGGATACCAACATATAGAAACCTTCAAGAACAAGGACTACGGCATTCCGGCACGTCTCTATGCCCTCCAGGCACGTGTCAATCTGGAATACCACCTGACCGAGCGCTTTGGCATATTCCTCACCGGCGGTTATGGCGGCAGCCGCTACTACACCCAAGGGAAAACCTATGACAAAGGCATCATTGTAGAGGGCGGGGTGACGATACTGAAATTATAAATTATTGTTTCTCCTTAATCAGCCCCGTCCTATACGCCACCAGCAGTTTCATCAAATCCTGAATCTGCGTAACGAGTTCACTTCCTTTATCCGTATCCTTCACCATCATACGCTGCGAATTGAATTCGACAACCAGGGTTGTAGACTTGATGTCTTGTCCTTCTTCAATGGCTTTCTGACGGCTCTGGAACGGCTCATGCTGCACCAACTGCAAGCCGTGGGAATGATATACCAGCGTATATCCCGCAATTCCCGTTTCCGGCTGATAGGCTTTTGAAAAACCACCGTCAATCACCAGCAGCTTACCATCCGCTTTAATGGGTTTCTCACCTTTAATGGTCTTTACCGGTACATGTCCGTTGATGATATGCGAATGTGGCCCCGGCTTCACGCCGAACTCTTCAAGAATGCGGTCACACACCTCAGCCTCGTTGCGCAAAGCATAGTAATGCCCTTTCGTCTCCTTATGCAATGTTTTGTCGGCCACAAAATAGCGTTCAAAGGTAGCCATCTTGTCTTTATCGAAGGAAGGGGCATCCGGTCCGCACCACATGTACCAGACATAATCCAGTGCAAACTGTTTCTCGTCCGAACCGTCCTCGTCAAAGTAAGCGGTACGTATCAGCTGGTCGGTCTTTTTCAGCAACTTACGTCCCCAGTATTCCTTTTGGCCGATGCGAACATGTTTAAAACTGCCGTCCGCATTCAGAGGCACGGAAGCATGATAAAGCAGGTTACTGTTGCACACCAGATACATGCCGCCATACGTAAACAAGCAGCGCATGTGCTTCTTCATCTTCTCGCTGTTCATGAAAGAAGAATGAATCCGGTGCATCAGTTCGCGCTCTTCGTCCGACAGACGATACGGGTCCGCCGGGTCTACGGTGGGGAAATTCACATCGCGCAACGGATATTCCTTGCCTTCGTATACAAACACACCACGCTCGAAATCCACCAGATGCAGCAGTTTCCGGTTCTCCATACCGAACTCAGGACGGCGGCTGATGATTTCCGCCTCCAGTTTCAACTGGATAACCGTAATCGCCTTGTGCATCTGTGTAATCAGCCGCAAGGTCTTCTCATTGTATTCCGCATCGGCAAAGTTCATTTTCGGCGCAAAGATGGTGCAAGGGTCATCCGCATAGGTATCCATGGCAAACGTTGCAAGCGGCAACAGATTGATGCCATAACCATCCTCCAGCGTTGCTAAATTGGCATAGCGCATCGACATACGGATTACGTTGGCTATACAAGCATCATTACCTGATGCGGCACCCATCCACAGAATATCGTGGTTACCCCATTGGATGTCGAAATTATGATAATCACAGAGAGTATCCATGATAATATGCGCACCCGGTCCGCGGTCGTATATATCGCCCACGATATGCAGCGAGTCGATGGTCAAGCGCTGGATAAGGTTGCACATCGCCACAATAAAATCATCCGCACGCTTCGTAGAGATAATGGTACTGATTATGACATTGATATAGGCATGCTTGTTAGGTTCGATGCTCGATTCGTGCAACAGCTCTTGAATGATATACGAGAACTCTGCTGGAAGTGCCTTGCGTACTTTCGAACGGGTATATTTGGACGAAACGTTCTGGCATACTTTTACCAACTGGTTCAGTGTTATCAAATACCAGTCATCCAGGTCCGTTTCCTGCTCCTTGATAAGTTGCAGCTTCTCTTCCGGATAATAAATTAACGTACAGATTTCCTTCTTCTCACTTTCGCGCAGTGTATGCCCGAATATTTCGTTCACCTTACGTTTCACTGCCCCCGATGCATTCTTCAGCACATGCTGAAAAGCCTCATACTCGCCATGAATATCCGTCAGAAAATGCTCTGTACCTTTCGGCAGATTCAGAATGGCCTCCAGATTGATGATTTCTGTACTGGCATCAGCAATGGTAGGAAAACTGCGTGATAATAATTGCAAATAACGCAAGTCATTGACAATACTTTCCGGAGTTATATTTCCCATAGTTATTTAATTGATAGTTGATAATTGACAGTTGATAATATCCCTCATTCTTCATTATCCATTAATGAAGAACATGAGCAGCACTTGGGCTATAATTACCCGTAGAAACATGCACAGCGGATAAACCGTAGCATAAGCTACAGACGGATTGTCTCCCGGAATGGTGTCGTTGGCGTAGTTCAGCGCCATGGGGTTTGCCATGCTTCCGCACAGCATACCCGCCATTGTTCCGAAATCTATCTTCAGCCACTTGAAGGTAACGATACCCATAATCAATACCGGAACCACAGTCAACGCAAAACCCGTAGCAATCCATAACAGCCCTTCCGGCCGGAATACCGTATCGAAGAAATGGGCACCTGCATCCAGTCCCAGGCAAGCCAGGTAAAGAGACAATCCCAATGCACGGAGCATCAGGTTCGCACTGCGCGTAGTATAAGTCACCATGTGCATCCTCGGACCGAATGTCCCGATAAGAATACCTACGATGATAGGGCCTCCTGCCAATCCGAGCCGCACGGGAGCGCTGATGCCGGGAATGGAAATAGGAATTGCTCCCAAAGCCAGACCGATGACAATGCCGATAAATACCGCCACCAAGTTCGGTTCCTTCAGGCTTTTCACAGCATTGCCCAGCACCTTCTCCACATTTTGTATAGCAGCGGCTTCGCCCACTACGGTCAGGCGGTCACCCAATTGCAAGGTCAGTTCCGCTGTGGCCAGCAGCTGCACGCCGCTACGATAAACCCGGCTGATATTGATACCGTAATGATTACGCAGATGGAGAGAACCCAGCTTCTTGCCGTTCAACTCCGGGCGCGTCACCACGATACGTTGCGAAATCAACTGGCTGTCTATGGCATTCCAGTCTATATCTTCCTTGTTCCAATCAGTATGCTCCTGCTCGCCGAAAAGCACGGTCAGAGCCGGCGTATTTTTCTCCGAGGTAATCACCAGCAGGCGGTCACCTTCCTTTATAATCTTTTCCGAGGTAGGAATACTCACATTCCCATCCCGCCACAAGCGGGAAATCACGAACTTCGGATAGCTGTTCAGCCCGCCTATTTCCTTGATACTCTTGTTGAAGATGGCAGGATTGTGCACCTGGAACGCAACAATGTAAGGCTTGTTCACGTCATCCTTCTCTTTCAATTCCAGGTCTTCCTTATGCGCCAGCGTCTTACGGATGAACAGTACGGCCAGAATGACCCCTACCACCCCCAGCGGATATGCCACCGCACACCCCAAAGCAGGGGTACTGGACTCCAATCCCATCTGTTTCAATGTCTGCTGTGCCGCACCGAGTGCCGGTGTGTTTGTCGTGGCACCGCAAAGTATGCCCACCATATCCGGCAGGGATACCCCCAACCCATAGCTGCCCAGTACAGTCAGCAGGGTGCCGATAAGCACTACACCCGTGGCGAGCATATTCAGTTGTACCCCTCCTTTACGGAAAGAGCTGAAAAAACCCGGTCCCACCTGCAAACCCAAAGCATACACAAATATCACCAGCCCGAAGCTTTCCGCATAATTCAGCATCTGCGGGTCTATGGACAACCCGAAATGCCCGGCAATGATGCCGGCAAAGAATACAAACGTCACTCCCAATGAAATGCCGCAAACATGTATCTTCCCCAATCCCAATCCGATAGCAGAAATCAGTGAGAGTACCACAACCGCCTGCAAGGCGGAGTGCTCGACGAATAAACTATATAGCCAGTCCAATGTGCATTCTATTTTACAGTTTCAGGCTGCAAAGATAGTGCAAACCTCATGCAAAATAAAACGAACCCGTCTATTTTTTATGCGGCAGCACTTCTAAAAAAGGGATACGATACAATAAATCCCTGCTGCCAGCAAAGCACTGACGGGGATAGTCAGCACCCAAGCGGTCATCAGACTCTTCGTAACTCCCCAACGCACAGCCGAAAGCCGCTTCGTGGCCCCTACTCCGATAATAGCTCCCGTAATGGTGTGTGTCGTACTTACCGGAATCTTCAGATACTCCGTCAGATAAAGCGTAAACGCACCGGCAGTTTCCGCAATCACCCCTTCCAGTGGCGTCACCTTCGTAATCTTAGTCCCCATGGTCTTCACAATCTTCCACCCGCCGGACATGGTACCGAGTGAAATGGCCGTAAAACAAGAGAATGCCACCCAGTCCGGCAGGTCATCAATACTGTTTATCCCCATTCCCAGTCCTTCCGAATGTCCGGCTATCATAGCCGCAGCAATGATACCCATTACCTTCTGTGAATCATTCAGACCGTGCCCGATGCTGAACAAAGCCGAAGACACCAGCTGCAGTTTCTTGAACCACACCTCGGCCGTATGGGGATGCGCCCTGCGGCAAATGTACAAGACCAACAACGTAAAACCAAATGCCACCACCATACCAATCAAGGGAGCCAGAAAAATGAATGCCGCAATCTTCAGAATGATACTCAACTGGATGGCCTCAAAACCGTGTGCCATGATGGCAGCTCCGGCAAAACCTCCGATAAGCGTGTGCGAAGAAGAGGAAGGGATTCCCTTCCACCAAGTGAACAGATTCCAGGCAATAGCCGCAATCACGCCGGCCAGAATGATAGGCAAAGTAATGTAAGGCTCCATCACCGTTTTCGATACGGTGTTGGCAATGCCGAAACCGCCGATGACACACTTGGCGATGAAAAAGGCCACAAAATTGAAGAAAGCCGCCCATATCACCGCCTGAAACGGTGTAAGCACTTTGGTAGACACAATGGTGGCAATAGAATTGGCCGCATCATGAAAACCGTTGATATAATCGAATATCAGAGCCAGTACAATGATAATCACTAATAGTTCCATGCGTCCGTTCGTTTATGCGTATTTCACAATCAGGCTCCTCAAAATCTTGCCCACGTGTTCGGCTGCGTCCGTCGTTTTTTCCAACTCATACATAATCTCCTTGATTTTGATGAGTTCAATGCAGTCCTTCTCTTCTTCAAAAAGCCTGGTGATGAAAAATTCATAAATATCATCTGCCCGGTTTTCTATGTCATGCAGCTGGTTGCAATATGCGCGCAGCTTATCCGGACTCTTGCGGAATGCCTCCAGTTCATCCATGGCCTGGCCGATGAGGGCCGCTTCTTGTTGAACCATATGTCCCAGCTCTTTCCCCTTGTCCGAAATAGGATGCGGATTATAGATAGTGATACGCTTGGCACAGCTGTTTATTCCATCAATCACATCATCCATGCCCGAAGCCAGGTCATGGATATCCTCCCGGTCAAAAGGAGTAATGAAAGTAGTGCCCAGTTCATCCAGAATCAGATTGGTCAGCTTATCGCCCTCGCGCTCCAAATCTTTGATTCGTTTATAATCTTCCGCCCTCTTCTCAGGCGAGTCATGGCCCAATATTTCTATCAACAGAGCCGACGAGGACAATAAAATCTCAGACAATTGCTTCAGCAAAGGAAAGAATTTCGGTTCTTTCGGTGTGAACCGGCTAAAAAAAGAATTCTTCATAATGGATAAATGTACTAAGTATATTAATTTATTTTTGTTTTCGTTGTTTCAGTCTTGCACGCAGCACTTCTACCACGGCCGGCAGTATGGAAACCACAATAATGGCCACAATCAGCAGTTTGAGGTTCTCTTGTACAAACGGAAGGTCACCGAAGAAATAACCCGCATAACAGAAAATGGCAATCCAGCAGGCGCCCCCAATCAGGTTGTACAGCATGAAGTAATAGTAATGCATCTTACCCATCCCCGCCACGAATGGCGCAAACGTACGGACGATAGGCACAAAACGAGCTATGATAATTGTCTTGCCTCCATACTTCTTATAGAACTCATGGGTCTTGTCGAGATGGTTTTGCTTGAATATTCTGGAATCGGGATTATTGAAGAGCCTTCGCCCGAAGAAATGCCCTATCATGTAGTTGCAAGAGTCGCCCAATACCGCGGCAACAAACAATATCAAAGCCAGCACATTGACCTCGAGAGGCATGTCGGGCAGTGCGGCAATAGCTCCCGCCACAAAAAGCAGGGAATCGCCCGGCAGGAAAGGTGTGACCACCAGCCCCGTTTCGCAGAAAATAATCAGAAACAATATGGCATACGCCCACATATGATATTCCTGCACTATATCAATCATATACTGATCGATATGGAGAATAAAATCCAATAGAAAATCCATTATATATTGATTATCAGTACTTAAAAAATAGAGAAAAACTCGGCATGGGGAGACGGGCAATCTCTCCGGCTCCCGAAAGAGAGGAGGGGAAAGTACTAAATAAGAATACGCCTCAGCGTATATACATAATATCTATATGAAATCTTATGGGGATGGAAAGTAAAGGGGAAAGAAGTTGTCTTTTCTTCCGGGAGCAGAGTTTTCAGGGTTCTCGCAACCTTGGCGGCAATGAAGTCCGGATTAAGCCTCAACAATTTCGAGCAAGAGGCATGCCGTAATGAGAAGGTATTTCCTATGCAACCGGCATCTGCCAGGCAATTATAATTCGCGTCCTCCCCTTTTTCCTGGCATTGTCTGCCATCTGCCCCCGACAAGCTGTGCTGGGCTCCGGAGAAATAATGCACATCCGCAGTAGGGAGTGTCTTACATCCCTCCATATCATCAGAAACGGAAGTGAACTTCGATATGAGGAACAACCCTAACAAGATATAGAATATACATTTCGCCATAGCGGGTGCAAATATAGAAACTATTTTCGGATTACAACAGAAAAATGAAAAACAAAAAGCGGTTAACCGTTTCATCAGTCAACCGCTTTCTTGTTGTAGTGGGTACGAGAATCGAACTCGTATACCATGCGTGAGAGGCATGTATCCTAACCGTTAGATGAACCCACCCTCGCATTTGTCTTGTACACCCTCAGGGATTCGAACCCTGGACCCACTGATTAAGAGTCAGTTGCTCTACCAACTGAGCTAAGAGTGCATCTGGCGGAAGCTGGGGGATTCGAACCCCCGGTACGGTTACCCGTACGTCAGTTTAGCAAACTGGTGGTTTCAGCCACTCACCCAAACTTCCTTTTTTATAACCAGCATTCTTTTCAAATGCGGTGCAAATGTAGGGCAAACTTTTGGACTGTGCAAATCTTTCCTACATATTTTTTTCACCGTTTTCATACAATTTGAGATAACACGTTAACACTCAAACCCTAAAACAAGAAAAAAAATTTGATACATATCAAACCGTCCTTTTCAACCTTTCCTTATCTTTGCGCGATTTTTAAAGTATAGTGCACATACACGGACAATGATACAACAAGAAAGCCTGAAAAAGCGGCTTGCCAAGCTGGCCGCCCCCATTTTTATAGAGACACTTCTCATCATGATGCTCGGTGCGGTGGACACCATCATGCTGAGCCGCCACTCGGACAACAGTGTTGCCGCCGTAGGGGTAGTCAACCAAATTATCATGCTCACTTTCCTCGTTTTCGAAGTCATCAACCTCGGAACGTCCGTTCTGTGTTCCCAGTATCTCGGTGCGAAACTACACAAGAAAGTAGTGCAAGTAGTCGGCGTATCCATCCTCGTCAACCTGGCGGTAGGTATCACGGTCAGCCTGGTACTGTTCTCCTGCGCCCATCCCATCCTCCGGCTGATGGGGCTCACCGCTGAACTGATGCAGGACGGCATGGACTATATGCGTATCGTAGGCGCTTTCGCCTTCTTCCAGGCACTATCCCTCACCCTCTCCGCCTCCCTGCGCAGTGCCAACAAGGCCATCTACCCGATGATGGTCACCGTCGTAGTCAATATCCTAAATATCATCGGCAACTACTCCCTCATCTTCGGTCGCTTCGGCTTTCCGGAACTGGGCGTGGAAGGCGCCGCCATCTCCACAGCCTTCAGCCGGGGTGTCTCCATGATTATACTGTTCGTCATACTGTTCCGCAAGCACATCCACCGTTTCCCACCGGCATACTTCCGCCCTTTTCCGTGGATAGAACTAAAGAACCTGATGAAGGTAGGCCTGCCCTCCGCCGGCGAACAATTGTCGTACAGCTCGTCGCAAGTCGTCATCACCTACTTCATCAACATGCTGGGAGTGGAAGCGCTCGCCACCCGTACCTATTGTGTCAACATCATCATGTTCGCTTATCTGTTCAGCATCTCCATGGCACAAGGCGGAGCCATCTGTATCGGGCATCTGATAGGCGAGAAGAAACCTCACGCAGCCTTCCTTATGGGAAAATACGTCATGAAGAAATCCGTCATGATTACCGTCATGCTGTCCTGCATCCTCGCTCTTTCGGGGCATGCCATCTTTGGCTGGCTCACGTCCAACCCCGACATCATACGTATGGGTGCCACCATCCTTATCATAGATGTACTCCTCGAAATAGGCCGCCCCATCAACATCTTCGCCACCAACGCCCTTCGTGCGGCAGGAGATGTCAATTACCCCTTCTACGTAGGGTTGGTGGTGCAGTGGAGTGTAGCTGTAGGTGTGGGATACCTTTTCGGTTTCCCCCTCGGCTGGGGTATCTGCGGCATGTGGGTAGCCTTCCTGTTGGACGAGAATATCCGCGGCTTCATTTTCGTCCGCCGCTGGTATGGCATGAAATGGGTAAACAAAAGCTTCATCCGGAATTGTTTTTAATTCCAAAAGTCCTATCTTTGCTCCCCGAAAGCAGAAGCGGACCGAACTTTACCGGCCTTACTTACTGAACAAATAAATCATGGTCTTATGGATGCACTATTGAAAGAAACCGTAGATGCCGCTATCAACTCCCGCTATCCGGACATGGCTCCCGAGGGAAGAAGGTTGATAGAGGAAATCCTCATTCGCAAGGAAGTAGAAAAGGGCGCATTATTACTCAATGAAGGGCAAATAAGCCATAATATCGTATTTGTAGGAAAAGGCATGTTGCGCCAATTCTATTATAAAAACGGCAAAGACGTCACCGAACACTTTTCCTATGAAGGCTGCATCATCATCTGCATAGAAAGTACCCTGAAGCAGGAACCCACCCACCTCATGATTGAGGCACTCGAGTCGAGTGTCGTATACCTGCTGCCATACAACAAGCTGTTGACACTTACCGAAATCTCATGGGAAATAAACATGTTCTATCGGAAGATTCTGGAATATTCCCTGATTGTCTCACAGATAAAGGCTGACTCCTGGCGGTTTGAGGCTGCACGCGAGCGCTATAACCAGCTCATGGAACATCAGCCCGAAGTCATCAAGCGGGCTCCCTTGTCGCATATTGCGTCCTATCTGCTGATGACCCCCGAAACACTGAGTCGGGTACGTTCGGGCATACTGTAACCCTCCACCTGTCTGCCCGGAGAATACATAGGGATATTCCTAAAATAATAAAATTTAAGGCAACTAACTTGCAATGAGTTAGTTGCCTTTTTTGTATCTTTAAGCATTCCCCCCAAAAACGGTTTGACGGCCAAAACGGGGGTAATTAAAAATAAAAACACATGGTAAAGATACAAAAAATTTCAGAAATCGAACCTTGTTTAGGTTTTACCGAGTTCGATATGCTTAAAAAATATCGTCAAAGTTTTGTAACGAGTGAATTAGGTCGCCTCCATTCTCTATTCCCTTTCTCGGAACTGGCCCGACAAATGCATTTGAAGTCTTCTCCTTTGGGTCGTAAAAGTTATTTTTCTCCCGAAGGTAAAATAGCCTTGATGGTCCTGAAGTCCTATACCAACTTTTCCGATGCACAACTGATTGAACATTTAAACGGTAATATTCATTACCAGTTGTTTTGTGGTGTTCAGATTGATCCGCTTCATCCGCTGACCAATCCTAAAATCGTCAGTGCGATCCGCCAGTTCCTGACGAATCGCCTTGATGTTGAGTCCCTCCAGCTTATTCTTGCCGGGCATTGGAAACCTTATCTTGAGAACCTTCATGTCTGTATGACCGATACCACCTGTTATGAAAGCCGTCTGCGTTTCCCTACTGATACCAAACTCTTATGGGAAGGTATCGTATGGCTTCATCGTCATCTGTGCAAACATTGCCGGAGATTGCACATACAACGTCCCCGTAACAAGTATCTTGATGTAAGCCGTGCCTACCTTGTTTACAGTAAACTGCGTAAACGCAGGAAATCACAGACCCGTATGATTACACGCAGGCTACTTCAGTTGTTGGAAAAGTTGCTTGACCAGTTGGAGCGGATCCATTCATCCTACGGGAACAGGCTTACACTATCCTCTGATTACCAAAGACGATTCTCGGTCATACAGACGGTTCTTGAGCAAGGGAAGAATTTATTTGCAGGCCAAAAAGTGTCCGACCGTATCGTGAGTATCGACCGGCATTACCTTCGCCCCATTATCAGAGGCAAGGAAACCAAATCCGTTGAATTCGGAGCCAAGGTCAACAATATACAGATAGATGGAATCTCCTTTATAGAACATATCTCCTTTAAGGCTTTTAACGAAGGAGTACGTTTGAAAGACTGTATTCATCTGCAACAACAACTGACCAAGGTTAGGGTTAAGGCGCTTGCAGCGGATTCAATCTATGCCAATAATGCCAACCGGAAATTTTGTACTAAATATCATATAAGTACTTCCTTCAAGCGTAAGGGCAGAGCCGCCAAAGATGAGCCGCTTCGGAGGATCTTACGGTCGGAACTCAGCCGTGAAAGAGCTACCCGGCTGGAAGGAAGCTTTGGAACGCAGAAACAACATTACTCACTGGCCAGGATAAAAGCCAGAAACAGGAAAACGGAAATGCTTTGGATTTTCTTTGGGATACATACGGCCAATGCGGTATGCATGATAGAAAAGGTCGAAAAGAAAAAAAGAACTGCTGCATAATCAGACTAAAATAACAGGAAAAGAGGAGAGGTTTTAACTTCCCCTAAAAAAGACATGTACATAATGCATGGGTGGAAAGGAAAAAATAAGAATATGTAAATAATATTCTATGAAAAGACAGAAAACTGGGGAGGTTCAACGAAAATAATCAAGAGAAAAGCTCACGTAAAGTAAAACTTTTCTCTTAATTTATTAGAAAGAGGAACATTTACGGAATATCCCCAAGTACATCAATACAGACTTCCTTGACCGACTTCCGTAAAGAGCTTCGACAACTTCTCCACCACCGGTTTCATATAACGTTCTCCTTTCTCGGCAGAAGCTTTTTTGGGGTTCCCTACCCCGCTGTCGACTGTAGCCTTATTCCAATGGCGGGGAGCCCAGCCCACCTTTTCATTCAGGGAAGGAATAGCAAACGGTTGGGATTCTCCGTCACCGGCCTCAGCCAGATTCACCAGCTCGGGATGGTAATGCATCATGACGGAAGTCTCAGACTCGCCGGCATGGTCGTCGACAACAGCCTCAAAGTAGTCTTTGGGAGGGACGATGCTGAACCAGTCGGCAGCGATAATCAGAAAATCGGGATACACAAACGCCAGGTCACGAATCATTCCCTTGAAGTTGTTGCCGCCATGACCGCTGAGAATAATCAGCTTGCGCATGCCTTGTGCATAGAGGGAGGCAACTATGTCTTCCAGAATGGCCTGCTGGGTGGAATAGCGGGTATGGATGCAGAACGGAAGTTCGCGCTGCCCCGGATTGTGTGCACCGAAAGGTACGGGAGGCATCACCATGCAGCGTACACCGGAATTCTGTAAAGCCAATGCAGCCGCGTCTACGGCAATGTCATGCGGCAGAATACAATCAGTGAGATAAGGCAGATGCAGATTATGGGGCTCCGTAGCTCCCCAAGGCAGGATGACAACGTCATACTTCACTCCTTTCACCTTTCCATAGCAGGAAACAGTAAGGTCAATTTCTCTTTTTTCCATGATAGTTTATTTTGGGGGTAAATCTTTACCGCAAAAATAAACATTATTCCGTCACATTGAACCTATTGCCGGCGATATTCTTTAGGTGACATACCGGTGTGATGCTTGAAATACTTGCCAAAGAACGACTGGTTGGCAAAGTGCAGCTCGTCCGCAATTTCCTGAATGCTCAGCTCGGAAGACTTCAACAAGGCTTTGGCTTCCAAAACGACGAGACTGTCAATCCATTCGCCTGCCGTCTTTCCGCTGATTTCCTTCACTACGGTGGAAAGGTGCTTGGCGGTGAGGAACATCTTATCGGCATAATAGGACACACTTCGCTCTTCCTTATAGGACTCTGAAACGGCACGGATAAAGCGTTCGAACAAGTCTTCCTTCCTGCTTTTGGGTATGCGCTCCTGAACGGCATGCCCTTGATAGATGTTGTATATCTCATAGAACAGTGCCAGCAGCAATCCCTGGGTGATTTCCTTACGGAAAGGATTGTCCTTCAGCTTCACCTTGCTCCAGAGGAAAGAGTGATACTCCTGGAATGATTGGGATTCCTCCGGAGTGATGTGGACGAAAGGCCGTTCCTTAATCATGAAGAACATGGGGAAAAGCTGTTGCATGGTGGGTATCACCATATCCATAAAATCTTTTGAGACGGCAATGAAAAGTCCGGCAAAGTCATCGGAGCGTTCTCCTTGCAGAACAATCTGGTCGGGAAGGATAATACCCAACATACCTTCCCGCATTTCACATTGCTGCAAGTTGAGTTCCAGTTTGCACCACCCTTTCAGGCAGACAGTCAGGCAAGCAGCATTCAAACGGGTGGGATAAGAGCTCAAAGACATGTCCTTGATGTCATCAAAAATAGCAAAATCATTGCCGATGAAATCGATCATCGGCAAATGATGTATCTGGGAAATATCTACATTTCGTATTCTCTTAGTATCCATGGTTTTTGTGCTTTGGCGACAAATGTAGGACTATTTTGCGGAATTTAGCTCTAAAAATCCTTAAATGGAAACTTTTAGTTCATTATCTTGAAGCCGACAAAGAAGGTTCTCGGCTGCGTAGGTCCGTAGAAATAGCCCGCATCGCGGAATTCCCCTTTATCCAGGTCTTTCTGGAAACTGTTGAAGATATTCTGTACACCCGTATTCAACTGAAGCTTGATATGGTCGTGAAGCACAAAGGTGTAGTTCAGCTTCACATTCAGGTCCAGGAATTGGGGGGTATGCTCCATGCGGTCCGAGGTGATATTGCAGAAGGCACCCTCGGGAGCATCTTCCGGTGCGTAGTGCGGCACAATCATCTTTCCCGTATAAGTGCCGGAAAGGGAGAAATCGAAATTCTTCACCGGTGCCGAGGAGAAAGTGAAGTACCCGTAATAGTCCGGTGTACGGGGCATGCGCTTGGTGGTAAGGTCTTTGCCGTCCACCTTTGTCCAGACTTCTTCATGGGTGTAGCGGCTGCGCTGCGCCGTGAAGCCGAGCTGGAACTGCGCCTCCTTGCCGTGGGCAATCTTCGCATCCAGATTGGCACCGTATACGCGTGCGCCGTTTCCGTTGCGGCGCTCCTTGATGACATCCCCTACTTCGTTCTTGCCGATATCTTCGAGCACAAAGACGTGGCGCAGGTCTGTATAGAAACCCTCCACCAGGATGTTTGCCTGCCAGTGTCCCAGATGGGCAGTCCAGTCCACCGAACCGCTGTAACTGTTGGAGCGTTCTTCACTCAGGTTATCGGCGAGTTTGATTTGGACTCCCTTGCCGCCTACTGCCGTCACGTGCAAGTCCTCATCGTATGCCTGCGGAGCGCGGAAACCGGTAGAGTAAGTCAAGCGTGCCTGAAAATCATCTGCCGGCTTGTAGAGCAGGTTGACGCGGGGGCTGAAAATAAGCTTGTCTATCAGGTTGTGCTTGTCCAGGCGGGCGCCGACCAGCATGGTCAGTACGTTCATCTTCCACTCATTCTGCACGAAGGCGCTGGCAATGCGGACATCCTGCTCCATGTCACGATGATAGCCGGTCATGATGTCGTGCAGGGAGTTGTTCTGATATTCCAGTCCGCCGGTGAAGGTGGCGGGGGCAAAGAAGCAGTTGTCCATATTGCCCACATACATGCCGCCGGCAACCCAGGTCAGGTCTTTCGTCTTGCCGTAAGCATTCATGTTCTTTTGGGCACCATAGTAGCTGTTGCGGTCGGTGTGCTGTATGGAGGTGTAAGCCGAAATCTTATGCTTGTACTCCTTCCAGAACAAATCGTAGCTCACGCCTCCGCTATTGATGATATGCTTGGTCTGCTCGGTGATGTCCGTCTCGTGCGGCTGCAAATCGAATTTGTTGCCTCCGCGACGAAGTTCGTTGGTGGTATGGTATTCCAGATTGATGCGGCTGAAATGCGTAGGACGGTAATAGGCGCGGAAGCCGAAAGTATTCATGTTCAGCTTGCCCAGCTCGGAAAAGCCATCGCCATCGCGGTCGTAGGGGTTGCGGTTGCGGTAACTCTCATAAAAGGCAATGCCGTAAGAGTTATCTTTGGCAACCAGCGACACATTGCCACCCATATATTGCTCCCAGGACTTGCCGTCCATATTGGAGAACATGCTCGATACCTGAAAGGAATTGTTGATGGGGTCTTTGGTTATAATATTGATAGTTCCTCCCACAGCATTGGCGCCAAACAAGGCAGAGCCTCCGCCACGCACCACTTCTACCCGTTCAATCATGTTCACGGGGATTTGCTCCAATCCGTACACACCGCTCAATGCACTGATGATGGGACGGCTGTTTATCAATATCTGCGAATACGGACCTTCCAAGCCATTGATGCGCACCTGGGGGAAACCACAGTTCTGGCAGTTGTTCTCCACACGCAAGCCCGATTGGTAGTTCAGTGTCTTGGCAAGGTCGGTGGAGTTGACCATCTCGAACAATTTGGTACTCATCACATTTACAACTACCGGAGCTGCCTTGCGGCTTACCTCGTTGCGGTTGGCGGATACCACCACTTCATCGGTCATGAAACTCTCCTCTTCCATCGGGAAATGTATGACGGCAGTAAAGTCCTTGCTCACCGTCACCTCCTTCTCTTGGGTCTTGTAACCCACTGCCGACACACGGAGCTTGTATTTTCCCGCCGGAAGCTTGCGGAACTCAAATTGTCCTTCTTCATTGGAAACCGTTCCCTGACCACTGCCGATAATCAAAACCGTGGCATACGGTATATTTTCCTCCGTACCTTTCACTATCACATGGCCGGAAATCATATTGCCTTCTTTTATAGGATTTACGGCAAAAGCTACGCTGGCACTTACCACTGCAAGTACCAACGCCAAAATGTATTGTTTCATCAAATTAGCGCTCTAAATAAAAAAAATAATTCAAGTCTGAAAAAAGATAATCATCCGAGATGCCGCACTTCGTTCACTGAAATGCCGGACTTCGAGACTAAAATGCCTGGTATCTACATACAAAAAATCCAGGCGTTTTTAAACCTAATGACTATGAAAAAAGAGCGGGAGGAGCGCGAAGGGAAAGGGTACGTATCACTTCCCCCTTAACAGTAGGTGTTGCCGGTTTGGCTCTGAGCATGGCCAGCAAAGGACGCATCGGGTGCTGAACCTCATACACATCCACTCCGGAAGAGTAGAATGCCGACAAATGCCCGATAACCAAAAGGGAAGTCTGAGAGTGAGAGTGTGTGCCATGAAAAGGGTGCGAGTGCGTTATCATCACCCCATTCACATAATGGACGTGAGTGAACGCAGTGATACTTGCCTGGTACATGATAAACAGTACCAGCAAGCTCAATGCACCTATAATTTTTTTCTTCTGCTTCACGTCCAAAAACTTATACTATAGATTTTGAGCCGCAAAGATAGTGAATTATTCTTTAACTTTGCCAAACAAGAACTCATAATCACGCTTGGAAGCCGGAGCCGCCCACTCTTCGGGAATAAACTTCCACTGATTCAGCGTACGCGGTTCAATCACCTTCTTCTGCTCAATGTACTGCATCAGATAATAGCGTAAGTCCTTATCCGTAGAGTGGATGATGCGTTCCTTCAATTCATCCTGCGAGATGCCGGCCCCCTTTGTCAGCAATTCGCCGCCACCGTTTCCGCGATAAGAATTCACCGCTACCTTATACATTTTATCCATATCGAACGGAGTACCGTCTGCCATACTGAGAATGGCTACCTTCTCGCCATCCGGCTTGGTCACATCCACCGTGTAGATAATACCCGCCGCAGAATCGAAGTTGAAGCTGAAATTCTTGAATGAGGCCCTATCCGTAGCACCTTCGCGGCGCTTCTCACGGAAGAGAAGGATATGGTCGTCCGGAGACTTCATCCGATTGGTCCACAAATCATACGACATCTCCAAGGCATCGCGTATCTCCTTCCCCGTCAGACGCATGGTGTAAAGCATATTTTCGTACTTATACAGATTGAACATATCGTTCACAAAAATGTCTCCTTTACGGATTTCCGTATCATAGGACAAAGGAGCCGCAAAAGAAATATCCGCTCCGCTGATTGCCAACTGCAATTCGTGGATAAGGTCTATAAAAGCGGAAGAACCGAAATAGGCAGGACGTGTGGAGATAGTCTCGGTAAAGGAACCAATTTTCTTGGAAACAAAATTCTGCACAGCTTCATTTTCGGGGGCAAAGCGTTGCATGAACTCTTCGCTGACGCCGTAGTCTTGCGTATCGGACAGTATGCCGTCTATCTTCTTGTCTATAACTTTACCATCACGCAGTTTCAAGGTTATATCCACATTACTCACAACAACACCGTTGCTGGCAGGGTCCATCACCAGTACCGAGTCACCGGCTATGTTGCACACCCTCTTGCATTCGCGCGCATGGTCGTGCCCCATCAGGACAATATCGAATCCCGGCACGTTGCACGCCACTTCCACCGAAGCGTTTTCGCGATACTTGCCTCCCATCAGCTGGGCATCCTGGCCGGCATGGAACATACCGATAACCAAATCAGGCTTTTCCTGCTCACGGATAATCTTCATCCATTTGCGGGCAGTCTCCTCCATATCGTCGAAACGCAGCCCTTTCCACAGATTCTCTGAAAGCCATACGGGGATGGCAGGAGTTATCATACCGAGAACCACAATTTTCACTCCGTCACGTTCCAGCACCTCATAGGGTTTGAAATGGGTTTCTCCGGTAGCAGTATCCACAATATTGGCACCCAATATCGGAAAACGGCAGTCACCTGCCCAACGGTCGAAAACGGTACGGCCGGTCTCTACGTCATGGTTACCCATATTGCCGGCATTATACCCCATGAAATTCATCATCTCCGCTGCCAGATGAGGGGCAACGGTATCTATGTAATTATAATAATAGGCTGTGGGCTGTCCCTGCAGAATGTCACCATTGTCCAAGAGAATCAGATTTTTGCCATAAGCCTCACGTTCTTTTTGCACCAAAGCATGCACACGTGCCAGACTGCCGGTTGCCTCCCGGCGGCGTATAAAGTCGTAGGGATAGTAGTTGCCGTGTATATCACTGGTCTGTACGACTTTCAGTTTCACCTCTCTTTCCTGCGCAGGCAGTATGCTTGTCAGGACAAAAATCCAGATAAAAAAACAACTAAATCTTTTCATTATATTTCCTTATTTCTTGTCGGTTCTTATAAGTTCATAGGATGGGTAAACATAAACCGCGCTCCATCCGTATAGGCAGGATCTATCCAAATCTCGCCGCCCCACTTCTCAACGGTCAGCTTACAGATGGACAAGCCCAAGCCGGTTCCCTGCACATATTCGTTCAGCTTCTCGAAACGTTCGAACACCCGTTTCTGTTTGTCCAATGGAATGCCGCAACCAGTGTCAGTCACCGAGAATACTGCAACATTCCTCGCCGTATCCGGCTCCAGCTTCAAGGTTATCGTACCTTCTTTTGTAAACTTGTCCGCATTGGAAAGCAGATTTATCACAACCTGCTGTAAACGCTGCACATCCGTCCGCATCTCCACTACCTCACGTTCACACTCAAATAAGAATTGATTGGTCGACCTGCGTGCCTGGGCCACGGAAGCTACTACCTGCTGGCATATCTGCACTACATTGCAGCTCTCCAAAGAAAGGATGACGCGGTCGGCCTCCAAACGGGACACATCCAATATGTCATTAATCAACCGAAGCAGCAAATCAGAGTTGGTCCTAATAATCTCGAAATAGCCACGCTGTTCTTCTTCCGAGGCTCCTCCGGCAGACAGCACGTCCGAGAAGCCCACAATCGCATTCAATGGAGTACGGATTTCGTGGCTCATATTGGCAAGGAAAGCACTCTTCAGACGGCTGGATTCTTCGGCACGGTCTTTTGCTTCGCGCAAGGCACCCTCGGATACCTCCAGTTCATCCTTCAACTTCTTTGTATGATAATAAAAGTAAAGGGAAACGAACAAACCGCCCAACAGCACCAACAGAACAGCACCGACAGACCAGATATGATACTTGTACTGTTCGTAGAAAGAAGGGGTTACGTTCAGCATCTTTACCGGCTGCGGAAGGCCGGTGATATTCAGTTTCTTTTCCTTCACAAGTTTACCGTCCAGTATGGTCTCATTCGGAATGATTTCCATATGGGTCTCACTATCCTGAGGGGTGGTCAGCAGGCGGTAGGACTGTCTTGCCATCTCCTTGCCCAAAGCACGGTAGGCAGGAACGACACCTGCCACAGCCCAATATCCCAAGCCTACGGAACTGAGCGAGAAAGTGGGCAAAGTGGGAGCTGCTTCCATCATGGCGTAGGTTGCATTCCGCATGAAGTAACCATCGTTCATGTCCACACGCCATGTCCCCATCAATATAGCTGTATTTTCCGGTAACTCATGCAATCTGTCACAAATGGTATATATGGTATGGACGCGTCCGTCCAGCAGAATCAGGTTGAGTTCCGGAAACTTCTGCATCTCCTTCACTACATAGGCTTGCATGGCAACGCCGCCATAACTGTTGTCTGAGACAAAAGCGATATTCTTGGTGCCGGGATACATCTGCTTTATCATATTGATGTTGGCCTCCACATCATACTCATAAACGAAGCCAGCCTTGATAGGCGAACTGGGGAAATCCGTGAAGAAGTCGACGGATTCGGGCATCCAGGTCTTTAAGTCGACCGTATCGCCCGGCAACAATATGGCGTTACGGCTGGACAATGCACTTACGACCGGAGTATTGCCGCGTATAGAGTCGGGCAGAGAAAGATAGGCAGCCCAAGCCTCCTGCCCAATAAGGACGGTCAGCGCCGGACTGTTATCGCCCTGGTATTTGGACAATAGCTCCACCATCCTCCGTTCCCAAAGGGGAGATTCGGAGAAGCTTTTGCAGTTCATGTTTTCCAATGCGATGGTGTTTGTCCCGCCCAGGCGTTGGAACTCCTCCATAAAGTCTGAGATGTTGCCGGAAGTACGGCCAGCATCCGGGTTATAGGAACTGATAATCAGTATCGGATGCTCCCCCGTAATAGAGAACACTGGTAACAGACAGCAGAATAATGCTATGATACATGACGATATGGTACGAAACACATCAGTCATGAAGGTCATAGTCATTAATGCCATAAAGTATGGCGTAGGACTTTGCTAAATTTGCTTTTTCAAATTTAGCCATAAATGTGGTGTCACTCTCGGCATTGGTATCACGATGTTTTGCTTCGTTAAAGTCATAAATATCCTTCAGGCCTACGGGAACGCCCTCCTCATCAAAGAAGATTGTCGCACAGCCCAAGGCATAATCAAATTCATCATTCTCATAGAAAGAAATGGTTTGGGAATAATAGACCTTTCCTTTAATGATTACCTTCTGTGGGCCATGAAACAGCTTCTCGCTTGCCGCACGCGAGGCAACAGCCGCTTTCGCAATCCGCTCAAAGACTTCTGACGACACGGTCATAGTTTGACCTTTTTTTGTAAAATACCAAAGCAGGCATTGTTTTTCAAAATCGCTATTCACTTTTGCCATGAAATGCTTCAATACCTCCTCAAGGTTTTTGCCGAAATGTGTTTGAGCCTCATTTTCGGCTGCTTTCACTAACGTATTGATAAATGTAGTGAGCATTTTATCTAAAATCGATTGACCTTTAGCTTCTTCCATATTTATTGTTTATTAGTTCGTTATAGTTGACAAACTTCGCAATAATAAATGATTTTTCCAAGAATATGGGGTTTATTTTCGTACGACGATTGTTTTTCGTACTTTTGGCATCCATTATAAAAAGAGAGAACCGATGATACAACATTTCCACCGCATGATATCTGCCGCCCTCGGCATATCAGAGAAACAAATAGTACAGACCCTCGGATTGCTGAACGATGGTGCCACCATCCCCTTCATCAGCCGCTACCGAAAAGAAGTGACGGGAGGACTGGACGAAGTGCAGATTGAATCCATAAAGACCCACTACGAAAAGCTGAACGAAATCGCCAAACGTAAAGAAACCATCCTGAACACCATACAGGAACAAGGTAAACTGACCACCGAACTTCAGAAACGTATCGAGGAGACTTGGGACAATACCCTACTGGAGGACATCTACCTCCCCTACAAGCCCAAACGGAAAACACGTGCCGAAGCAGCCCGTCAAAAAGGACTGGAACCCCTCGCCACCCTGCTGATGCTGCAACGTGAGCCTCATCCGGAGGAACGCGCCGCCAGTTACGTGAAAGGAGACGTGAAGAACGTGGAAGATGCACTGAAAGGTGCCCGTGACATCATAGCCGAGCATGTTAGCGAAGACGAACGTGCCCGAAACAGCGTGCGCAACGCATTTGCCCGCCAAGGCACACTGACCGCCAAGGTGGTGAAAGGCAAAGAAGAGGAAGCGACCAAATACCGCGACTACTTCGATTGCTCCGAATCGTTGAAGCGATGCAGCTCCCACCGCCTGCTCGCCATCCGGCGTGCCGAAGCGGAAGGCCTGCTGAAAGTCAGCATCAGCCCAGACGATGAGGAGTGCGTGGAACGGCTGGAACGCCAATTCGTGCGGAGCAACAACCCCTGCGGACAGCAAGTGGCGGAAGCCGTGCAGGATTCCTACAAACGCCTATTGAAGCCATCCATAGAGACGGAATTTGCCACGCAAAGTAAGGAACGTGCTGATGAGGAAGCCATCAAGGTATTTGCCGAAAACCTCCGTCAGTTGTTGCTGGCTTCACCACTGGGGCAAAAGCGTGTGATGGGTATAGACCCCGGATTTCGTACGGGTTGTAAAGTTGTGTGCCTCGATGCACAAGGAAATCTGCTCCACAATGAGAACATCTACCCCCACCCTCCGGTCAGCAAGCAGAAAGAGGCATTTGCCAAGCTGCAAATGATGATAGAGTCTTATAAGATAGATGCCGTAGCCATAGGTAACGGAACTGCCAGCCGCGAAACGGAGGAGTTCTTGAAACATCAGCGCTTCAACCGCGACATACAGATATTCATCGTCAGCGAGCAGGGAGCTTCCATCTATTCGGCCTCTAAAATTGCACGGGACGAGTTTCCCGACTACGACGTCACCGTACGCGGTGCTGTGTCCATAGGCAGACGACTGATGGACCCGCTGGCAGAGTTGGTAAAGATTGACCCGAAATCTATTGGTGTGGGGCAATACCAGCATGATGTGGACCAAACCAAGCTGAAAAAATCATTGGACCAGACCGTAGAAAACTGTGTAAACTTGGTAGGTGTCAACCTGAACACCGCAAGCAGCCATCTGCTGACCTACATCTCGGGATTGGGGCCGCAACTGGCACAGAACATTGTGAACTATCGCGCCGAAAACGGTGCCTTCACCTCGCGCAAGGAACTGATGAAAGTACCTCGTATGGGTGCCAAGGCGTTTGAGCAATGTGCCGGCTTCCTACGCATTCCGCAGGCAAAGAATCCGCTGGACAATACTGCCGTACACCCGGAAAGCTATTGCATCGTAGAACAAATGGCAAAGGACTTGGGTTGCAGCGTAGCCGAGCTGATAGCCAACCGGGAGCTGCGTCTGAAGATTAATCCGGAACGCTACCTCTCCCCCACCGTGGGCATGCCGACACTGAAAGACATCCTGCAAGAGCTGGACAAGCCCGGACGTGACCCACGCGGACCGATAAAAATATTTGAATTTGATAAGAACGTGCGCACCATCAGCGACCTGCGCGAAGGCATGGAATTGCCCGGCATCGTAGGAAACATC
The DNA here is from genome assembly GCF_003436255.1 of Bacteroides sp. D20. Classification (NCBI taxonomy): domain Bacteria; kingdom Pseudomonadati; phylum Bacteroidota; class Bacteroidia; order Bacteroidales; family Bacteroidaceae; genus Bacteroides; species Bacteroides sp. D20. Next base: position 186,256 of record NZ_QSOO01000002.1, on the reverse strand, counting down.
ACCAACTTCGGCGCATTTGTCGATATAGGCATCAAGGAAAACGGACTGGTACACCTCTCCCAACTCGCCGACAGATTCATATCAGACCCTAATGAAGTAGTGTCCATTCATCAACATATACGCGTAAAGGTACTCAGCATAGATATGGACCGGAAACGCATACAGCTGACAATGAAAGGAGTGGAACAGAATTAGTGATTAGGGATTAGTGATTAATGGTTAGTGGTTAATGGTTTCCGTATTAATCATTAATCATTAATCATTAATCCCTAATCACTAATCCCTTATAATAGTGTCTTAAGATAATTACTGTACCAAGCACTAAAAGTAGTGAACACAGAATAGAGCCTTCGAACCCGAAAGTTCCTCCATTTATCAGATTTTCTTCCGGAAAGTGAAGAATCAGCAGATTCTTATTGCTAAATTCATTTCCACTGACTTTATATCCCAAAACAGAACCTTGAATCCAGTTCCAGAACCAATGCAAGGCAATGGGGAAACAGAGGTTACGCGTGTATATATAGGAAGCTCCCAAGAAACAACCCGCCAGCATGATATTCAAAAACGGGACGAAGGCAAAGCTGGGATTGAAAAGATGCATCAACGAAAATAACACCGCAGAGATAAGCAATGCCACAAACTTATTGACGCCTCCATCCAGCATACGCCCTAAAATGAAACCGCGTCCAATAACTTCTTCCGTAACTGCCACTAAAAAATAAAGCAAAAGACTCGACAACAACGAAATGGGAGAAAACAAGACCCCTGCCACTTCCACAGCCCCCAACAATAAAGACAAGCCAAAACCAACTGCATACAAGAACACGACAAACAAAGCTCCGTTCAGCAGGCTTCTGCCCCATCCCTTCAAAGACAAGCCCAAGCTCGAAAAAGGAAGCTTCCTGAAGCCCAGCACCATACAAGCGGCAATAAGCCCACTGGCCAACATCAAGACTTCATTCAACATCATTAAATAGACGCTCATCCCACCAGCTTGTGTCTTCAACTCAGGGAAAGCAATCGCAAAAGGTATGGCAAACAAAAACAGAAAAATCATAAAAAGTACAGTAAACAGTACTATATCAACGAATGCCAGCCAAATACGTTTTGTTTTACTCATAGCAACACACTCTTCCTTCACCGTTTCTTCCGTCTCCATTTGTATCTCATTTTGATTAATATCCGACAAAAATAATAATAAAAAGAAAAAACTTCATGTATTCCTGCCGGTTTCTTCTTATATTTGAAAAATCAATCTGGAATCGACAAACATGAAACTAAGAAAAATACTTTTAGCCGTTGCCGGACTGGCGTTAATGCTGAATGCCTCGGCACAAAAATCCAAAAGATACTACGTGGCCAAACCTGGCACCCTGGTGGAACTGATGACAGAAGCGGAAGCCAATGAAATCACCCAACTGACCCTGCAGGGCAAGCTGAATGCCGTAGATTTCAGGCATCTACGGGATGAATTCAAAAACCTGCAACTGCTGGACATTTCCAATGCCTCCATCAGCATGTATGCAGGCAAGAACGGGACTTATCCAAACCGTTTTTATGTATATCCTGCCAATTGCATTCCGGCATATGCCTTCTGCAAGCAAATGGACGACAGTACCTTCATCGGCAAGGAGACACTGACCAGGATTATCCTTTCCGACAAGACCAAGAACATCGAAGATGCTGCCTTTAAGGGATGCAAAAATCTCAAGATATGCCAGATACGGAAGAAAACGGCTCCCAATCTGTTGTCCGAAGCATTGGCCGATAGCGTTACAGCCATATTTGTTCCATTGGGATGCAGTGACTCCTATCGTACCAAAAAGAAATGGGAGACCTTTGCATTCATTGAAGGAGAACCACTGACAGTAAATGTGCAGATTGGTAAAATGGGCAGCCTTGCCAGCGAACTGTTAAGAGCCGGATTTCAGCCCAAAGACGTTAACTTTCTGACCGTTGAAGGAAAAATGGACGAAGCCGACTTCACATTGATACGCGACTATATGCCCAATCTGGTTTCCATCGACATGACCAACAGTAATGCCACTGCAATTCCCGACTATACTTTCACCCAAAAGAAGTATCTGCTGAACGTACGGCTCCCGCAAGAACTTAGAAGCATCGGACAGCGTGCATTCAGTGGCTGCGGCCGTTTGTGCGGCACGCTGGTGCTTCCTGCCAGTGTAACCGCCATTGAGTACGGAGCATTTATGGGATGCGACAACCTGCGCTATGTGCTTGCCACGGGGAATAAGATTACCACGCTAGGCGACAACCTTTTCGGCGAAAGCCAAGGCAAAATTATATATAAGGAGAAACAATAACTCAGACTATTCCCCGCCTTAATAAGAACAAAGAGACTCTTTTAATAGCAAAAGAAGGTGTGTCAGAATGATAGCTAAAAATCATTCTAACACACCTTCTTCTTTTTTTCAATATCGCACAAGCCTTTATTAAACAAAAAAGATATGAAAGAAGAATCGTTCCATCATGAGGAAAAAATCGTTCCACCATGGTGGAACGATTTTTTCCTCATGATGGAACGATTTAAAATATGCTTATTTAGTCCTTAGCTTCCGTTATCACTTTGTTGCGTACATACGTGCACGCAACTCCTTGATGTGGTCTGAAGTGATGTATTCGTCATACTCCATCATCTTGTCGATAATACCGTTCGGAGTCAATTCGATGATACGGTTGGCAACCGTCTGAATGAACTCGTGGTCGTGGGATGAGAAAAGGATATTGCCTTTATAGGTCTTTAGATTATTGTTGAATGCCTGGATAGACTCCAAGTCGAGGTGATTGGTAGGTGTATCCAGAATCAAGCAATTGGCATTGCGCAGCTGCATACGTGCAATCATGCAACGCATCTTCTCACCTCCCGACAATACGCTTGCTTTCTTCAGCACCTCCTCGCCGGAGAACAGCATACGTCCCAGGAAGCTCTTCATATAGACTTCATTGCCTTCACCGAACTGGCTCAACCAGTCCACCAGATTCAGGTCTGTATTAAAGAATGCAGTATTGTCCAGCGGCAGGTAAGCGGTGGTGATAGTCACACCCCAGTTGAAAGTACCTGCATCCGGTTTCATATTCTCGTTGATAATCTCGAACAGGGCGGTCATGGCACGCGGGTCGTGCGAAAGGAATACAATCTTGTCTCCCTTCTCTACGTTGAAGTTGACGTCGCGGAACAGCACCGTACCATCTTCCAGCGTTTTCGTCAAACCGGAAACTTCCAGAATCTGATTACCCGGTTCGCGTTCGGGCGTAAAGATGATGCCCGGATACTTACGTGATGACGGCTTGATTTCTTCTACATTCAGTTTCTCCAACATCTTCTTGCGGCTGGTAGTCTGCTTGCTCTTTGCCACATTGGCACTGAATCGGCGGATAAACTCTTCCAGCTCTTTCTTCTTCTCCTCGGCCTTTGCCTTCTGGTTCTGCTGCTGACGGAGCGCCAGCTGGCTGGACTCGTACCAGAAGCTATAGTTACCGGCAAAGAGGTTAATCTTTCCGTAGTCGATGTCCACCGTATGCGTACAAACGGAATCGAGGAAGTGACGGTCGTGGCTTACCACCAGCACCGTATGCTCAAAGTTGGAGAGGTACTCTTCCAGCCAAGTCACGGTCTCCATATCCAAGTCATTGGTAGGCTCGTCCAGCAGCAAGTTATCAGGATTTCCATAGAGAGCTTGCGCCAGCATGACACGCACCTTTTCTTTGTTGTTCAACTCACCCATCAACAGATAATGCTTGTCTTCCTTGATACCCAAACCACTCAACAAGGCGGCAGCATCGCTTTCGGCATTCCAGCCGTCCAACTCGGCAAATTTCTCTTCCAATTCGGAAACCTTCAGCCCATCCTCGTCTGTGAAATCCTCTTTGGCATACAGCACTTCACGCTGCTTCATGATATCCCACAACACCGTGTGTCCCATCATCACCGTGTCCATCACCGTAAAAGCATCCCACTTAAAGTGGTCCTGGCTCAAAACGGAAAGACGCTCTCCCGGAGCCAGCATGATGGAGCCCGTCGTAGGGTCCAGCTCCCCGGAAATCGTTTTCAGGAAAGTAGATTTTCCGGCGCCGTTGGCACCGATGATACCATAACAGTTACCACTTGTAAACTTCAGGTTTACGTCATTGAACAACACTCTTTTACCAAACTGTACTGAGACATTAGAGACTGTAATCATCTTTATATTTACGATTTATTTATTTACAATTTACTATTTAATACCTATTAGTCTGCGAATTGCGAGTGCAAAGATAGTTATTTTTCCATGAATAGACACAGAGAAGCGCTGTCAATCTGACATAAAAGTATTACCTTTGCAGCGTTTTCGGCAAAAATATCCGTTTTGGCAAAGTTTTTGCTGGAGCACTAATATCGTATTAACTTAAACCCTTAACAGCAATGAAAGCTAAATCATTTTACAAGAATAATAAGCATAACAATATGAATCCGAAAGAAAAAGAAAACAACCAGGAAGAGGAGCTGAAAACTCAAGCTACTCCTAACGAATGTGACGAAGAAACTGTCGGACAAGAAACTTCACAAGAAAACGAAGCTCCCCTGACAGAAGAAGAAAAGCTCGCCCAGGAACTGGAAAAGGCCAATGAACAGATTGAAGAGCAGAAGGACAAATACCTGCGCTTGTCTGCCGAGTTTGACAATTACCGCAAACGTACCATGAAGGAGAAAGCAGAACTCATCCTGAACGGTGGTGAAAAGAGTATCAGCAGTATCCTACCCATTGTGGATGACTTTGAACGCGCCCTCAAAAACATGGAGACAGCCACCGACGTAGCTGCCGTAAAAGAAGGCGTTGAACTTATCTACAACAAATTCATGTCTGTATTGGGACAAAACGGCGTTAAGGTAATAGAGACAAAGGAACAACCGCTCGATACAGACTATCACGAAGCCATCGCCGTGATTCCGGCACCCAATGAAGCATTGAAAGGCAAAATTCTGGACTGTGTACAAACCGGTTACATCCTAAACGACAAAGTGATCCGTCATGCCAAAGTGGTAGTCGGAGAATAACATAAAACTGTATGGAAAAAAGAGATTACTACGAAGTATTGGAAGTCGAAAAGACAGCAACGGTAGAAGAAATAAAGAAAGCCTATCGCAAGAAAGCCATCCAATATCATCCGGACAAGAATCCGGGCGACAAAACAGCCGAAGAGAAATTCAAGGAAGCGGCAGAGGCATACGACGTACTAAGCAATCCGGACAAGCGTGCCCGCTACGATCAGTTCGGTCATGCCGGACTGGGTGGTGCCGCCGGTAATGGTGGTCCGTTCGGCGGCTTCAGTGGAGGCATGTCCATGGACGACATCTTCTCCATGTTCGGTGACATCTTTGGCGGACACAGTGGAGGAGGTTTCGGCGGTTTTGGAGGTTTCGGCGGAGGCGGTGGAGCACAACAACAACGCCGTTACCGTGGTTCGGACCTGCGTGTCAAGGTGAAACTGAACCTCAAGGAAATCTCTACCGGCGTGGAAAAGAAATTCAAACTGAAGAAATACGTGCCTTGTACCCACTGTCATGGTACGGGAGCCGAAGGTGACGGTGGTTCAGAGACCTGCCCGACTTGTAACGGCAGCGGCACGGTAATCCGTAACCAGCAAACCATACTCGGCACCATGCAGACAAGAACCACCTGCCCGACGTGTGGCGGTGAGGGCAAAATCATCAAGAACAAGTGTAAGGAGTGTGCCGGTGAAGGCATTGTATACGGTGAAGAAGTAGTAACCGTAAAAATTCCGAAAGGCGTTGCAGAAGGTATGCAACTCTCTATGGGAGGAAAAGGAAACGCAGGCAAGCACAACGGCGTGCCGGGAGACCTGCTGATTCTTGTAGAGGAAGAACAAGACCCGAACCTGATACGCGATGAAAACGACTTGATTTACAATCTGCTCCTCAGCTTCCCGACAGCAGCCTTGGGTGGTGCGGTAGAAATTCCCACGATTGATGGAAAGGTGAAAGTAAAAATTGACTCAGGTACGCAACCGGGAAAAGTGCTCCGCCTGCGCGGCAAAGGTTTACCCAACGTGAACGGATACGGCACGGGAGATTTGCTGGTAAATGTCAGCGTATACGTACCCGAAACGCTGAACAAGGATGAGAAGAAGGCGCTGGAGGAGATGGAAGAATCGGATAACTTCAAGCCAAATACTTCGATTAAGGAGAAAATATTCAAGAAGTTCAAGAGTCTGTTCGACTGAAAATATGGTGCATAAAGAAGCCTCCCGGTATACAATAAAAAATATCGGGAGGCTTTCCTATGTTTTTTTATCGGGAAAATGTTAAAGTTCCAACATCCGCTTCATAAAAGCCTTTATTCCTTCCGTATCAGAAGTCTGAGGAGCCCACGAAGCCAAATCCTCTGAGGGTAGAGGCTGATATGGGCCTTTTTTAATTTCAAAAATAACGGTACCTGACTCCAAGGCAATAATACTATGCCATGTATTAGAAGGAATTTCCAGACCATATTTACCTTCCGAAGGATTGAGGCATACCTTATCTGTTACATTACCGGCATCATCATAAAAAAATGCCAGCAGACTTCCACGCAAAACCAGATAAGTTTCTTCCTTACCTGTATGACGGTGAGGAGGAAGATAAGTTCCCGGTTCCAAAGCATTCAGCAACCGATGAATAGGAGCATCCATAGACGCATGAAAATTATAATTCATACGTAAACGGGAGTTCTCCTTAGCTCGTGAAGTAACGGTATCCAGCAGCTCTTCTGTTATCAGCTTCATCATAACTTCAGCAATTGGGCAAACTTGGCAGGAAGTTCTGCTTTGCCCGCCTCAATAGACAAACTTTTTCCTTCATTATCTACTAATATAGCAGCCTTCTGCGAGGAAGCCAATGAGGTAACTTCCGACACATTACCGGCAACAAACAAACATCCGGAAAAAAGAGGAGTAATCACCTTTCGGGTATGCCCTTTCCATTTTACAAACACAGCCTGCATCGGGCAATATGTAGTATATCCCGCAGCATTCAAACGCTGCATCAACTTATGTTCAGACTTGGGTGCTGTGTACAATGCATGCCAGCACATCATATCATTATCCGTCATCATATTGTTTGCTTTTTCCATCCCTTTAATAAATCTTTTACAAATAATATCCATCCCACACTGCCGACACCTGCCAAGAACATGAAGCCGATCAAAATCATCAATTTATTGGGCTTTGCAGGCTTCAAAGGTACCGTAGCCGGCTGGACAACCGTATATACCGGTGTAATCTCCTGCACCTTAGCTCTTGCCATCTGCAATTGTTGAGACACTTGTGTATATACTTGATAGGCTAAATTCATTTCATTCTGTAAACGCTCTTGCTCTGCGCGATAACTCAGTAATATTATATTCTGGTTTGCATCTACAAAATTTGCGTATTTCTTCTGGGCATCCTCATAACTGGCCTTTGCTTCTCCATAAAGTTTTTCGGTAAATGCCAAATCATGACGAGCCTTATTAGTCCGATAATCTGTGATGTAGTTCTGCAGGCAATGCATCACGGTATCCGTCAGCGAAGCAGATATCAAAGGATCCTGCATAGTAACAGACAAGGTTGTCACACCTGTCTTTTTGTCTACGGAAACAGAGATACGTTTACTTAAAGCATCTGCAATGGCAGACTCATCTCTAGTAAGACGAAAAGGATCCAGCTTTGCGTCCCCCTCTTCCGGTTCATCCTTAAACAAAGACAATGTCCATCCTAACACCTTAAAAGGAGCGGAGAAAATTGCACTCCACCAAGGAGAACGCTGTTCTTCTTTCAAATAAGCATATAAAGTCGTGTCTACTTTTGCTTTCTGATCCTTGACTTTAACATCGAACAGTTCAATCAGAAAAGGAGTAGAACTTACAATATCAGGATAAAGTTCGGGTGACAAAGCATCCTCACCAGAAGAAGTGCCCAAATTGATACCCGCCATGGCTGCAAGGGCTCCCATACTTCCACCACCAGATTTGCCACCACTCTCCGGAGCCAATGTCACACTTGTAGAGTACTCCTTAGGAATACTAAATGCAACAACCAGTCCTACAAGAGCAGCGATACCACACGCCTTAAAAACCAATTTGCGACTAGCCCATACTTTCTGGGCCAGTTCTATCAAATCTATTTCTTGTTCCTCAGGTTGTGGAGAGGTTATGTTTTGTATTCTTTCTTCGCTCATAATTCAAATTACTTAAAGAGATTAACCATAGTCGCAATCATCGCTGCAATAGAAGCTGTCGTACTTCCCATTCCCAGAATTTCAGCAGTAGTCATCTTCTTTTTCTGTTCTTTACTTGGAACAATTATTTCACAACCAGGTTCAATGGCTTTCTTGTTCCCTGCTTTTAAACGAGAAACTGTACCATTCATGTATATTACATAGACCTTACGTTTCTTGGCATCATTACCAAAACCACCAGCTTGATTGATGTAATATTTCAAGCTTTCACCCTTTTTATATAAAACTGTATTCGGATACATTACAGCACCGTTGATTTTCACTGTACTTACGTACTCCGGAACAAATAATACATCTCCCTCGCGAAGCACCATATCAGCATCTGAACCAGGATTTTTCAAGGCCTCTCCCAGATTTATACCTACAGAATAGGTATCGGACAAATCCAATCTTTTTACAGATATGGAATCTCCGCCTCCCGCTTGCGCCATACGCAGAGCATCTTCCTTACGGCGGAATTCTTCTTCGGTCATCCTACGTATAAGACGCGCTCCTTTTATATAAGCATCGGGAGTCACTCCACCAGCCTTAGCTATCAAGTCACTCAAACGTTCATTTTTTTTCGATAGTGCATAATTACCGCTAAAAAGAACTTCTCCTCCCACCATAACATTCTGTTGTTTAAAATAAGACGGACTCTTACGAATATAAACTTCATCAAAAGGTTCAAGATGGAAATCCTGGCTTCCTTCTCCCACCAATAAGCCATCTTTCAAATCAAAAGAGAAATTCTGGCCTACTGTAGTACTGAAAGATGTACTCTTCGTATCTTTCATACGCCGTGCCACTTCAACTTTCGTCGTAGCCGCTGCCTCCAACAAGCCACCAGCCTGCAACACCAAATCCTCTACTGTCATTTTATCAGAATAGAGATATGTACCCGGATTGGCAACTTCACCATGAATGGTAAGTGTAGCTTCTTCCTTCAAGTCATGAATACTTGGAATATATAAAATGTCATTCTTCTGCAAAGGAATATCTGCAGCCGTCCCGTTCAGCAAACCTTTCACATCTACTTGTATAACCTCATGCGACAAGTCTTCAAGTTCACGATCGATTATAGCACGGTTTAAGAATGCATCTCCGCGAAGTCCTTCCGCTTTCTTAATCAGCTGCTTCACTGTATTCATCGTACCGTCCAACTGATACAAACCTTCACGATATACAGCACCGCGGATTTCCACACGATTCTCAAAACGCTGTAAAACGGAATCAACCGTTATCTTATCACCGTCATCTACGCGGAATACGGAATAATCCATCTCATCCACATTATAAATTTGATGCTCACGTCCACTTTTACGGATTATACGTAATGCTTTCTTATAAGCATCACCCGTAAAACCACCTGAATACTTCAATAATGTACCTACGGTTTCAGTGGGTTTCATTTCATAAAACATCGGACGTTTTACCTTACCTAATATCTGTACCAGTGACTGGTAAGGATCCACAAGAATTACATCACCATCCTGCAGACGGATGTCATCCTTCATTTTTCCTTTCATAAGTAAATCGTAAACATCCAAATCCGCTATTGTATTTCCATTGCGAATCACTTTAATACTGCGCAAACTACCAATCGGGTTCACACCACCTGCACGATATAAAGCATGAAATACGGAAGCAAATGATGAGAGGGTATAAGTTCCGGGTACCACAACTTCACCCATAACGTTTACTTGAATAGAACGTATTTCTCCTAATGTCAGTTTAACTTGGGTAGACGGAACATTTCCGGTTACTCCGGAATATATTCTGGCAAATTCTTGTTTCAAATAATTATTGGCTTCCTTTACAGTTTTGCCACTCAGATAAACCGGTCCTAAATTATTCACAAGAATACTTCCTTCCGGAGAGATTGTTTGTCGAATCGTTGTTTCAGAAGCTCCCCACACATCAATAATCACCTCGTCACCAGGCCCCAGACGATAATTCTCGGGAGTAGCAACATTCACATTGGGTTCGAAAGTCAAATTATCGTTAGTAAAAATATTATGACCATAAATTTGCGAAGTCGGATCCTCTGTTTCCTTCTCTTGAGACAAGGAACGATTATCCATCATTTGTAAAGAATCCCCTGCAACATCCGTTTGTCTGGCAGAATAAGTTTCCGAAGTTGTACGCAGCCCTTTGACTACGCCACTCATTTCACCACGTTGACGAGAACGCTTCTCATCTTGGGTATTGCTCTGCGGACTTCCAGATTTAGAGTTTTCATACTTTTTCTGAATTCTTTCAACTTGTTCCTTTGTCACTCCCCGCCGCATTAATTCAGTAGTAATCTGCTTTTGATTTTTGCCCATCTGCTGAGCGCTTTTTACATACTGAACAACCTGATCATCTGACATCTGCTGAGCAAAAGCTACCCCTGACAAAGTAAATACCAAAAAGAATAGTGTTATTAATCTACGCATAAGATATTCTGATTAATCTTTTGAGTTCTTGTAATAAATATAAATCGGGCACAAAGGTAATATATTATTTTTATAATATACATTTATTCCACCTCTAAGTTTCAGAAAAAGCATTAAAAAGCTGTCACTTTCACGTCTTTTCATTGGGTAGAAGAAAGCGGGAAAATTGGCACTATTTTTTTCATTAGTCCAATCAAAATAGCCTTTTTTTCAGTATAACTATATTGCACCAAGGCCAGCACTTCTTCCCGCACATGTTCATAATCATCAACAGATGGCTTTTCACGCTTTATCTTTTCACTGATTACAGAATCCAAAAGTCCATCCCCAGGCCCTCCCACAATGTACACTTCTCCCCCATCCCCCATGACTCCCACTTCCAGGGTGAGCATACAAGCTTCAGACATGGTAATCAAACAATGAGTATTCGTCGGATACACCTCACCCAAACGTACTATGAACATATCAGTTTCCCCTTTGTCGCGTTTCAACCTGCAATCAGATGACTGCACATATATTTCCGCCACACGCTTACTATATTCCATAGCATTTTCCGGATGACGTGCATTAGCAGCAGATATCATAACCATACGGGACACTCTATACTTTACCGCCAGGTCTGCAATATTCACTGTCCCCGATATATTCGTTTGAATTGCCTCCGACACAAAATCATCCATCAGTTGTACATGCTTATAAGCAGCAGAATGAAAAACAAGTTGAGGACGTGTTTCTTCAAATATAGCCTCCAAACGCGTACGGTTAGCAACATCTGCAACCAATACACGGACCTCCAGATTCTTCCAATGATCAGACAATTCCAACTGTACATCATACAATGGGGATTCTGCCTGATCTACCAGAATCAACTGATAAGGATTCAGTGTAGCCAACTGGCGGACGATTTCCCTTCCTACAGCTCCCGCCGCTCCCGTAACCATTACTCTACGCCCCTCGATATGGGCCGTAATTTTACGCACGTCAACTTGTACCGGTTCTCTACGGAGCCAATCTTCTATTTGAATGTCCTTTATCAGTCCATCGTCCATACAATCGCTTAAGGGAGGAACGGTCATTACATGAATATCATGAGAGAACAGTTTATCCAGCATTCCGGAATTTTCCAAATCCGACACCTTGCTTGGAGAGATAATGATTGTATCCACTTTCTTTTTCTTTAGACGGTCAAACAGCTGCTCATCATTGGGATATACCCTGCATCCCATCGTATGTTTACCTATCATATCAGGTTCGTCCGAAATAAAGCCACGCAGGCGATAATGATTATTACGACTAACTCTCAAGGATTTTGCAACATTGACTCCAGTCCCATGGAATCCATAAATAAAAACATTCACGCAATGACGTGCATCAAAAGCAATAGCTTCATAAAGCATCTTCACAGCAATGCGCATACAAGCCATCAGAGAGAAGGTGAACATATATGCTATAAACAGAATGCTGTTCGGCAAAGTTTCTCCAAGCCCCGAAACAGACCAACAGTAATTCCCTAAAAACAGTACAGCATAGCTTATCGTAAGACTCCAAAACACACGATAAATATCTACAAAAGAGGAAAAACGGATAACACCCACATAAGTACGGAGAATATGAAAGAAACAGATATTACACAAGACAGCCCAAATGGTCAGCCATACATATAAAGAAATTTCATAAGATACGGACGAAAGCCTATATTGCAAAAAACATGCAGAAAGCATGGAAATCACAACGATAATTACATCTACCAACAGCACCGTCCATTTGGACGCTATGCGTGAAGAAAGATATTTATAATAGATTCTTAAATTCATAATCAGTATCAGACTTATTTGCTATAGGACCTACGACAAAGATGCTTCTTTTCGTTTTATTATCCAATTTTTATGGCAATAAAGTTCAAGACATTCAAATAGAAAATTATCCCACTAAAATATTTCTAAAAAAAACAGAGATTCTTTTTGCCTTTTCAAATAAAGATGTACCTTTGCACCCCGTAAACAAAAGCTTATTGCCGCTATAGCTCAGTTGGTAGAGCAACGCATTCGTAACGCGTAGGTCGCCAGTTCAAGTCTGGCTAGCGGCTCGATATTCAAGCACTGATTATCTGGAATAATCAGTGCTTTTTCTTTTCAAGAATCGTTAGAATAAAAAAACGCTCTTCTACCAATATATTTGCATAAAACATAATGCCCTTCCAAACAGTTTAATCCATAGCCGCATAATTATCCCAAAGCAAGTAAAGCAAGTTTAAAACAGCACCATCTGATTACAATGATAACTTGAAACATATAGGCACATTATTAAAAACATAATACACCTTATATTATACATAGTAATTCCCAATATTTGCGGCAACTTTTCAATAACCCGATTTTTCAATCTTAAATAAAGGATTGAGGTGATTGAAGAACACAAGCCAAAATCAAAAGGCTACCATAGGTTTCTATAACATACTATAAACAAATGAAAAGAATCAAGTTATTTACAGCGGCTTTGCTGCTGGCAGCTATATCCGCAGGAAATGATGTGTGGGCGCTTTCCGATTCAAGAAAGAAAGACACGCGTCCGGTAGAATCACCCCAATTCTTCAGTGGAAACGCCAACCCGCTGTTGGATTTCATTTTTGTGGCCGACCCGACATCGGTGGAATACAACGGAAGGCTCTATGTGTATGGAACCAATGACACCCAGCAACTGGACAGTGTGGGAAAATACGGCAAAAACACATACCAATACATCCCATTCACTGGTCATGCTGTCCACCGATGACATGGTAAATTGGACTTATCACGGACTGATTGACGTAAAGGCCCTCTCGCCATGGGGTATAGCCTCATGGGCGCCATCCATCGTATCGCGGGTGGAATCGGACGGTAAGACGTATGCTGGTGAGCCAGTTCACCCAAGGATTAGGCCACTGCAGGGCTCCTTTCGACCCGGGTGCCGTGATAGATGACGAAGGTACAGGATGGTTGTCATTCGGTGGAGGCGGAAAGGGGGAAGTCGGCACCGACTACATGCCCGAAGATGCCCGCATTGTCCGCTTGGGCAAAGACCTGATTAGTCTGGACAGCGAGATAGTAGAGATAAAAGCTCCCTATCGTACATGACTTCGCACACGCCGCTCGACACCGACAACTGGCAGTATGTGGACAACTATTTCAAGAATCCCGGAGACTATTCATATGATAAGCACTACGCATTCGACCATCACTACAGATTCTCTCTGAAAAAAGCATGCTCCGACTATGTAGTTTCCAATAAAAAATGTATCTTGCGGAGATTTATTAAATACGATATGAACATGAAACCCTATCTAATCCCCTTCTTTGCAACTGTTGCACTGACCGCAACCGCTCAACAAAAAAACGAGATTACCAGCGTCCTCGAAATACTGGATGTAACTAACGGTAACCGGACCGTCGTAAAAGAATTTCCCTACCGGATTGAAGCTCCCAATTGGACGCCCGACGGGCAATGGCTGCTATACAACAGCGAAGGAAAGCTTTACCGCCTTTCCCCCACCTCGCCTGCCGAACCGGAACTGATAAACACCGGATTTGCCCAAAACTGCAACAACGACCACGTCCTCTCGACCGACGGACAGCAGATAGCCATCAGCCACGGGACGAAAGAAGACTATAAATCGCGCATTTATACACTTCCCATCACGGGCGGCACTCCCCGTTTAATAACACCTATGGCTCCCAGCTACCTCCACGGTTGGAGCCCCGACGGCAAAGAGCTTGCCTATTGCGCCGAACGAAACGGCAACTATGACGTCTATACCATCCCGGCGGAAGGAGGTGAAGAAACCCGCCTGACCACTGCCGAAGGTCTGGATGACGGACCGGAATATTCCCCCTGCGGACAATACATCTGGTTCAATTCCGTACGCACCGGACTCATGCAAGTCTGGCGCATGAAGGCAGACGGCTCCGAACAGACCCAGATGACCTTTGACGAAACCCGTAACTCCTGGTTCCCCCACATCTCCCCTGACGGAAAATCCGTTGTATTCATCACCTACTACAAAGGTGACCTGGAACCGGGAGAGCACCTGGCAAACAAGAACGTAGAGCTGCGCCTAATGCCCGCAAACGGTGGAGAACCCAAGACATTGTTAAAGCTTTTCGGCGGACAAGGCACCATCAATGTCAACTCATGGGCACCGGACAGCAAACGCATAGCCTTTGTCAGCTATCGAATTAACTGATATGACTTGATGGTTTTCACTCCATTTTTTACTAACTTTGCCCGACTAAAGATGCAGTAAAACAAAATGGAAAAGAAGAAAATCATTATCGGAACATTCGTCGCACTGATTCTTATTGGAGCAGCTTGTGCAGGAACAGTATACTACTATCTGTTTGCCCCGCAATTCCATCCGAAAAAGACAGTCTATATCTATATAGACCGCGACGACACCGCCGACTCCATATATAATAAGGTGGAACAACAAGGCCATCCTCGAAGCTTCACCGGCTTCCGCTGGATGGCCCAATACAAGAAATATTCCGAAAATATACACACCGGACGCTACGCCATCCGGCCGGGGGAAAACGTATATCACGTATTCAGCCGTCTGTACCGCGGATATCAAGAACCTACGAACCTCACCGTCGGCAGCGTACGCACACTGGACCGGCTGGCACGCAGCGTAGGCAAACAGCTCATGATAGACTCCACCGAAATAGCCGGATTGATGAACGACTCCGCATTCCAACAAAAACTGGGATACAACAAAGAGACCCTGCCCTGCCTCTTCATCCCCGAAACCTACCAAGTCTATTGGGACATGAGTGCAGAAGAGTTCTTCGAAAGAATGCAAAAAGAGCACCAGAAGTTCTGGAACCAGGAACGCTTAGACAAAGCCACCGCCATCGGAATGACCCTGACGGAAGTCTGCACCCTCGCCTCCATCGTTGAGGAAGAGACAAACAACAATCCCGAAAAACCAATGGTGGCAGGGCTCTACATCAACCGCCTGCACACCGGCATGCCCCTGCAAGCCGACCCTACCATCAAATTTGCCTTGCAGGACTTCGGCTTGCGGAGAATTACGAATGCCCATCTGGCAGTAAAGTCACCCTACAACACCTACATCAATGCCGGACTACCTCCCGGTCCCATACGCATCCCCTCACCCATCGGGCTGGATGCTGTGCTGAATTATACGAAACACAACTACCTCTATATGTGTGCCAAAGAGGACTTCTCGGGCACCCATAACTTTGCATCCAATTATGCCGAGCACATGAAAAATGCAAGAAAATATTGGAATGCATTAAACGAAAGAAAGATTTTTAAGTAATTTGCTGATAAAATAAAAGCAAAATCCTATATTTGCGTCAAATATTAATCCATGACTAACACTTAAATATTCAGATATGAGCAAGCAACTCTTACTTGGCGATGAAGCCATTGCACAAGCTGCATTAGATGCCGGACTTTCGGGTGTATATGCCTATCCCGGCACTCCTTCTACGGAAATCACCGAATATATTCAGATGGCACCGATTACTGCCGAAAAGAACATCCATAACCGCTGGTGCTCTAACGAGAAAACTGCGATGGAGGCTGCCCTGGGCATGTCCTTTGCAGGCAAGCGTTCACTGGTGTGCATGAAGCACGTGGGTATGAACGTAGCTGCCGACTGTTTCATCAATTCCGCCATTACCGGAGTAAAAGGCGGTCTGATAGTCATTGCTGCCGACGACCCCAGTATGCACTCTTCACAGAATGAGCAGGACAGCCGTTTCTATGGCGACTTCTCCCTCATCCCGATGTACGAACCAAGCAACCAGCAAGAAGCATACGACATGGCGTACAACGGATTCAGCTTCTCCGAACAGACCGGCGAACCCATCCTGATGCGCATGGTTACGCGCCTGGCACACTCCCGTTCCGGCGTAGAGCGCAAGGAGCAACAACCGCAGAATGAGATTTCCTTCAGCGAAGACCCGCGTCAGTTCATCCTCCTGCCGGGTAATGCACGCAAACGTTACAAAGCATTGCTGCAACGCCAGGACGAATTTATCAAAGCTTCTGAAAACTCCGCTTACAACAAATATACCGACGGCCCCAACAAAAAGCTGGGTATCGTGGCATGTGGCATCGGCTACAACTACCTGATGGAGAACTATCCCGAAGGTTGCGAATATCCGGTACTGAAAATCGGACAATACCCGTTGCCCAAGAAACAGCTGATGCAGCTGGTAGAAGCATGTGACGAGATTCTGGTACTGGAAGACGGACAACCGTTCGTAGAAAAACAGCTGAAAGGCTATCTGGGCATCGGCATCAAAGTAAAAGGCCGTTTGGACGGCACTCTTTCACGAGACGGAGAGCTGAACCCGGACAGCGTGGCACGTGCCGTAGGCAAGGAGAACAAGGCTGAATTCAGCGTTCCTTCTCTGGTAGAGATGCGCCCGCCCGCTTTGTGCGAGGGTTGCGGCCATCGCGACATGTACACGGTGCTGACCCAAGTATTGAAAGAAGAATATCCCACTTATAAGGTGTTCAGCGACATTGGTTGCTACACGCTGGGAGCCAATGCCCCATTCAACGCCATTAACTCTTGCGTGGATATGGGCGCCTCCATCACCATGGCGAAGGGTGCTTCGGATGCCGGCCTGCATCCTGCCGTAGCCGTCATCGGCGACTCCACCTTCACCCACTCGGGCATGACGGGACTGCTGGATTGCGTCAACGAAAACGCCGACGTCACCATCGTCATCTCCGACAACGAAACCACCGCCATGACCGGAGGACAAGATTCTGCCGGCACCGGACGTCTGGAAGCCATCTGCGCCGGCATCGGTGTAGCTCCCGAACACATCCGCGTCGTAGTGCCCTTGAAGAAAAACTACGAAGAGATGAAGCAAATCATCCGGGAAGAAATCGAGCACCACGGCGTATCCGTCATCATCCCCCGCAGAGAATGTATCCAAACATTAGCACGCAAAAAAAGAAACAAGTAAAGCCATGAAAAAAGACATCATACTTTCCGGCGTAGGAGGACAAGGTATCCTCTCCATCGCCACCGTAATCGGCAAAGCAGCCCTCAAGGACGGACTCTACATGAAGCAGGCAGAAGTACACGGCATGAGCCAGCGAGGCGGCGACGTGCAGTCCAACCTGCGCATCAGCGACCAACCCATCGCTTCGGACCTCATTCCCACAGGAAAATGCGACCTCATCATCTCCCTGGAACCGATGGAAGCACTGCGCTACCTCCCCTACCTCAGCCCCGAAGGTTGGCTGGTGACCAATGAAGCCCCCTTCATCAACATTCCCAACTATCCGGCAGAAGAAGACATCAAGGCCGAAATCAACAAGCTGCCGCATAAAATCATGCTGAACGTAAACGAAGTGGCAAAAGAAGTCGGCTCTCCCCGCGTAGCGAACATCGTACTGCTGGGCGCCACCATCCCCTTCCTCGGCATCGACTACGCAAAGGTGCAAGACAGCATCCGCGAAATCTTCCAACGCAAGGGCGACGCCATTGTAGAGCTGAACCTCAAAGCGTTGGCTGCCGGCAAAGAGATTGCTGAAAAACTGATGTAAACTATAATTGACTCTAAATTTCAACATACCATGAATAACAAATACTGGGAAGAAGAGATTGAAACGATGCCCCGTGAGCAGTTGCGCGAACTGCAACTGCAACGGTTAAAAAAGACTGTCAGCATTGCCGCCAACTCTCCTTATTATAAAAAGGTATTCCAAGAGCATGGCATCACTGCCGACAGCATCCGGTCTATAGAAGACATACGTAAGATACCGTTTACTACCAAGGCCGATATGCGCGCCAATTATCCTTTTGGATTAGTAGCAGGCGATATGCGTGAGGACGGAGTACGTATCCATTCTTCCAGTGGCACTACGGGCACGCCGACGGTCATCGTACACTCCCAACACGATTTGGACTCTTGGGCTAACTTAGTGGCACGCTGCCTCTATATGGTAGGTATCCGTAAGACGGATGTTTTCCAAAACAGCTCCGGTTACGGCATGTTCACCGGAGGACTGGGCTTTCAGTATGGAGCCGAACGTCTGGGTGCGCTGACTGTTCCTGCCGCTGCCGGAAACAGCAAGCGTCAGATAAAGTTCATCACCGACTTCAAGACCACTGCCCTGCATGCCATTCCCAGCTATGCCATCCGCTTGGCAGAGGTATTCCAGGAAGAAGGGATGGACCCCGCCGGCACAAGTCTGAAAACGCTTGTTATCGGTGCCGAACCCCACACAGACGAGCAACGCAGAAAGATTGAACGCATGCTTGGCGTCAAAGCCTATAACAGCTTTGGTATGACTGAAATGAACGGTCCCGGCGTAGCCTTCGAGTGCACCGAACAAGACGGCATGCACTTCTGGGAAGATTGCTACCTGGTCGAAATCATTAACCCGGAAACCGGCGAACCCGTACCGGAAGGTGAAATCGGCGAACTGGTACTGACAACGCTGGACAGAGAGATGATGCCCCTCATCCGCTACCGTACACGCGACCTTACCCGCATCCTGCCCGGCAAGTGCCCTTGCGGACGTACCCACATCCGTATAGACCGCATCAAAGGCCGTAGCGACGATATGTTCATCATCAAGGGAGTCAATATCTTCCCCATGCAGGTGGAAAAGGTGCTGGTACAATTCCCCGAATTGGGCAGCAATTACCTCATCACGCTCGAAACGGTCAATAACCAGGATGAGATGATTGTGGAAGTTGAACTTAGCGACCTCTCTACTGACAATTACATCGAGCTGCAAAAGATTAGCAAAGCCATTACCCGCCAGCTGAAAGACGAGATTCTGGTAACTCCGAAGTTACGGTTGGTAAAGAAAGGTTCCTTGCCGCAGAGCGAAGGAAAAGCCGTCAGGGTAAAAGACTTACGGGACAACAAATAAACTTAAAAAAACTCTTTTCAAAACAGACCATCTGTTCACCCGATACAGATGGTCTGTCTTGTATAAACACATCATCTATCTTCCCTTGACACATCATCTGTTTCAGCATCACGTATCATCGTTTCACAATCACCCACATCCGCATAAAACGAAAGAGGAACGGTTATCCAAACAGATTACCGTTCCTCTTTTATAGAAAGCCGCACCGATGATGTGATGAAACTCCGTATGACATGATTTGAGTGCTCCTCCTCTTTGTAATCCACCGACTCAAGAGTTACCCCGAAGGGCGTGGCCCGCCATTGAGAAGCGAAGCTTGTCTCGGTATTTCATAAAAATTGATGAGTTTCCCGATCCAATCAATGCGGCTATTTTTTCTATAACAAAGGTAATGAGTTTCTATGAAAGAAACAAGTAAAAGCAGTAAATTGTTTCAAGTCCTTTTCAAGTTTTAACCCCTCCCCGGAGTATCAGAAAACAAAAAGTGCTGACTACCAAAAGAGTAATCAGCACCTCGTAATTTATCTGCTAACTGTTTTTATGCAGCCTTTGCTTTAGCAACGATAGCCTTGAAAGCTTCCGGATGGTTCATCGCTAAATCAGCCAACACTTTGCGGTTGATTTCGATACCAGCTTTGTGCAAAGCGCCCATCAGCTTAGAGTAAGACATACCTTCCAGACGAGCGGCAGCGTTGATACGCTGAATCCACAAAGCACGGAAGTTTCTCTTCTTGTTCTTACGGTCACGGAACGCATAGGTCAAACCTTTTTCCCAAGTATTCTTGGCAACAGTCCAAACGTTCTTTCTTGCACCAAAGTAACCTCTGGTCAATTTCAAAATTTTCTTTCTTCTTGCTTTAGAAGCAACATGATTTACTGATCTTGGCATAGTTTTACTTGTTTTTGAATGTTAGCGCCGTTACTTCACGCAGCGGACTTAAAGCTAATGCATTCGGTTAATAACTTTAATACTTTTGTACGCTTTTCAATTACTTCATTGCTAAGAGCTCTTTCACCTGGCTTACATCTGTTGTACTAACAAGTGTAGAGTAGCACAAGTTTCTTTTCTGCTTCTTAGTTTTCTTAGTCAGGATGTGACTATGAAAAGCGTGCTTTCTTTTGATTTTACCTGTTCCGGTAAGAGTAAATCTCTTTTTAGAACCGGAGTTAGTCTTCATCTTTGGCATCTTTTTTAAACTTTTTAATTATTAAATTATATGGCAACGCACTATACCTATGGCGTTACTCACTTCTTTATTCTTCTTCGGTTTCAGCCGACGCAGCCTTTGGCGCATCTTCTGCAGGCTTGGGAGCCGCGCTCTTCTTAGGTGCCGCCACTTTCTTCGGAGAGAGTTGGATTGTCATTCTCTTTCCTTCCAAAACCGGCATCTGGTCTACCTTCGCATAGTCTTCCAAATCATTGGCAAAACGGAGCAGCAACACTTCACCTTGCTCTTTGAACAAGATAGAACGGCCTTTAAAGAATACGTAGGCTTTCACCTTATCGCCATCTTCCAAAAAGCCTTTGGCATGCTTCAACTTGAAATTATAATCATGGTCATCAGTCTGAGGTCCAAAACGTATTTCCTTCACGTTCACCTTCACCTGCTTTGCCTTTTGTTCTTTCTGACGCTTCTTTAACTGATAAAGAAATTTAGAATAATCAATAATACGACAAACAGGGGGTTGTGCATTTGGAGAAATCTCCACGAGATCCGCTTCATGTTCTTCAGCAAGTCTTAAAGCCTGCGCTATCGGATACACTTTTGGTTCTACTTCATCGCCCACTATGCGGACTTCTTTGGCCCGGATTTGTTCGTTAATCCGATGTTGCCCTTTTAAGCTGTCATTCTTCATTAAATAACGTTTACTTCCAGTTTGTTTCTTATTTACTATTCCCAAATTAATGTTTTTGTTAAGTAAAAGCGAACTTTAGAACATCTAATATATGCTATGCTTCTACAATTGGGCGCAAAGTTACCATTTATTTATCATATTCTGAACTTCTTCGTTCATTTTTTTGGCAAATTCTTCAAATTTCATGGTTCCTTTATCACCTTCTCCCTGCTTGCGGACAGCAACTTCCTTGTTTTCAGCCTCCTTTTCACCTACAACCAGCATGTACGGAATACGCTTCATCTCATTGTCACGAATCTTACGACCAATCTTTTCATTGCGTTCATCCACAATGGCACGGATGTCATATCGCTTCAAATATTGTTTCACTTCATGCGCATAGTCGTTGAACTTCTCGCTGATAGGCAGGATGGCAACCTGGTCAGGAGTCAGCCACAACGGGAACTTACCGGCCGTATGCTCAATAAGCACAGCCACGAAGCGTTCCATGGAGCCGAACGGAGCACGGTGAACCATTACGGGACGGTGCTTCTGATTGTCGGCACCGGTATATTCCAGCTGGAAACGTTCCGGCAGGTTGTAGTCCACCTGGATGGTACCCAGCTGCCAACGGCGACCGATGGCATCCTTCACCATGAAGTCCAGTTTAGGACCATAGAAAGCGGCTTCTCCATATTCTATTTTTGCCTTCAGCCCCTTTTCTTCACAAGCTTCGATGATGGCGCGTTCTGCTTTTTCCCAGTTCTCGTCGCTACCGATGTATTTTTCGCGGTTCACCTTGTCACGCAAGGAAATCTGTGCCTCGAAGTTCTCGAAGTCCATAGATTCGAACACGATGGAGATAATGTCCATGACACGGAGGAACTCATCCTTCACCTGGTCCGGACGGCAGAAGATATGCGCATCATCCTGCGTAAAGCTACGTACACGTGTCAGACCGTGCAACTCGCCACTCTGCTCGTAACGGCAAACCGTACCGAACTCTGCCAAACGCAAAGGCAGGTCTTTGTAAGAACGGGGTGAGTTCTTGTAAATCATACAGTGGTGAGGGCAGTTCATCGGTTTCAAGAAGTACTCTTCCCCTTCTTCCGGCGTATGTATGGGCTGGAAGGAGTCCTTACCATATTTTGCATAATGGCCGGAAGTGATGTAAAGCAATTTGTTGCCGATGGGTGGACACATTACTTCCTGATAATCGTAACGGGCCTGGATGCGGCGCAAGAAATCCTGCAAGCGGATACGCAGTGCAGTACCTTTGGGAAGCCACATCGGCAATCCCTTACCTACGGTGTCAGAGAACATGAACAAGTCCATCTCCTTACCGATTTTACGGTGATCGCGCTTCTTGGCTTCTTCCAGCAGAACAAGATACTCATCCAGCATCTTCTTCTTCGGAAAGGTGATACCATAGATACGGGTCATCATCTTACGGTCTTCTTGTCCACGCCAATAAGCACCGGCAACGGAAGTCAGCTTAATAGCCTTGATAGGAGCTGTGGTCATCAAGTGAGGGCCACGGCACAAGTCGGTAAATGCACCCTGCGTATAAGTTGTGATGTGGCCGTCTTCCAATTCGGAAATCAGCTCGCATTTATAAGTTTCTCCACGGTCACCAAACATCTTCAAAGCATCTGCCTTGGCAATGTCTTGTCTGACAACCGCTTCTTTCTTAGCCACCAGTTCAGCCATCTTTTTCTCAATGGCCGGCAGGTCAGCTTCCTTGATAGTCGTTTCACCCGGGTCCACATCATAGTAGAAACCGTTTTCGATAGCAGGACCTATACCGAACTGGATGCCCGGATAGAGTTCCTGCAAAGCTTCGGCCAGCAGGTGGGCACTGGTATGCCAAAAGGCATGCTTACCCTGCTCATCCTCCCATTTATAAAGAACCACTTCAGCGTCTTGCATGATAGGACGCCCCAAATCATAAATTTCTCCGTTCACGCCACAAGCCAGCACATCTTGTGCCAATCGAGAACTGATGCTTTCTGCAATCTGCAGTCCCGTTACTCCTTCGTTATATTCACGAACAGAGCCGTCTGGAAATGTTATCTTTATCATAGTTTATATGTATATTTCATTTTTCAGAACGCAAAAATAGCTAATTCTTTTTGATATTCTATTTTTTAACAAAAAAATGTTATTCACGTGTATCTGTAAACCTCTTTATGATATTATAGGCCGACACAATACCCAACTCTCCTGCTTTACTCAAATCGGCAATACCTTGTTTGTTATTCCCCAGGAAGATGTGCGTCAATCCACGGTTAAAGTATGCTTCAGCAAAATCGGGGCTCAGCTCAATCGCCTTGTCATAATCCGCCAAGGCGGCACGATAATCCTTCAGCAACGAAGACACATTGCCACGGTTATAATAGCCATAGACAAAATCAGGAGCCAATTGGATAACGTGGTCCAGGTCATTCTTTACAACTTCATAATCGATGGCCATCACTTCTGGCTTCTTCATTTCCGTTGTACCCGAAGTGGCGCCTTCACTCATTGTGGCTTCGGCCTTTTTATATTCCAGTTGCTTATAACGCACCAAAGCACGCATAAAGTATGCCGGAAAGAAAGTGTCGTCCAACAAGATACTCTTTGTAAAGTCATCTATGGAACTGGCAAAATCCTGAACCAGATAGAAGTCCAGACCTCTCATGAAACGTTTCTTGGCGTTCTTCTCGTCAGCCACCACATCAGACGTATGAGCGTCTATCAAAGCAAAGTGGAAGCGTACTTGTTCCTCCGTCAGCGGAGCTTCCATATTGGTGATGCGCAGTGGCTTCGGGAACAGTTTCGAATGGTTCAGTTCCTCAATATACTTATGATAATGTACGATACGCTTCACATCGCTCAGTTTCTCATAATAAGTCAAAGCATACATCGGCTCGAGCTTGATGGTCACATTCCGGTCTTGTACACGTCCGCGATAATCGCTCTTATAACGCTGGTCAACTTCCGAATCGTCCGCTATTACAATTTTCCGATAATTTTCCATATTCTTGTCGGATTTCTTACGGGTCTTCCCGCCATCTCCATTGGAGTTCCCCGAAGAATTATCCGCAACATCCTTACTGTCGCCACCTTCCTTTTTGTCACCGGAAGAAACACCGTTACGCTTGTCTATCTGCATCTTCATGATTTTGAACTCATCCTGCTCGGCTCCTTTACAGTCGCCAATCTTTTTACGGGCTTCGGCACGCTGATAATAGCCGGCCATAAAGTTAGGATATTCTGCAATCACTTTGGAATAGTCACTGATAGCTCCCCGGTAATCCCCCGTCTGCGCACGTAACAAACCACGATTGAAAATGGCCATCATATTATCCGGTTCCATCTTCAACACAAAATCAAAATCCTCTATCGCCCGGTTGTCATCGCCTACCTGGGCACGCAGCAAACCGCGGTTGTAGTGCCCGAGAAAATTATTCGGATCAATATCCAAAGCCAAATCATAGTCACTCATGGCGCCTCTCAAATTATTCTGATGGAAACGCGCCAAGGCACGGTTGATATAGTTACCGGCATTCTTTGCACTCAGATGGATAGACTGGTCCAAATCAGCTTCAGCCTCTTTATATTTCCCCTGCTGGAGGCGTACAATGGCTCTTGCCCCCCATCCATCCGGGTCATAACGGTCCATATCGATGGCTTTGTCAAAATCACGCAAAGCTTGTATCGTATCATTCTGTTTCAGGGAGACTTCCCCGCGCATCAGATAGGCACGTGTATATCTGGGGGCAATTGTCAGAAGCGTACCCAAATCTTCCTTAGCCGCCTCATAATCTTCTTTCTGAATATGGCAAAGGGAAAGATTATGCCAAAGCACCACATTCTCCGGGTCGTATTTGATGGCAGTTTTATAATCTTCAATCGCCTCGTCAAACTTGTTCTGACGGATACGTGCCAATCCTCTGATTTGGTAAGCACCTACCACAAAAGGGTTCCGCTGAATCGCAGCATCACAATCACTCTCCGCTCCCTGATAGTCATCCAAATTGATTTTTGCCAGTCCACGGAAGAAATAAGGCTCATATAAATAAGGTTTCGCGTTGATTACCTGATTAAAATATTGGATAGAAAGCACGTAATCCTCAAAATACAATGCATTCCGAGCAATGGTCATCACCCGTTCCGTATTGATTTGTGCATACAACAATGTGGGTAACAGCAAAATAGCCGTCAGTATTTTTTTTATCATCTTGTTTTATAAATGCTTGTAAACGAAACAAAAGTAACGTTTTTCGTTTACTTGTCGGGATTAGCGGAACACTTTTTATATTTTTTGAGCCTTTTATACCATATTATATGGTTAAACTTATTTCTTTACGGTTTTCACCTTATAAGTGCAGTGTGCCTTGCCTTTCAACATGGCATTCAGTTTTCCTTTAATCATCTGCTTGCGTAACGGAGACAAATGGTCGATGAACATCTTTCCTTCCAGATGGTCGAACTCGTGCTGCATCACGCGTGCCAGGTAACCTTCGATAATCTCATCGTGCGGTTCCAAGTTCTCGTCCAGGTATTGCACGCGTATTTTGTTGCCACGCTTCACTGATTCATGAATTCCTGGAAGGCTCAAGCAACCCTCGTCCATAGAAACTTCCTCACCGGACACTTCCAGAATATGGGCATTGATATACGCCTTGCGGAAATCTTTATATTCTGGCAAATCATCAGACAAGACATCCAGATTAATGGTTACTACGCGGATAGGCAAACCTATTTGCGGTGCAGCAAGTCCCACACCTTCAGCATTGTCCATCGTTTCAAACATATTCTCAATAAGTTCTTTCAAATTCGGATAGTCCGGGGCAATATCCTCTGCTACCTTTCTCAATACGGGCTGGCCGTACACATAAATGGGTAAAATCATTTCCTTTACTACAAATTACTAATTACAAATTACTTTCTATACATTATAAAAAAGAGAAACGTTTGTTCTCTAAATAAGTTTGCAGAATAATAGTTGCACTGATTTCATCCACCAGTGCTTTATTTTGGCGATCCTTCTTTTTCAATCCGGCCTCAAGCATCGTCCGATGAGCCAGAACAGAAGTAAAACGCTCGTCTACATATTCAACCGGCATGTCAGGCAGTTTCTTCTTCAGCGAACGGACAAAAGGTTCGATATTCTTCATATTTTCCGAAGCCTCATTGTTCATCTGCTTAGGAAAGCCTACCAAGATACGCTCTACCGGCTCCTTAGCCACATAATCAAGAAGAAACTGCAACAATTGGTGTGTAGGCACAGTTGTCAGTCCATTCGCAATCATCTGCAATGTATCACTCACGGCTATTCCCGTGCGTTTCCGACCGTAGTCTATGGCTATTATTCTACTCATAATGGGCTACAAAATTACGATTAAAATTTGAATTCCGCCGTTAATCTTACATATATAATACAGAAAAGGGATGTCTGATAGTATCAAACATCCCCTCCTCTGATTTTTTCACTAATTATTTCAAATGAATTTTGTATGTCAACCCTCCACTGAAATATTTCATCCTCTGCATTTCCACCTGCACATGCAGATGCTTGAACAACAGATAAGTGGCTCCCAAGGCAAAGTCCTTGGAGTCATATTCCGCTATCATCCTTAACTGCGGATGAAAGGACGGATTGTAGGTGACACCCAGTGCAAAGCCATTCAGCTTGTACTCCTTGCGGTCATTATACAGATAGGAAAGATGCACGCCAACCTCCTCTTTACCCGCAACGGGTATCTGCTTGGAAGCGGCAATATAGAAACGGCTGTAATAGCCGTTACCTTCCGTAGTGCTAACTTGACCGCCGCCAGAGGAAGTGAACGGGTCAGATGTCCCCAGCACCACGGCCGGCATGTATTTCCAGAACTGCCCCTCCTTCAACACACGCAGACGGGCGGAAAAGTAACGGTCCTGGTTCGTGAATCCGCTGTACCCGTATGGCTTCAATCCTAACGCCTCTGCCTTGAAAAGTGTACACGTGTAGGCTATCTCCAGAAAGGGAAAGATAGTTACACTCAAGAAATAGTTGTAGGTATGATAGTACCAGGTGGGTGGTGTGAGCTCCTTGTTCAGGAAATTACCGCCGACCATGAAGGTCTTGTCACGCTGCATCTCCGCAGAGGGTGCATGCAACAGCCCAGTCGTACCATACGTCAACTGGGAAAAGGCTGAAAGGGAAAGGCTGCAAAAAAGAACGATAAAGAATAGCTTAAACTTCATCATCACATATAAATTCAGTCGCTGATAAAAAATGGATTGCTTTATAACATGCATCGGACATAGTACCAAAAAAGGCGTCTGAGTCCCAGACGCCTTCATTTTTAGAGTCTATTTGTCACTTGGAGTATATTATTCCAGGATAACTACGCGGTTCAGGAAGTTCTTGCCGAACATATTGGCAGTACCACCGAATCCAACGAGTTCGAGCTGGTCTTTGTCAACACCCTGAGCAATCAAAGCATCGTAAACAACCTGAGCACGCTTTTCAGACAGCTTCTGGTTCCAAGAAGTGCTACCGGTAGCCTTGTCAGCATAACCTGCAACCTTGTACTTCTTGTCCGGATTAGCCTTCAGAATCTTAGCAGCCAATTCGATGTTAACCTTACCATAGTCGTCCAGACGGGCGCTACCAATCTTGAAGAAGATAGCACGCGGCCCGGCAACTTCAACTTCCTTAGTCACTTCCTTAACTTCAGGTTTAGCGTTGGCCAGTGCATTCTTGCAGTTAGCCAGGTCAGCCTGAGCCTGAGCCAGTTCACTTCTATATCTGTTGATTTCTGCATTGACTGCGTCTTCGTCAATCTTAGAAACCGGAATAAACTTCTTACCACCGAAGATGTAGCTAACACCTGCAGTCAAAGTTCCAGTACCTTCAGCCTTGCGATGGCTGCTGATATTGCCGAATACAGACGGAGCGATAGCACCGCGAGCTTCTACGTCAATAGCCCACTTAGTGTTGATATTGAACTTCAAGCCCAAACCAGCAGAAGCGCCTACACGTGCTCTAGCCTTTTCATCCCCATCAGGAATCATTGTTCCATCGTTTTGAATCAGCACATTAGCTGACTTTGCAACAGTTACTTGAGGACCCAAAAATCCATAAACTTCGAAGAAACGGTTAGGATTAACGCCTGCGAACAATGTAGAAAGATTGATCATTGCATCAATGTTACCACCAAAGTACGTCTTATTATGTTCCCAATACGAGTTATCCAGACACAAGTGCTGAGTAACACCATTGAACTGAGCGCGTACACCCCATGTCGGAGTAATCAACTTACCAACTGATACGCTAAAATGCGGAGCCAATTTATTGAAACCATCATTGTTGATAGCGTGGACACCACCACCTACACTCACGAAAATATTATCGCTCCATTTCGGAGTGTAGTAGTTCGTTTTTTCTTGTGCATTCAGATTTGCTGCACAAGCGCCTGCTAATAATAAGGAGGCTATTACTAATTTACTTTTCATTATTCCTTTAGTTTAAAATTAAAATAATAACTAAAACGATTTTAGTAAGCTGTACCGTCACCATTACCACCACCAGCATTGTTTCCATTGCCATGACCGTGACCATGATCATGAGTAATTGAAACAATATCTTGTGTTGCAGTTGTATTAAGTGCAACCTTAATATTTACACCAGGAATATTATATACCACACCATCTACTGTTGCTGAAACATTATTTACAGAAGTCTGATAGTTTGTAGTAGCTTTCAAAGTAACAGTTGTATAAGGTGCAATTGTTACTTTTTCTGTTCTAACTACTGCAGTAAAACCGGTATTAAGACCTTCTACAGCAGCTTTCAACACAGCTTTCAGTTCTTCATTAGACAAAGCCTTAGTAGCAGGTATATTTGCATCAATCCAAGTTTTTACCTCATCAATGTTAGTAACTGTTTGACCGACATATGCTGTATATGACAATTCTTTGTCTTGAGGATTGGGGCCATCATTGGTATAACTTCCACCATCTACAACCTGACCTATTTCAGGCTTTATAGTCTCAGGATCAGGAGTAGGATATACATCCTTAGCGGCATCTGTTATTTTCTGCAAGAAAATGTTTACTGGAACAAAAGCGAATTGTCCTTTATTCAAAGCAGGAATCACAGCTTGTCCTTCGCCTGGTAAATAATCTTTTTTTGTAGCAGTAAACTTTCTTGTTTCAGGTGCAATTTTACCATCAGCACCAGCCTTCACTTCAGTGTCACCTGTAATATTAAGGCCTTCTGTTATGATAGAACGATCCCCCAAATCATATACAGTAACAGCAATGGTAGCACTTGCAGGATCCAATTCCACAGGTGCAACATTGAATTCTTCCTTTTCGCAGCTTGTGAACATCACACTCGTCAAAGCTACTGCAGCCAATGCTAATTTAGCATTTACGCCACTTAAAAAACTTTTCTTTTTCATCTCAATTAATTAATTAAAAATTTAACAATTCTGACTTAATAAAATATGGGTTAAAACTATTCTCTTCCATTATATTATCACTTGCCTCTGCCTTGTATTGCTTATAATAAGTCCTTTCATTACCCGCATTATATACAATGCCCATATGGGCAGAGGTATTTACACGCGGTATATACCCTCTTCTCTTATACTTATAAGGAGGCAATGATACCTGAAACCGGAATCCTCCATTCGCCTTGGCATGCTCTGCCTTCATGGCATAAAAGCCGATTGAGCAATAACGGAAATGACGAATCATATCGAATCTGACCCCCTTTTCCTTCATTAGATACTGTTCAGCCTTCAGTGTGAACTGTGTATTAAATCGCGGCCAATAGAAATTTCCCCCCAAAGACCACGTCACACGCCATAATGAAGGATCATATTGGAACTTAAATCCGTCCCAACGTCCAGCTCCCGTATATCCTATTCTTGCCAACAAAGAAAAGCGCTCATCATTAAAGGGTCGAAAGAAATCTACATCAGCACCATATCGGTTGCCACTAAAATAACCTACTGAGAATTTACCAAAAACGTTATAAGGCAATCGAAAACGTTGTGAAAGAGTCAGAAACCCCGGATGAACCTTTCCTTCCCGAGCTCCATATCCATCATTATAAATTGGTATCTTCACTTGTGCCGTTAGTTTCATTCCTTTCCATAACGAAATTTCTATTGCAGGACTCAAATCAAACAAGACCTGATAAATCTGCGTAATAATCACGTTCTTGAAAGAGAATTCCGGATACACCAATATATCAATCTTGAACAAAGAGCTATTTTTCAACTTTATTTTCCGTGCATTCTTCCAAGTATCACCCAATTCATAGCTTACATTCCAGTCATCACGTTCTGCTTGGAGCACCGAATCACCCTTTATAGGATGATAATAAAGAGAAATCTGGGGTACATTATTATCCAGAACTATTATGCGGCATGACTTTTCTTCCGGAATACACCTGCTAACAAATGGGCTTTTTATCTAAAACACAGACAATCCTTTGCTTCTCTCCCTTTGTTTGTCTGCTGTTGCATAGGGAATTAATGACGCCTAACGGCCATGAACAACTCTGCTAATGGTCGTCAAGCGATTGCTTTATGGTCGTAAGCAGGGTTGTTCATGGCTGTTAGGTGTCACTAACTCCAAGGCTTTTACGGATGAAGTACGTAGCCCGCATCTATTGTGGATAGGGCGCAAATGTATTGTACAACAACTTAAAGGATATTAGACGGCATTATTCATAGCCGTGAGTTAGGAATCATCCGCTTGAACGGCTCACTCTCCCGGTACTTTTCATAGCCTCTGCGGAATGCCGAACTGATTGATTTATGTAGCTCTTGCGTAATATTATGCTAGTAAACAGATTGTTACTACAAAACTCAGGCGTTTCAGACAAGTGGAAGCTAAATTTGCTTCCACCTTTTCGGATTGCTTCCACCACAGGGCAAATGCCGATGGATAGGGGGATACAGGAGGTGGGTGGAAGTGTGGAAGCAAAGTGATGGAAAATAAATTTCCAGAGAAAGTTTCCGCCGTCATAGCAATAGCCACACTCTTGATAGTTTAATTGTTTCTGGCTTATTATTATATTTGTTCTTTCAGTAACGTGGCGTTCTATACTGTAAATATTTGATAGCTAATAAGGTAATTATAAAAAAGACAAGAGTGATAGAACATGAAAACAATTTTTAGGATTGACTTTTGTTACTGTTTTGTTACTACTAATAATAAACTGTATGTTTTTATTTAAAGAATATGAAAAAACAATTGAATTTAAAAGAGCCAATAAAGGTGAGAACAAAAAAATTGGTTAATGGATGCCAATCCATATATCTGGATATTTATATGAATGGAAGGCGACAATACGAATTCTTAAAGTTGTATATTATCCCTGAACATAATCAAGCTGATAAAAAAAGAAATGCCGAGACGCTAAATTTGGCAAATGCGATAAAGGCTCAGAAGATTTTGGAAATATATAATCAAGCTTACGGATTTAATCATAGCAGATTGTCCAATATGAAGCTGACTGGCTATATGAAATTAATAGCAGAACAAAGTGTGAACAATAGAGTACGGAAAAGTGCCATACATGCTGTTGTATGCCATTTGGAAAGGTATACTCCGAATGGAATATTGCTAAGAAAGGTGGACAAGACTTATTTGTTGGGTTTTATAGATTACTTGAAGAAAACAAAACAAGAACATTGTAAGAAGGAAAAGACATTACATGTTAACACCCAATTCTATTATTTGAAAACGCTGCGATACTGCTTGAACAGGGCCGTATCTGAAGATTATATAACTGTTAATCCGATGAATAAAATAAAGAATGAGGACAAACCAAAACGTAATCGAACAGAAAGGGATTATCTTACTATAAAGGAATTGACCAGATTGGTTCATACTCCTTTTTATAATATCTTATTAAGGAAAGCATTTCTATTCAGCTGTTTTTGTGGATTGAGGCATTGTGATATTATTGCATTGAGATGGGAAGATATACGCTATGATGAAAATGGCAATGCACTATTGAGTATTATTCAGAAGAAGACGAAAGAAGCCATATCGCTTCCACTCTGTTCGGAAGCCATAAAACATCTGCCAGACAGAGGAAATGCACCAGAAACGGAAAAGGTATTTGCCGGATTGGTCTCACTGGGACGAAGTAATGTGATTTTACACAAATGGGTTGAACAAGCTGGGATATCAAAGCATGTAACATTTCACACAGCGCGCCACACACATGCAACAATGATGCTGACATTGGGAGTAGATTTATATACAGTCTCCAAACTATTGGGACATACCAATATACAGACAACACAAATTTATGCAAAGCTTGTAGATGAAAGTAAAAAGAAGGCTATCGATTTAATTCCTAATATATCATAGGGGTTGGTTAAATGCGAAGTGCAATTTGTCATTCTCTTTAATTCTTGCAGATATTTCTTCTATTTATCCTTTCTACAGAGATAAGTGAGTTAGCCAAAACTGCTAAAAATGACTATTTGGCACAAAAAACAACATTCTGTATAACAATTACGTACAACTATATTAAGGATTTCAAGATAGCTAATATACTTCATATAAACAATCTGAGTCTTTATTAGGGGCTTTTGAGGAAAAAACAACATTATTTCGTTTTTTCATATAAAAATCTTTGGTATTATTAAAAATGTGTCTATTTTTGCACCATATTTTGTGTTATACGGACACAAAAAATGGTTGAAAAAGATGAGGTATAAAAACTCTAACATAAGAAAGTGCCTAACAACTAAAACAATAGCACAATGTGCAGCGTTCTTTTTATACTGTTTGCTTCCTTTGAAAGGGATTTGCCAAACGGGGGAAAGTACTGTAAATGCTTTAGTGAAAATGGGATTTGAAAATGTTGGATGGACAGAAGATGGCAATGAACGTGTTTATGTTCTGCAGAACTCTGCATATCGTTTGCAAGGTGTAGGCATAGGCAAAGCGGTGGATGTTATCCAAAAGATGGGTTTACCGGAAGAAAAGTCATGCCGAATAATAGTTCTGGACAATAATGTACCCCAGATTTCTCTTTATTATCATCCTATAAAGGGTGATTCGGTGCTCCAAGCAGAACGTGATGACTGGAATGTAAGCTATGAATTGGGTGATACTTGGAAGAATGCACGGAAAATAAAGTTGAAAAATAGCTCTTTGTTCAAGATTGATGTATTGGTGTATCCTCAATTAGCTTTCAAGAATCTGGTGATTACACAGATTTATCAGGTCTTGTTTGATTTGAGCCCTGCGATAGAGGTTTCGTTATGGAAAGGAATGAAACTAACGGCACAAGTGAAAATACCGGTTTATAATGATGGGTATGGAAAATATGAAGGTAAGGTTCATCCGGGAAATTTGACTCTTTCACAACGCTTCAGGTTGCCGTATAATGTGTTTGGCAAAGTGACTGTCGGATATTTTAATGCGGATCAATATGGATTTGATGTGGATTTTTTTAGGCCTTTTAATGATGAGAGATTTTCTTTATTGGCTCGAATAGGATATACTGGAACCGGATATTGGAATGGATTTAAATTGCATTATGATCCTTCTACATGGGTTGCTACTTGGTCTTTGGGGGGTAGCTTTTATTGGCCGCAGTTCAATACCCAGTTCACGCTGAAAGCTGAACAGTATCTAATGAAGGAAAAGGGGGTCAGATTTGAAATGGTTCGTCATTTCCGTTATTGCTCAATCGGCTTTTATGCCATGAAGGCAGAGCATGCTAAAGCGAATGGAGGATTCCGGTTTCAGGTGGCATTGCCTCCTTATAAGTATAAAAGGAAAGGATATGTACCGCGTGTAAATACCTCTGCCCATATGGGCATTGTATATAATGCGGGTAATGAAAGGACTTATTATAAGCAATACAAGGCAGAGGCAAGTGATAATATAATGGAAGAGAATAGTTTTAACCCATATTTTATTAAGTCAGAATTGTTAAATTTTTAATTAATTAATTGAGATGAAAAAGATTAAATTCTTAAACGGCATAAATGCAGTGTTTGCACTTGCCGTAGTAGCTTTGGCTACAGCTTTCACTTCTTGTGAAAAAGAAGAGTTCAATGTAAATATTGAGCCTATCAATGCGCAAGCTACTATCAGTCCGATTGTACTTGCTGTAGAGAATGGCGTTACAACTGATGTAACAAGTGTTGCTACGGTCACTATCAGTCCGTCAGCTACGTTTACTGGTAATCCTACTTTGGCAGCAACTACAGCTACGGTTACCGCTTCTTATAATGATATGAGTGTAGAAGTTAAAGTTGCTGTTCCTGCATTGCAAGCTGGCCAGTTTGCTTCTTTAACTCCGACTATTATTCTTCAAAAAGAAACAGCAGAAACAAAAATCGTTGTAGATCCTCAAGAATCTACAAATACTGAGAATAAGGAGGGTTTTGAAGATAATACGACAGATTACTATTACTATACAACAGGAAAATATCTTAATAAGTCAGGAAATAAGGTATTGGAAGATACAAAGGTGATCAATACAACAGATTTACTTGAAATCGGAGCTATTAATTCTTTCTTTAGTACTCTTAAAGATACTTATAAAGAGGAAGAAGTTGAGATAGATAAGGAAATTCCGGTTTATGCTCACTCTCGTACGATAATTAATGTCGCTTATACTGTTGTAACTACTGATTATAAGATTGTTAAAAAAGCTGATGCTAATACAAAAGCAGGGGAAGAAATTTTAGCTTCTATGAAGGTTAAAAATTTTGCGACTGCTTTAGGAGACATCCTGGTTGATCAACAGATTCCTGGTCACAATCACGCTCCTGCAGGTCATGGTCATGGCCATGGTCATGGTGGAGATAATGCTGGTGGCGGTATTGTTGTTGCTGATTAACAGAACGTTTAGTTGTTATTTATCTTAAACTAAAGAGAAAATGAAAAGTAAATTAATGATAGCCTCCTTACTATTGGCAGGCGCTTGTGCAGCAAATCTAAGTGCACAAGAAAAAACGAACTACTACACTCCGAAATGGAGCGATAATATTTTCGTGAGTGTAGGTGGTGGTATCCACGCCATCAACAATGACGGTTTCAATAAGATTGCTCCGCATTTCAGCGTATCAGTTGGTAAGTTGATTACTCCGACGTGGGGTGTACGTGCTCAGGTAAACGGTATTACTCAGCATCTGTGTTTGGATGATGCTTATTGGGAACACAACAAGACTTATGTAGGTGGTAACATTGATGCAATGATCAATCTTTCTACATTGTTCGCAGGCGTTAATCCTAACCGTTTCTTCGAAGTTTACGGTTTCTTGGGACCTCAAATTTCTGTAGCAAAATCTCAAAATGTGGATGTTACAATTAGTGCTGACGGTACTTCGCAGTCTATGACTCCTGCCGGTGAAGCTGAAATGCGTGCACGTATCGGTGCTTCTGCCGGTTTGGGCTTGAAGTTCAATATCAACACCAAGTGGGCTATTGACGTAGAAGCTCGCGGTGCTATCGCCCCGTCCATTTTCGGTAACATCAGCAGCCATCGCAAGGCTGAAGGTACAGGCATGCTGACCGCAGGTGTTAGCTACATCTTCGGTGGCAAGAAATTTGTGAAGGCTTCCAATATCGACGAAGATGCTATCAATGCGGAAATCAACAGATATAGAAGCGAACTGGCTCAGGCTCAGGCTGACCTGGCTAACTGCAAGAATGCACTGGCCAACGCTAAACCTGAAGTTAAGGAAGTGACTAAGGAAGTTGAAGTTGCAGGTCCGCGTGCTATCTTCTTCAAGATTGGCAGCGCCCGTCTGGACGACTATGGCAAGGTTAACATCCAGTTGGCTGCCAAGATTCTGAAGGCTAATCCGGATAGGAAGTACAAAGTTGCCGGTTATTGCGATAAGGCTACCGGTAGCGCTTCTTGGAACCAGAAGCTGTCTGAAAAGCGTGCTCAGGTTGTTTACGATGCTTTGATTGCAGAAGGTGTAAGTAAAGACCAACTTGAGCTCGTAGGATTCGGAGGTACTGAAAACATGTTCGGCAAGAACTTCCTGAACCGTGTAGTTATCCTGGAATAATAACTCCAAGTGACAAATAGACTCTAAAAATGAAGGCGTCTGGGACTCAGACGCCTT
This sequence comes from Bacteroides sp. D20, assembly GCF_003436255.1. NCBI lineage: Bacteria > Pseudomonadati > Bacteroidota > Bacteroidia > Bacteroidales > Bacteroidaceae > Bacteroides > Bacteroides sp. D20. The sequence goes on along the minus strand of NZ_QSOO01000002.1, from coordinate 149,717 downwards.
TTTTGGTACTATGTCCGATGCATGTTATAAAGCAATCCATTTTTTATCAGCGACTGAATTTATATGTGATGATGAAGTTTAAGCTATTCTTTATCGTTCTGTTTTGCAGCCTTTCCCTTTCGGCCTTTTCCCAGTTGACGTATGGTACGACCGGGCTGTTGCATGCACCCTCTGCGGAGATGCAGCGTGACAAGACTTTCATGGTTGGCGGTAACTTCCTGAACAAGGAGCTCACACCACCCACCTGGTACTATCATACCTACAACTATTTCTTGAGTGTAACTATCTTTCCCTTTCTGGAGATAGCCTACACGTGTACACTTTTCAAGGCAGAGGCGTTAGGATTGAAGCCATACGGGTACAGCGGATTCACGAACCAGGACCGTTACTTTTCCGCCCGTCTGCGTGTGTTGAAGGAGGGGCAGTTCTGGAAATACATGCCGGCTGTCGTGCTGGGGACGTCCGACCCGTTCACTTCCTCCGGAGGGGGGCAAGTCGGCACCACGGAAGGTAACGGATATTACAGCCGTTTCTACATTGCCGCCTCCAAGCATATACCCGTTGTGGGTAAAGAGGAGATTGGTGTCCATCTTTCCTACCTTTACAACAACCGCAAGGAGTACAAGCTGAATGGCTTTGCACTGGGTGTCACCTACAATCCGTCCTTCCATCCGCAGCTGAGGGTGATAGCGGAATATGACTCCAAGGACTTTGCCTTGGGAGCCACCTATCTGTTGTTCAAGCATCTGCATGTGCAGGTGGAAATGCAGAGGATGAAATATTTCAGTGGAGGGCTAACATACAAAATTCATCTGAAATAAGAAATAAGAAGTAACCCAAAGTCTCAGTGACTCCATTAAAAAAGCAGCTAAAGTATGACATCCAACTTTAACTGCTTTTATTCTAATATACCAATTTTACATTGTCAATCCACAACGAATTACCGGGAGAACCTATGTAAGCACCGCCATGGCTGGAGGTAAACTGTAACAACAAATGAGTAGGCACATCATCTTCCGTTCCCCAGGCAACCTCCTTAATAGGTACGCTCTCTCCTTTACTATTAACTGCATAGCGTTCTTCAACCTGAAGACGCATCATGTGGGCCTTGTACGCAGGGTCACCGGTGATATCACCGTACATGATGGAATAAGTGGCATTATTATGCCAATCGGTAGTAGTATAATATCGTACGACCATCGTTCCTACACGCTTGGCATAGATATTCCCCTTCTCATCTTCCCAACGCTTTTGCAGAAACAGATTCACTTCCGGGAAGTCCTTTCCCTCAACATCTGTGATACGGCTAAAGCCCGTTGCACGGATACGCTTCTCGCGGTCGGACATCTTTACTTTATAATCAAACTGTATGGCGATAGGTTTCTTTGTGAACGGTATGCCGGAATTCAGCATTTTCTGCGGATTTTTAGTCCCCTTGATAGGTTCGTGCACCTCACCCAGAAACATAGAGCCGGCAGCCAGCACCGTGATATCCACTATTCCAAAAACTTTCACACTCTCCATACGGGTGTCCATACGGGCGCAGAAACCATTCCCTCTCTTTTCCGGGAAAACAGAAGTATTAGTTTTCGTGATACCGGCTACCCGCGCCATCACATTGGATGTCGCCCACGGCGAACCTCCCATATTCTTGTATGCCTTGGTTTCAGTGATAGTAGCAGTAGGCCCGATGGCATACACATTCTTCGTGGCACCGCCGATAATACCGGATTCCTTGATTTGGCGGTCAATCCATTGATCCATATTTCCGAAAGGAATCATCTCTACCTCGTGCTGCTGCGCAGAAACGACTCCGCAACAAAGCATGGCAGACAGCACTCCCAACATACGAATTTTCTTTTGAATCATTTCTCTCATTGATAATTGACAATCATTATAAATCGTACTTCCACTGTTCCAGCGCAAAATTCCAGTTATCCTGAACCAACTGCACTGTACGCTCATCATACTTGTATTTATTCTTCTTATATCCTTTCTTTCCACCTACATACTTCTCAATATCGACACGCGCCTCTACAAAGCCCGGAATGGACAAAGCCTTGTAGATATATTCAGTCATTCCCATTGCATCCGCTTCGAAGTCCTCAAACTTCACCTCTATCAAGTTTCCTTCAGGAATGCATGCCTTGTCCGCTTCGTACTTATGATACAGTTTGGCATAAATGGACAAAATATTCTTCTCAAGCTCCTCATGACTGATATCCTGCAGTTTCAACGGCTGAATGGTGTTAGTAAAGAAACTACGTGTGCTTTCGAAAACAGTATAAGGATTACGCATCAGATAGATAAACTTGGCATTGGGGAACATCTTGACAAGCTCTTTCACACGTCCCGTATGAGGCGGATTCTTACTAAGAAACTGGGTTCCGTTCGTATTCCAAAGAGAAATCTTTATCAGTTTGACGAAAGTCTCCTCAAATACTTTCAGCTCTTTCTCTGTGATGTCATCAAACAGCAGGTATTTATCGGCATACTCTTGCTGATATTCGGGCAGGAACCAGAAATTATAATAGGTGTAGGGCATCATATTTGCCAAAGCAAACTCCTCTTCTTGCGGAAGGTCAACGGCAAGTTCCATATTGTCCGTGGGACGTTTGTCCGGCATCAACCAACTCATGTTCTTCTTGAAGAAAGGCTGCCCCCACATCATAAGATGCGGAAATACAGTCTGGTATGTCGTGTTGTAGCCGAAATGCTTGTCGCAGGAGAAAACATTATGCACAAACGTAGTCCCGCTACGCCAGTGTCCCAAAATGAATACCGGATCATGCTCCAAGGGCTTATCTGCCAGGAGCTTTTCATAGCGTCTGTCCTGCAGAGGAGCCAAAGTGGACAGCAGGCGGCAGACGGCTTTTGTCAGCCGATACTTGCCTTTGTAGGCAGCACCGATGTCACGACCGCCCGTTATATCCTTGAATGTTTTCCAATCCGCACCTACCAGGGTGTTTATCGGAAGCTTATTGAATTCTAACAATCCCATTATTATCTTTATATTAATATGTTATGGTTTTCTTCCGGTGATACCGAGAGAGAACTGCAATACTTATAAAGAAGTACTGCGCTCTATCCGTACAGCCACGCCCTGGCGTTCCAGCTCTTTCACAGCCTTTTCTATAGCTTCGTAATGTTCGGGAGCTATACCCAGCTTAGGCAAATTCAGTATAGGCAGGTCCTCAGCTAAGTGCATGTCCTTATCCTCCACCCTATCGATAATCATACCTACAGCACTGGTATTGTTGGTTATCGGGTCTATCAAGATAAACGAACCGGTAGCCTTATTCTGCCGATAAGGGTCAAAGAAAAGCTCTTTGGCAGTGGTCAGCACCACGCGCGCAATCTGATTGAGCTGCATCGGCAATGTTTCCTTGCTCAACTTTCCGTTGTCAATGGAAAGATGCTCCATCGTATTGACATCCACTTTATACTTGATGCTGTCGATGCGGGTGCGGCTTATATTGGTGGTCTGTTTGATGAAGAATGATTTGTTGATATCCATCGGCTCTTCATCCATCCAAACCAGCATCGTTTCAAAATTGCGGTCCATGACGGGCAGGTTATCCGGATGTACCAGCATTTCCCCTCTCGACACATCTATTTCGTCCTCCAAAGTCAAGGTGACGGACTGGGGCGGAAAGGCGTAATCCAATTCGCCGTCGTATGTAACTATACTCTTGATATGCGACTTCTTACCGGAAGGCAATGCCATCACTTCATCTCCCTTACGAATAATACCCGAAGCCACCTTACCGCAAAAACCACGGAAATCGAGATTGGGACGCAAGACGTATTGAACCGGGAAACGAAAATCCTTCAAATTATGGTCGTTGTCAATATGTACCGTCTCCAGAAAGTCAAGAAGTGAAATACCCTCATACCAAGGAGTACGTTCCGATTTCTCCACCACATTGTCGCCATCCAAAGCTGACAGCGGAATGCAGTTTACGTCAGGAATACCCAATGGAGCTATAAACTTCCGATATTCATCGACTATCTCATTAAAACGTTCTTCGGAAAAATCCACCAGGTCCATCTTATTGACAGCAAGCACCACATGCTTGATGCCAAGCAACGACACCAGAAAAGTATGCCGGCGCGTCTGCGTAATGACACCCATACGTGCATCCACCAGAATAATTGCCAAGTTAGCTGTAGAGCCCCCGGTAATCATGTTGCGTGTGTACTGCTCGTGTCCCGGAGTATCGGCAATGATAAACTTACGGTTGTTGGTCGAGAAGTAGCGGTATGCCACGTCGATGGTGATGCCTTGTTCGCGCTCTGCCTTCAAGCCGTCCAGCAAAAGGGCGTAGTCAATGTGGTCGCCGGCATTTCCCATGCGCTTGCTGTCGCGTTCCAGTGCGTCCAGCTGATCCTCATATAGTTTCTTGCTGTCGAACAACAGACGGCCTATCAATGTGGATTTTCCGTCATCCACAGAACCGGCAGTCAGTAAGCGCAATAAGTCTTTCTGCTCATCCTTATCAAGAAAAGCCTTTATATCAAGTGTAGAATCGTTCATCCTTAATGATTTAATTTTTAATTCTTAATTTTTAATTCCTTTAGAAGTATCCCTCGCGCTTCTTCTGCTCCATGCTTGCGTCTTGGTCGAAGTCAATGACACGGGTCGTCCGTTCACTCTTGGTGGTGGTCATCATTTCCTCGACAATCTTCTCGATGGTATCGGCATCGCTTTCCACAGCACCGGTCAACGGCCAGCAACCCAGCGTACGGAAACGCACCATACGCATCTTTATCTGGTCGCGGTACTGTTCCGGCAAGCGGTCGTCATCCGCCATTATCAGATTTCCGTCAATCTCCACACAAGGACGTTCCTTGGCAAAATACAACGGCACAATAGGAATATTTTCCAAACGTATATATTGCCAGATGTCCAGCTCCGTCCAATTACTTAACGGAAATACTCGGATACTCTCTCCTTTATGTACCCGGGCATTATAAATATCCCACAATTCGGGACGCTGATTTTTGGGGTCCCATTGATGGAACTTGTCACGGAAGGAGAAAATACGCTCTTTGGCACGTGACTTCTCCTCGTCGCGACGAGCACCACCGAATGCCGCATCAAACTTATACTTATCCAATGCGTGGAGCAAAGCCTGCGTTTTCATCAGGTCCGTATGCACCTTGCTGCCATGCGTAAAAGGCCCGACACCTGCATTGAAAGCTTCCATATTGCTTTCCACTATCAGGTTCCAACCATACTTCTTGGCATACTCGTCACGGAACTGTATCATCTCCTTAAACTTCCACTTGGAATCGATGTGCATCAACGGGAACGGCACTTTGCCGGGAGCAAACGCCTTTTCGGCCAAGCGCACCATAACCGAAGAATCCTTGCCGATACTATACAGCATCACCGGATTTTCAAACTCCGCTGCCACTTCACGGATAATATGAATGGACTCTGCTTCGAGTTCCTTCAAATGGCTCAATTTATATTCTTCTTTCATTATATCTTATTTCTTCTGAATTCTTGGTAAAATGAGTTCCAACAGTTTATTGACCGATTCTTCCAGGCTGAGAACAGAGGTATCCAACGTCAGAGCCGGATGAGCCGGTTCCTCAAAAGGCGCGGAAATACCTGTAAAATTCTTGATTTCTCCCTTACGTGCCTTGGCATAAAGTCCCTTCACGTCACGGCGTTCACACTCTTCAAGCGGGGTACTGACATAAACTTCCAGAAAATCGTCTTGTCCGATAATATCAGCCGCCATTTCACGAATATCGTTATTAGGACTGATAAAAGCCGCGATTGTTATAACACCCGTATCAAGAAAGAGTTTGGAAACTTCGGCTATACGCCGGATATTCTCCACACGGTCGGCCTCCGTAAAACCGAGGTTATTGTTGATGCCACTGCGGATGTTGTCACCATCCAGGATACGGCAAAGCAATCCTCTTTTATGAAGTTCGCGCTCCAAGGCAATGGCTATCGTACTTTTGCCGGAGCCGCTCAAACCGGTAAACCAAACCATCACGCTGTGCTGCTTCAACAAGTCTTCTTTGTCTTTCCGCATCAGCATTTTGTCAAATATCGGATATATGTGGTTGTTTTCTTCCATATGTTATTATTTCTTCTTTTTTTAAAATGGCCAAATTAAAGGAATCAAGAAAATGGATATCAGGAAAGTAATGATATTCAAAGGTAACCCGATGCGTACAAAATCCGTGAACTTATAGTTACCGATACCTTGTACAATCAAATTAGTCTGATACCCTATAGGAGTGGAGAAGCTGGCAGAAGCCGCCATACAAATTACAACGAAGAAAGGCATCGGACTGACTCCCATCTGTGAAGAGATGGAAAGTGCCAACGGGAAAGCGAGTGCCGCGGCCGCATTGTTCGTAATCAGTTCTGTAAACAAGTTCGTTATGATAAACACAGCAGCCAGCAACACGTGGGGGCCATAATGATGGCTCATGCCTATAATGAAACGCGCCACAGCATCTGCCACTCCGGAATTCACCATCGCCTTGCTGATAGCAAAAGCACAAGCAATCGTTATCAGAATATCCCAAGATATATATTTGGTATACTTGCGGGCCGGAAATATCTTTGTCCAGGCCATAATGATAGTAGTAATGGAAACGAAGAAAAACATATCCAACTTGATTTCCGGAAAAGCTTCCTTGACAACCGGAAGTTCACCAACCGTTGCACCCACTATCATCAATATCAGCAAAACCAAGGCAAACCAGCGCTTTCCCTTTCCGGGCACCGGTTCCGTATCCTTGCCATTGGCCAGCAACACGAACACCGAAGATTCCCCCCAGGTCTTTACAAAAGAGTCATCAGCCATCACCACCAGCGTATCCCCTTCGCGGAGATATTCATTTTCCAGATTTCCGACAATGCTCTGACCGCTACGCTTAATCTCCTTCACTTCGGCCCCATAATGCCGCTTGAAGTTAAAATCACCAAGTTTCTTGTTGATACCGGGAAAACGGGCGCCGAGTACAGCTTCCACCCGATGTAAATCTCCATGCTCCTCCGGTTCCTCATCCAGCTTTACCGCATCCGTACGAACATCCGGCAAAAGCCTTGAGGAAAAAGCGAACAGATAAAGGATGCCTGCAATCGCGACGAAAATGCCCACTTTACCCAACTCGAACATAGTAAAGCCTTCATATCCGGCTTCCAATATCATACCATGCACCACCAGATTGGTCGACGTCCCTATCAGGGTGCAGATTCCGCCAAGTATCGTCACATAAGAAAGGGGTATAAGGAACTTGGTAGCAGGCAATTTTACAGATTCGGCCCAACGCTTGATAATGGGAGCAAAGATAACAACCACCGGAGTATTGTTTAGAAAAGCTGAAATAAAAGCAATGGTGGGCAACATACGGAACTGCGCTTTAAAGACCGTAGTCTTACCTTGGGGAAGCAGCTTCTTGATTACTTGCCCCAAAGCACCCGACTGCCTGATGCCTTCACTGACCAAAAACAGCATGGCAACAGTCATCATCCCCTTATTACTGAACCCTTCCAGCATCTCCTTAGGAGTGAGGATACCTGCACACAAGAACAATACTACGACAGAAAAGAGCACCATGCCCGGACGCATTTTATCCAGAACCAAGGCAATCACCATGCCCAACAATGCCAGCAGCACAAACAATATCTCAAATGTCATAAAGTCGTTATTTTATTTCAGTATGCTTGGGTTCTACGATAAACCACGGATTCAGCAAATCCTCCTTATTATATTGCAAAGGTTCTTCCTTCCCCGCCTGATAAATTTCCATTCCGGCAGCACGTGCAATAGCATGCCCAGCCGCCGTATCCCATTCCATCGTAGGGGCAAAACGAGGATATACATCAGCCTTGCCTTCAGCTACCAGACAAATCTTGATGGAACTTCCACTTGATATAAGCTCAACTTCCGCATGGCTGCATTTCATTTTCTCGATATAATCTTCTGTCTCGGGCGTCAGATGCGAACGGGAAGCCACAATTACAAACCGTTCGTGCACGCTTGTTTCCGGCAGCCGGACAGCTTTCACAAGCAGTTCATCCCACGACATTCCATCACGTGCAGTAATACCAGATAGCTTATAAGCACCCGAATCATGCACTCCAAAATAGAGCTCCTTTTTTACCGGCACATAAATGACTCCCATTACCGGTACTGAGTGATGCACCAAAGCTATATTCACTGTGAACTCACCGTTCCTCTTGATGAACTCCTTCGTACCGTCCAAAGGGTCTACAATCCATAAAGTTTCCCAACTCCGTCGTTCCGAAAAAGGCAAATGTTTGCCTTCCTCGCTTAGCAGAGGGAAAGGTGTATCAGCCAAAAAACGGCAGATAGTTTCATGAGCCTTACGGTCGGCAATAGTAAGAGGAGAATTATCCGCTTTTTTTTCTACCTGAAAATCCGATGCCGGATCATCGTAAATGGAAAGAATTTTCTCGCCAGCCTGCAAAGCGGCATCAATCGCATTCAGTATATATCGTCGTTCCATACTATATTCTTCTCAAAGATAAGGCACAAAATTAAAAACTTTTTCAGGTCTAAAAGTTTCCACCTCTTGTTTTATAACTTCTTTTAAACGAAAGAGAGAATATTATAAGCACTTTTCACAATCAGGAAAATCAATCCGGAGCAGAGAAAAATAGAGTGAAATATTCACGAAGGAAGAGGAACTAAAGAGACTGTGACAACATGAGTTTATCTGGGTCTTTTCTCAATTAGTCCGTTAGTTCACAGTACTGAACACTTTGTTTCACTGCTTAAAAACAAGTTGTTTCCTTTAATGAAACAAACTGTTCTGTTAAAGGAAACACTTTGTTTTGCCAAACCAAACACGCGACAGCGCCAGCCTTCACATTCTTTCGGCATATCATGAAAAAGGCAGTAACTTCGCAGTTACTGCCTCATCTTGAAAGGAAACATACATTCCTTTCTGTTATGAATTACCAAAAAGAATTCTATTAATTGACGCTATACAGCAACCATGCCTTCTGGAAGTCATCATTCGAAGGATGTTTAGCTTTGAAAGAGTCGCGCAGATTCTCGGCGGATGCTCTGTCATCGAATGTACCGATAACTACACGATACAGATTTCTTTCTGCATTGTAAACCACCATTGCAGTATAACCTTCATTCACCAATGCCTGCTTCACACCTTCCGCATTAGCTTTCACGCTATAAGCTCCGCAAACTACACTAAAGGTTTTCAAGCTGGTACCACCTGATACCACAGTCACCTTTTCCTGACGCATGCCGGCAGGTGCACTTTCCACCACCTTTACTTCTACTGGAGCGGTAACCACTGGAGCCACCTCTTCAGCAGGGACAGTTGTTTGCGGCTCGGCCAATTCCTGCTGTTTTGCCTTTTCATATGCTTTCTTATAAGCACTTTCACTTGATTTACAAGAAGAGAATGCCAGAGCTATGCATACTCCCATTCCCAATACGGCTAATTTTTTCATCTTTTCTATTGTTTTTATTAGTAAAATCGTCTATTCTTATTCTTTATCTCAAAATTTCCGAAAAATAGATTTCGTACCCTCATATTCCAAACGCAATGAAGAGTAGGACAAATCTTCTACTTTAAAGGTACATTTTCCTTCCGGCCACCCGAAATAAGTATCATAATTTTTATCGTTAACGCTTTCAGGCAACAAAATAATGGAAATTTCAGCACCTTTCAAAGAATAATTTCCAAAAAACGTAGTCAACCCTCCATCTTTCAACAAACATATGGCAGAAAAACTTCCTTTTTGAAAATTATAGAATACACTGTCCACCTTCTCTGATGTACCGTCGGCATATTGATACTGACGCAACTGCCACTTACCGGCCAAGTCACCCCCACCATTCATGCAAGCGGTCAAAGTACAAGCCACCAATACAATCCAAAGATATTTTAAATGCAATTTCATCATTTTTCCATGCCACTATCTAAATATGGAACAAAAGTACACCATAACATGCGATTATACCTCAGCATCCTTAGTTAAATATAATTAAACCCCTCCATAAAAAGAGATTTCCCGGAAGACTTGACGTATATTTGCCAAATATAAACAGGGCATGAGGCTCACTTAATTGATTACATGACATTTGAAAATTTGAATTTGATAGAACCTATATTGAAGGCTCTTCAAGAAGAGGGGTATTCCACCCCTACCCCAATCCAGGAAAAATCGATCCCTATATTACTTCAAGGAAAAGACTTATTAGGATGTGCTCAAACCGGAACAGGCAAAACCGCCGCATTTTCCATCCCTATCTTGCAAAAGTTATATAAAACGGATAATCGCAAAAGTATCAAAGCACTCATTCTGACGCCGACCCGCGAGTTGGCCATACAGATAGGAGAATCCTTCAGTGCATACGGTAAGTATACCGGACTGAGACATGCCGTCATCTTCGGCGGTGTAGGACAAAAGCCACAGACAGATGAACTGAAACGTGGAGTACAAATACTGGTTGCAACTCCCGGACGACTGCAAGACCTGGTCAACCAAGGTTTCATTAACCTAAAAGCACTCGAATTCTTCGTATTGGACGAAGCAGACCGGATGCTGGACATGGGATTCATACATGATATCCGACGCATATTAAAGCTATTGCCCGCAAAACGGCAGACTCTCTTCTTTTCGGCCACAATGCCTCCGGAAATAGAGACCTTGGCAAACTCCATGCTGACGCACCCCGAGAAAGTGGAAGTCACCCCTGCATCGTCTACGGTTGACACAATCTCCCAATCAGTCTATTTCGTTGAGAAAAAAGAGAAAAAAGACTTACTGATTCATCTGCTGAAGAATCCGGCTATCAAGTCCGTACTTATCTTCACCAGAACTAAATATGGAGCAGACAAACTTGCACGTACCCTTAGTAAGTCCGGAATAAGAGCCGAAGCCATACATGGAAACAAGTCGCAGAATGCCCGACAGCGAGCACTGACCGGCTTTAAGAACCATGAACTGCGTGTACTGATAGCAACCGATATTGCAGCACGAGGTATCGACGTGGACCAACTATCACACGTCATCAACTATGAGTTGCCCAACATTCCGGAAACATACGTGCACCGTATCGGACGAACCGGACGTGCCGGCCACGACGGTATTGCCCTCTCCTTTTGCGAATCGGAAGAACTGCCTTACCTGAAAGATATCCAAAAATTGATAGGGAAAAGTATCCCAGTAATAAAAGAACACCCATTTGTCACCGCCGATGGTTTAAAAGCCCAGAAAATCAAGACTGAAGAAATTAAGGCCAAAACCAAGGAAAACAAAATCTATCGCGGGAGCCGTACGAATGGAGACTTTTGGAGAAGAAAAAAGCAAACCTCGCAAAACAACACCCCAAAAGGAGTTGGAAGATAAAGACAATCATAAAAAAACTGATATTCCGAACAAAGTTTCAAAAAAATTTGTTAGTTTTGTCGTACGAACCTCAAAAAAGAAAGGAATATCATTATGAAAGGATTAAATGTTTTAGCAGCTTTCCTGGGTGGCGCCGCAGTAGGTGCAGCCCTCGGTATCTTATTTGCTCCTGAAAAAGGAGAAGACACCCGTAACAAAATCGCAGAAATTCTCCGTAAGAAAGGGATTCGTCTGAACCGAAGCGAAATGGAAGACTTGGTAGATGAAATTGCTGCGGAAATCAAAGGTGAGGTAACGGAATAAGGTAAAAAACAGAACCACTATGTTTGCAGACGACAAAAGTATAGAAAATATGCAGCAGCTCTTCATTGAATTCAAGAAATACCTGGAGCTGCAAAAAGAATATACCAAACTGGAAGTCACCGAAAAACTATCCAAACTGCTTTCTACACTTTTATTGGTGCTATTGGTCGTCATACTCGGCGTAGTGGTTCTGTTTCATCTGTCGTTTACGCTGGTCTATATCTTAGCTCCGCTGGTAGGCGGGCTAATGATGAGTTTTGCACTTATCACGTGCTTCCATATCCTACTCATCGTTCTGCTTGTCCTATTCCGCAAAAAGCTCATTATTGATCCGACAGTAAAACTTATCGCAGAATTATTCTTAGACAATTAATTCGAAATATTCATGGATAATACGACCAATACGACTCCCGTCACTTTAGAAAGCATCGCCCAGAAAAAAGCCATGCTGCTACAAGAAATACGACTCCAGAAAGAAATCATGACTGGGCTTACACAAGAAATTTTTGCTCCGCTGGAACCAGCTACCAACAAGGCAAATGCCATGATGAGAGCATTCAACACGGGTATGGCTGTTTTTGACGGTATAGTATTGGGGGTAAAGGTAATGAAGAAATTCAGAAAAATATTTGGAAGAAAGAGATAGAATATCGGATAAAAAAAGAGGGGATGGCCATAACAGTCATCCCCTCTTTTTTATCCGATATAGTCTGAGCACTTTTATACGTACGTCTCAAGCAACTTCACTGCTCCTTCAGGCACAATCGTCACTTCTTGGGTTGCAGCTGGCAGCAGGATTGTTTCGCCCGCTTGTACGGAAACTTCATTCTTCTCATTATCAATAATACGGCAAGAACCCTCCACACAAATAAAAATAACAAAAGAATCCAGTTCAGAATAGTCACAAGTGATTTCTTCCGTCATGTCATAGATGGAAGTCGTGAAATACGGGCTTGCCACCATTTCTACCGGTTCATTCTGAACCTGCTCGTACTCCGTACGAAAATCGTCCTGCACATCTGCAAAATTAATGGCATCAATGGCCTGGCTTGTATGCAGTTCTCTTGATTTACCATCCTTATCCTTACGATTGTAATCAAAAATACGGTAAGTGATATCCGACGTTTGCTGTATTTCTGCTACAAAAGCTCCCGCACCGATTCCATGTACCCGACCTGCAGGCACATAAAACACATCGCCCGGTTTAATGGCGCAAGTCTGCAGAACATCCGCAAACGTACCATTATACACTCGTTCCTTATATTCTTTCGGAGTAATCTGCTCTGCAAAACCGGAAATCAGCTTGGCACCCTGGTCAGCAGCAATAACATACCACATTTCATTTTTACCAAAACTGTTATGACGTTTCTTAGCCAACTCGTCACCCGGGTGTACCTGAATCGACAAGTCCAACTTGGCATCAATAAACTTTATCAATAAAGGAAACTTATTTCCGAAACGTGCATAGTTGGCTTCTCCTACCAGGTCTTCCTTATATTTTCTGACCATATCCGGCAGCGTCAATCCTTTGTCTGCACCATTGGCCACTATAGACTCACTGCCTTCTACTGCCGACACTTCCCAACTCTCGCCTACATTGGCAAGGGTATCATTCAAATGTTTGAATGGAATAATCTTGTCGCCTCCCCAAAGCGTCTGCTTCAGAATAGGCTCAAATTTTAGAGGATACATTCGTTGTTTTTATTAGAACTTTCTGTTAATGATGTGATTTTTTTAGATTCCGGGGGCAAACATACAAAAAATATCAATTTGTATTCCATTTGTTAAACGCTAAACTTTCCTAAAATGTTCTCCACATTTCCTTCCAATTACTTGGGGGAACAAAAGAATTTCTTTTTATTTGCAAGAAATTTAATTAATACCATGGATATGATAAACACTACTCCAACAGAAAGTAATTTGTCCGGTTTGAACCAAAAAGACTTTCAAAAGGATATAAATAACAAAAAGACAGATTTGTTTATCCTGAAGAATGCCCAGGGAATGGAAGTTGCAGTTACTAATTACGGCTGTGCAATACTTTCCATCATGGTACCCGACAAAAATGGCAAATATGCCAATGTTGTATTAGGACACGACAGTATTGAACATGTAATCAACAGCCCGGAACCTTTTCTAAACACTACCATCGGACGCTACGGTAACCGGATAGCTAAAGGAAAGTTTACTTTATACGGCGAAGAGCACCAATTGGCAATCAACAATGGTCCCAACTCACTGCATGGTGGTCCGACTGGTTTTCATACCCGTGTATGGGATGCTGTCCAGCCAGAGCCATCAACAGTCATCTTCAACTACACATCCGCTGACGGCGAAGAGGGCTTCCCCGGAAATCTCGAAGTAGAAATGACTTATCGCCTGGAGGATGAGACCAATGCTCTGGTCATCGAATACCGGGCTACTACCGATAAAGCCACCATCGTCAATCTGACCAATCACGGTTTCTTCAATCTTGCCGGTATAGCCAATCCCTCCCCTACAGTCTTAAACAATATCGTTACCATCAACGCAGATTTTTATGTACCCATCGATGAAGTATCCATTCCTACCGGAGAGATATTGAAGGTAGAAGGTACTCCTATGGATTTCCGTACTCCCCATACTCTTGGTGAACGAATTGATGAGAAACATACACAAATTGTGAATGGCGCAGGATATGACCATTGCTATGTACTGAACAAGACTGAAAGTGGAGAGCTGAGCCTTGCAGCCACCTGCATAGAGCCCAACAGCGGGCGAACGATGGAAGTATATACCACTGAAAATGGCGTCCAGCTCTACACAGGAAACTGGCTCGGGGGCTTTGAAGGTGCCCATGGAGCCACTTTCCCTGCAAGAAGTGCAGTCTGCTTTGAGGCCCAGTGTTTTCCCGATACGCCCAACAAGTCCCATTTTCCGTCGGCAGTATTGCTACCGGGTGATGAGTACCAGCAAGTGACAATCTACAAGTTTGGTGTACAAGAATGAAATAACTAATCCAATTTATAAACTTATTAATTTTACAAAACCATGACACAACAAAAACAGAATGGTAAACTCATCGCAATTATCACGATGATCTTCCTTTTTGGTATGATTTCATTTGTTACCAACCTTGCTGCCCCTATGGGAATCGTACTGAAAAATCAGTTTTCAGTATCCAACGCTTTAGGGATGTTGGGTAACTTTGGTAACTTTATTGCATATGCAGTGATGGGAATACCAAGCGGCATCTTACTACAACGGGTAGGGTATAAAAAAACGGCATTGATAGCAGTAGCTGTAGGCTTTATCGGTGTAGGTATCCAATATTTATCCGGTCATTCAAGCCCTGATATGGCTTTTGCCGTATATTTGATTGGCGCTTTCATCGCCGGTTTCTCCATGTGTTTGCTTAATACGGTAGTCAACCCGATGCTGAACAAGCTCGGCGGCGAAGGTAACAAAGGAAACCAGCTTATCCAAGTGGGTGGTTCTTTCAACTCCGTAATGGCCACCATTACTCCGATGTTCGTAGGTATCCTGATTGCCGGTTCCATTGAAAAAGCTACTATCTCTCAGATATTCCCTGTAATGTACACAGCAATGGCTGTATTTGCCATCGCGTTCTTCGTTCTTTTGATTGTGCCCATACCGGAACCCAATGCTGCAACTTCAACAGAACCTATCGGTAAGTTGATGTCAGGCGCTTTAAAATTCCGCCACTTCATTTTGGGAGCTATAGCAATCTTTGTATATGTAGGTGTCGAAGTTGGTGTACCGGGTACTCTGAACTTGTTCTTGACCGATCCGATTGAAAAGGGAGGAGCAGGCATTTCTTCCACCATTTCCGGTTTTGTTGTAGGTACATATTGGTTCCTCATGCTGATTGGACGTCTGGCCGGCGCTTCATTGGGTGCAAAAATCTCCAGTAAGGCAATGCTTACCTTTACTTCCGCATTAGGCTTACTTTTGGTATTCCTTGCCATCTTCTCATCTACCGGTTCGCTTGTCAATCTGCCGGTACTCCAACAAAGTGCTACGGGAGGTCTCTCTTTCGGATTTGCAGAAGTACCCATCAATGCAATGTATCTGGTACTGGTAGGTCTGTGTACTTCCATCATGTGGGGTGGTATCTTTAATTTGGCCGTAGAAGGATTGGGTAAATATCTGGCAGCGGCTTCCGGTCTGTTCATGGTATTGGTATGCGGCGGCGGCATCTTGCCCGTTATCCAAGGTTTGGTGGCCGACATTGCAGGTTTCATGCCGAGTTACTGGGTTATCATCGCAGCCCTTGGCTATCTGTTGTTCTACGGTTTGGTAGGCTGCAAAAATGTCAATAAGGACATCAAGGTCGATTAACAAGAAAATATAGGTAATTTATTTATTCACCTTATAAAATATAAATATCATGGATATAGAATACGTAAGAAGCCGTTTCATCAAGCACTTTGACGGAACAACGGGAGCTGTTTATGCTTCTCCGGGTCGCATCAACCTTATCGGTGAGCATACAGACTATAACGGTGGTTTTGTATTCCCCGGAGCAATCGATAAGGGAATGATTGCAGAAATAAAGCCCAACGGCACAAACACAGTAAAAGCTTATTCCATCGACCTGAAAGATTATGTGGAATTTGGCTTGAATGAAGAAGATGCACCCCGCGCAAGCTGGGCAAGATATATCTTTGGCGTGTGCCGGGAAATGATGAAACGCGGTGTAGATGTAAAAGGTTTCAATACCGCTTTTGCAGGCGATGTGCCTCTGGGTGCAGGAATGTCCTCGTCAGCAGCTTTGGAAAGTACCTATGCCTATGCTTTGAACGACTTGTTCGGTGACAACAAGATAGACAAATTTGAATTGGCAAAAGTGGGACAATCTACAGAACACAACTATTGTGGCGTAAACTGTGGTATCATGGACCAATTTGCTTCTGTATTCGGAAAGAAAGGAAGCCTCATCCGCCTGGATTGCCGTTCACTGGAATATCAGTATTTCCCATTCGACCCGCAAGGCTATCGTCTGGTTCTTGTAGATTCTGTAGTGAAACACGAACTTGCATCTTCAGCATACAACAAACGTCGTCAAAGCTGCGAAGCTGCTGTTGCCGCTGTTCAGAAGAAGCATCCACACGTAGAATTCCTGCGTGACGTTACCATGGGCATGCTGGAAGAAGCCAAAGCCGACATCAGCGCAGAAGACTATATGCGTGCAGAATATGTCATCGAAGAGATTCAACGCGTACTCGACGTTTGCGACGCCCTGGAAAAAGGCGATTATGAAACTGTAGGCCAAAAGATGTATGAAACACATCATGGCATGAGTAAGTTGTATGAAGTAAGCTGCGAAGAACTCGATTTTCTGAATGACCTTGCATTCGATTGTGGAGTTACCGGTTCACGTGTCATGGGCGGTGGATTCGGTGGATGTACAATCAATCTGGTAAAGGATGAATTGTACAGTACATTCATCGAAAAAGCAAAAGATGAATTCAAGAAGAAGTTCGGCAGAAGCCCAAAAGTATATGATGTAGTCATCAGCGACGGTGCCCGCAGATTAGAATAATAGACATCAGCATTCAAATAAAAGGCGTTTCCCAGTAATGGGAAGCGCCTTTTTCTTCTCCCCTATTCCACCGTTTTCCACTCTAAAAACAAAATCATCCGAGAAGTTTATTCCGAACACATCTATCTGTACAGCCAGTTGGCACAGATATGTTTCTTGACACTTATGTTGCATAACATATAAAAGTGTACAGCCTACACTAAAGAAAAGTGTTACTTTTACACCCAAAGAAAGATAATCATCTCATTTACATTAAATACAAAACCATGAAAAGACATGTTCTACTTGCAGGAATTGCCGCAATGATGCTAACTGCGTGCAATCAAAAGACAGAAACAACGCTTACGCTGTCCGGTCTTGATCCAGTAAAATTCCAAACAACAGTCAATGACGCCCAGACACAGCTTTATACGCTGAAGAATAAAGCGGGCATGGAAGTATGCATCACAAACTTTGGAGGACGTATTGTATCCATTATGGTACCCGACAAAAATGGAGTTATGCAGGATGTAGTATTGGGCTTTGACAGCATTGCCGATTACATCAACATTCCAAGTGACTTTGGTGCTTCTATCGGACGCTACGCCAACCGGATTAACCAAGGGAAAATCGTTCTTGACGGAGATACTATACAGTTACCACAGAACAATTTCGGACATTGCCTGCACGGTGGCCCCAAAGGATGGCAATACCAAGTATACAGTGCCAATCCCATTGACAGCACAACTCTGGAGCTCACCCGCATTTCACCGGATGGAGACGAGAATTTCCCAGGTAATGTTACGGCAAAAGTACTTTTCAAGTTAACGGATGACAATGCCATTGATATAAAATACAGTGCAACAACAGACCAAAAGACGGTTATCAATATGACTAACCATTCTTATTTCAATTTATCAGGTGACCCTTCAAAGGCAGCAACAGACCACATCTTATACATCAATGCAGACAACTATACTCCGGTAGACAGTACTTTCATGACAACGGGTGACATCATCTCCGTCAAAGAAACACCAATGGACTTTACCACTCCCAAGAGTGTGGCACAAGACATCAACCGGACGGACTTTGAACAAATAAAGAACGGAAACGGATATGACCACAATTGGGTACTGAATACTAAAGGTGACCTATCCCAAGTGGCAGCCAAACTGACATCGCCTATAAGCGGCATCACCCTGGAAGTTTATACCAATGAGCCAGGCATACAAGTATATACCGGGAATTTCCTGGACGGCACCGTAAAAGGTAAAAAAGGCATTACTTACAACCAGCGCGCTTCCGTATGCCTCGAGACACAACATTATCCGGATAGCCCCAACAAAGCCCAATGGCCTTCTGTCGTACTGGAACCCGGACAAATTTACAACAGTGAATGTGTTTTCAAATTTTCCGTAGAAAAATAACAATAACCTTATAAATCATTTATTATCGTGGAAACATTAGATTGGTTAGTCATTGGAATCTTTTTCCTGGCTTTAATTGGAATTATTGTCTGGGTTGTCAAACAGAAACAGAATGACTCAGCAGACTATTTTTTAGGTGGTCGTGATGCCACATGGCTCGCTATCGGTGCATCTATCTTTGCATCCAACATCGGTTCGGAACACTTAATCGGATTAGCCGGTGCCGGTGCTTCCAGCGGTATGGCGATGGCACATTGGGAAATACAAGGCTGGATGATCCTTATCTTAGGTTGGGTATTCGTACCGTTCTATTCGCGAAGTATGGTATTCACAATGCCTGAATTCCTAGAACGCCGCTATAATCCACAATCACGTACAATATTGTCTGTAATATCTTTAATCAGCTATGTACTGACAAAAGTTGCCGTGACGGTTTATGCAGGAGGATTGGTATTCCAACAAGTATTCGGTATAAAAGAACTTTGGGGAATCGACTTCTTTTGGATTGCCGCCATCGGTCTGGTTATACTGACTGCGCTCTACACAATCTTCGGAGGAATGAAGTCGGTACTTTATACCTCCATCCTGCAGACCCCCATCTTGCTGTTAGGTTCACTGATAATCCTTGTACTCGGCTTCAAAGAATTGGGAGGCTGGGATGAGATGATGAGAATCTGCGGTGCAGTCACAGTGAACGATTATGGCAACACAATGACAGAACTTATACGCAGTAATAACGACCCTAACTTCCCTTGGTTGGGTGCACTGATTGGTTCAGCCATTATCGGATTCTGGTATTGGTGTACAGACCAGTTCATCGTGCAACGCGTACTTTCCGGAAAGAATGAAAAGGAAGCACGGCGCGGTACCATCTTCGGAGCTTACCTGAAATTATTGCCCGTATTCTTATTCCTTATCCCAGGCATGATTGCTTTCGCATTACACCAAAAATATCTCGGAACCGGGGGAGAAGGTTTTCTACCTATGCTGGCAAACGGAAATGCCAATGCAGATGCTGCTTTCCCAACTCTAGTAGCAAAATTGCTTCCTGCAGGAGTCAAAGGTTTGGTTGTTTGCGGTATTCTTGCAGCATTGATGAGTTCTCTCGCATCTTTGTTCAACTCATCTGCTATGCTTTTCACCATTGACTTCTACAAACGTTTCAAGCCGAACACTTCTGAGAAAAAGCTGGTAGGAATTGGACAGATGGCAACTGTTGCGATTGTGATATTGGGTATACTCTGGATTCCCATTATGCGCAGTGTAGGCGATGTACTTTACACCTACTTACAAGATGTACAATCTGTATTAGCACCAGGCATTGCCGCAGCCTTCCTCTTGGGGATCTGCTGGAAACGCACCTCTGCACAAGGCGGTATGTGGGGACTGATTGCCGGAATGATTATCGGTTTAACCCGTCTGGGGGCAAAAGTATATTACAGCAATGTAGGAGATGTGTCAAGCAGTACCTTCAAGTATCTGTTCTATGATATGAACTGGCTGTTTTTCTGCGGATGGATGTTCTTGTTCTGCATCGTAGTGGTTATCGCAGTCAGCATGTTTACAGCTGCCCCAAGCGCTGAAAAGATTCAAGGGCTGGTATTCGGAACTTCAACTCCTGAACAAAAAGCAGCTACACGTGCGAGTTGGAATAAATGGGATATCATTCATACCCTTATCATCCTGGGTATTACTGCTGCTTTTTATTGGTATTTCTGGTAAATCGGTATGTTGCTATGATATATATCCATGCAGCATACCCCTTAAACAAAAATTAAGATATGAGTAATTACTATAGTTCAAATCCGAAACTTTATGTAGGTATCGACTGCATTATTTTCGGTTTCAATGAAGGAGAATTGAACCTGCTGTTGCTGAAGCGTAACTTCGAACCGGCAATGGGCGAATGGTCGCTGATGGGTGGATTCGTGCAGGAAGACGAAAGCGTGGATGATGCAGCCAAACGAGTCCTGAATGAACTAACCGGACTGGAAGATGTATATATGGAACAAGTCCAAGCTTTCGGAGCCATAGATCGTGACCCAGGAGAACGCGTAGTCTCCATTGTTTACTATGCGCTCATCAACATCAACGAATACGACAAAGAATCCGTACAGCAACACAATGCTTTCTGGGTAAATATCAATGAACTGCCAGCGCTAATCTTTGATCATCCGCAAATGGTGGAGAAAGCTCGGAAGTTGATGCAACAAAAAGCGTCCACCGAACCAATCGGCTTTAATCTACTACCTAAACTGTTCACGCTGTCACAACTGCAAAGCTTATACGAAGCTATATACGGCGAGAGCATTGACAAACGGAACTTCCGAAAACGCATAGCAGAAATGGACTATATAGAAAAAACTGACAAAATAGACAAAACGGGGTCCAAACGTGGAGCTGCTTTATATCAGTTTAATGAGAAGGCATACCGCAAAGCTCCGAAATTTAAGCTCTGAGAACCTAATATTCAACAACTTGTAATTAGTAATTTAAATAATATGCTGGAAGCACTGAAAGACAAAGTATTCCATGCTAACCTTGAACTGGTGAAGCACGGATTGGTTATCTTCACATGGGGCAATGTATCGGGCATTGACCGCGAATCTGGTCTGGTAGTCATCAAGCCCAGTGGGGTGAGTTACGATGAAATGAAAGCAGAGGATATGGTGGTAGTGAATCTTGACGGCAAGGTCGTGGAAGGACGGTTAAAGCCCTCTTCAGACACGCCGACCCACCTGGTTCTCTATAAAGCATTCCCCGAAATCGGCGGTGTGGTGCACACGCACTCTACTTACGCCACAGCCTGGGCACAAGCCGGATGTGACATACCGAATATCGGGACAACACATGCCGATTACTTCCACGACGCCATACCCTGCACAGCAGACATGACGAAGGAGGAAGTGGAAGGAGCGTATGAACTGGAAACGGGAAATGTCATCGTAAAACGCTTTGAGGGGCTGAACCCGGTACATACTCCCGGAGTATTGGTAAAGAACCACGGTCCTTTCTCGTGGGGAAAAGACGCACACGAGGCGGTACATAATGCCGTAGTGATGGAACAGGTGGCAAAAATGGCAAGTATAGCCTATGCCGTGAACCCCAATCTGACCATGAATCCGCTGCTGATAGAAAAACATTTCAGCCGCAAGCACGGTCCTAACGCTTATTATGGACAGAAATAACTATCATTCTTTAAATATAAACTATAAAAATAAATTGTATGAACACATTTGAACAATATGAAGTATGGTTCGTAACCGGAGCACAGCTCTTGTACGGAGGTGACGCAGTTATCGCAGTAGACGCACATAGTAATGAAATGGTGAAAGGTCTGAATGATTCCGGGAAACTGCCCGTAAAGGTAGTATATAAAGGTACGGTCAATTCATCCAAAGAAGTAACCGCTACCTTCAAAGCCGCCAACAACGACGATAAGTGTATCGGAGTCATCACCTGGATGCACACCTTCTCTCCTGCCAAAATGTGGATTCACGGTTTGCAGGAACTGAAGAAGCCATTACTACACTTCCATACACAGTTCAACAAGGAAATTCCCTGGGAGACGATGGACATGGATTTTATGAACCTAAACCAATCGGCTCACGGCGACCGCGAATTTGGACACATCGTGACACGTATGCGAAAGAACCGCAAAGTGGTAGTAGGCCACTGGCAGGACGAAAAAGCCCAAAACCAGATTGCCGCATGGATGCGCGTAGCTGCCGCATGGGCTGATGCGCAGGATATGCTCATCATCCGCTTCGGCGACCAGATGAACAACGTGGCTGTGACAGACGGTGACAAGGTCAGTGCCGAACAAGTATTGGGCTATCATGTGGACTACTATCCCATCAATGATGTGATGACACACTACAATGCTGTCAGCGACGAGGACGTGAAGGCACTCGTAGCAGAATACTTCAAGCTCTACGACCACGCTCCCGAACTGGAAGACGCACGTACGGAAGCCTACACCAAAGTATGGAACTCCGCCAAGGCCGAAATCGCCATTCGCCGCGTGCTGAAAGACACGGGTGCCAAAGGCTTCACCACCAACTTCAACGATTTGGGCGACTTTGACCAAATCCCCGGACTGGCCTCACAGCGACTGATGGCGGAAGGTTACGGCTTCGGTGCCGAAGGCGACTGGAAAACTGCGGCACTATACCGTACCACTTGGGTGATGAGTCAAGGCATGCCGAAGGGGTGCTCCTTCCTCGAAGACTATACGCTGAACTTCGACGGAGAAAAGAGCGCCATCCTGCAGGCACACATGTTGGAAGTCTGTCCACTGATTGCCGAACAGAAGCCGAAACTGGAAGTGCACCGTCTGAGCATCGGTATCGACAGCGAAACAGCCCGCCTGGTATTTACCAGCAAGCAAGGTGAAGGTGTAGCCGCTACCATCGTAGACCTGGGCAATCGCTTCCGCCTCATTGTGAACAAAGTAGAATGCATCAAGAGCAAGCCTCTGCCCAAGTTGCCCGTTGCCAGCGCACTGTGGATTCCAATGCCCAACCTCGAGGTGGGCGCTGCAGCCTGGATTCTGGCCGGAGGTACACATCATACCAGCTTCTCCTATGACCTGACGGTGGAATATTGGGAAGACTTTGCCGAAATGGCCGGCATCGAAATGGTAGTCATCGATGAAAATACCACCATCAGCGAGTTCAAAAAAGAACTGCGCATGAATGAAGTCTACTATATGCTGAACAAGGCACTTTGCTGATAATCATTACGGATTACCGATTGCGGACTACTAATTACACGTACCACAAACGTAACTAGTAGTTTGCAATTAGTAATCCGTTGTTTATAATCGTACTATAAATCCGTAAATTATCATTAATACCATGAAATTAGATGCAAAATCAACCATTGAGGCAGGCAAGGCCATCCTTGGTATAGAACTCGGTTCCACACGAATCAAGGCGGTTTTGATTGACCAGGAAAACAAACCCATCGCCCAGGGAAGCCATACTTGGGAGAATCAGTTAGTCGACGGACTGTGGACATATAGCGTCGAGGCTGTCTGGTATGGGTTGCAGGATTGCTACGCAGACCTTCGTACCAATGTAAAGAGCCTCTACGATACAGAGATAGAGACCTTGGCAGCTATCGGTGTCAGTGCCATGATGCACGGCTATATGGCATTCAATGAAAAAGAAGAAATCCTTGTACCCTTCCGTACCTGGAGAAATACTAATACCGGACAGGCTGCCGCAGCCCTATCCGAACTATTTGTCTACAACATCCCTCTGCGTTGGAGCATCTCCCACCTCTACCAAGCCATCCTGGATAATGAAGAGCACGTTCCATCCATCAATTACCTGACCACCCTTGCAGGTTTTGTCCACTGGCAAATAACCGGCCAAAAGGTACTGGGCATAGGAGATGCCTCCGGTATGCTCCCTATCGATCCCATCACCAAAAACTATTCTTCTGAAATGGTGGATAAGTTCGACAAACTTATTGCTCCGAAAGGATACGACTGGAAGCTTCGAGATATTCTGCCGAAGGTATTGTCGGCCGGTGAAAACGCAGGCTTCCTTACTCCCGAAGGAGCCAGTCGCCTCGACGTATCGGGACATCTGAAAGCAGGAATTCCCGTCTGTCCGCCCGAAGGTGACGCTGGAACCGGCATGGTTGCCACCAACGCCGTAAAGCAGCGCACTGGAAACGTATCGGCAGGCACCTCCTCTTTCTCAATGATTGTATTGGAGAAAGAATTGTCCAAGCCCTACGAAATGATTGACATGGTAACCACCCCCGACGGAAGCCTCGTAGCTATGGTGCATTGCAACAACTGCACTTCCGACCTCAATGCCTGGATCAATATTTTCAAAGAATACCAGGAACTGATGGGTATCCCCGTAGATATGGACGAAATCTACGGAAAGCTCTATAACCACGCCCTGACAGGCAATGCAGACTGCGGAGGCCTCATCTCATACAACTACATATCAGGCGAACCTATAACGGGACTGGCAGACGGACGTCCACTGTTTGTACGTTCGGCAAACGACAAGTTCAACCTTGCCAACTTCATGCGCACCCATTTGTATGCTTCAGTGGGAGTTCTCAAAATCGGCAACGACATCCTTTTCAATGAAGAGAAAATCAGAGTAGACAGAATCACCGGTCACGGAGGACTCTTCAAAACCAAAGGAGTAGGCCAGAGAATACTGGCAGCTGCCATCAATTCACCCATTTCCGTTATGGAAACAGCCGGCGAAGGTGGTGCCTGGGGTATTGCCCTCCTCGCTTCCTACCTTGCAAACAACGGAAACGACCAATCCCTTGCCGACTTCCTGGACAAGCATGTATTCACCGGAAATGCCGGTATTGAAATCTCACCGACAGCCGAAGATGTAAGCGGATTCAACACCTACATCGAAAGCTATAAAGCTGGTTTGCCCATCGAAGAAGCAGCAGTAAGATTCAAGAACTAAGTATTTAATAACACTAAAAAACTATGAACACAAAGTTATTTATCAGTAGCATATTTCTCTCCACCTCGTTGTCACTCTTCGCACAGAAAAGTGCCACTATCACTTTACACACAGACCAGAGCGAGCAAATCATTCCCAAAGAAATCTACGGCCAATTTGCAGAGCATTTGGGAACTTGTATCTATGGTGGACTTTGGGTAGGTGAAAACTCCGATATTCCCAACATCAACGGTTATCGCACCGACGTATTCAATGCACTGAAGGAGCTCCGTGTACCCGTCCTTCGCTGGCCGGGAGGCTGCTTTGCCGATGAATACCACTGGATGGACGGTATCGGCCCTAAAGAAAACCGCCCCAAAATGGTGAACAACAACTGGGGAGGCACTATCGAAGACAACAGTTTCGGAACCCATGAGTTCCTCAATCTCTGCGAAATGCTGGGATGTGAACCCTATATCAGTGGAAACGTAGGCAGTGGTACCGTAGAAGAACTTGCCAAATGGGTGGAATACATGACCTCCGAAGGAGACTCCCCCATGGCACGCCTGCGCCGCCAGAACGGTCGCGACAAAGCCTGGAAAGTAAAATACCTCGGCGTGGGTAACGAAAGCTGGGGTTGCGGTGGAAGCATGCGTCCCGAATATTATGCCGACCTCTACCGCCGCTATTCCACCTACTGCCGCAACTATGACGGCAATAGCCTTTTCAAGATAGCCAGCGGTGCCAGCGACTACGACTATAACTGGACCAAAGTGCTGATGGACCGCGTAGGCGGCCGTATGCACGGTCTTTCCTTGCACTACTATACCGTCAGCGGATGGAACGGCAGTAAAGGCGCCGCCACCCAATTCAGTAAAGACGACTATTACTGGACACTGGGCAAATGCCGCGAAATAGAAGATGTCATCAAGAAGCATTGCACCATTATGGATGAATACGACCCTCAAAAGAACGTGGCTCTTATGCTTGACGAATGGGGAACCTGGTGGGACACTGAACCGGGTACCAATCCCGGACATCTGTACCAACAGAATACATTGCGTGATGCTTTTGTCGCTTCCCTCAGCTTCGACATCTTCCATAAATATACCGACCGTCTGAAAATGGCAAACATTGCCCAAATCGTCAATGTATTGCAATCCATGATTCTGACCAGCGGAAAAAACATGGTACTCACCCCCACTTATTATGTATTCAAAATGTACAATGTACACCAGGATGCCACCTACATTCCTCTTGAGCTGAACTGCGACATGATGGATGTACGCGACAACCGCAGAATACCAATGGTCAGCGCTACCGCCTCCAAAGACCCAAACGGCAAGATACACATTTCCATGTCCAACGTAGATGCAGACAATGCACAGGAAGTGACCATCAATCTGTCTGGAACGAAAGCCAAGAAAGCAGTTGGTGAAATATTGACTTCCACCAATCTGACGGACTACAATTCATTTGAAAATCCCGACAATGTGAAACCCGTTCCGTTCAAAGAGGTAAAAATCAATAAAGATATTCTCAAGATTAAACTTCCGGCCAAATCAATCGTTACTATTGAGTTACAGTAAAACTACCGTGCACCGCACAAAATCAGCTAAATACGTTTAGTATCATTTTAGCAGCAAAAAGGCAGTAATACTGATAAAAAAGACACTCTTCGAGTGTTGTGAATTACGCATAAAGAGTTATCTTTGCCCTTGGAAAACCTACAAGGACCAAATAACCTATTGATAATATTCAAAATTAATTAGATTCAATATGAACGACAACAAACTTATGAACCGTGCGGCGGACAATATCCGTATCCTTGCTGCATCCATGGTTGAGAAAGCCAACTCCGGGCATCCGGGCGGTGCCATGGGTGGTGCTGACTTTGTAAATGTACTCTTCTCAGAGTTCCTGGTATATGACCCTGAAAATCCGGCTTGGGAAGGTCGTGACCGTTTCTTCCTCGACCCGGGACACATGTCACCGATGCTTTACTCTACATTGGCCCTGACCGGCAAGTTCACGCTGGACGAACTGAAAGAGTTCCGCCAATGGGGAAGCCCTACTCCGGGACATCCCGAACGTGACATCATGCGCGGCATCGAAAACACTTCCGGACCGCTCGGCCAGGGACACACATTTGCAGTCGGTGCAGCCATCGCAGCCAAGTTCATGAAGGCACGTTTCGAAGAAGTAATGCCACAGACCATCTACGCTTATATTTCTGACGGTGGCATCCAGGAAGAAATCTCCCAAGGCTCAGGCCGTATCGCCGGAGCATTAGGGTTGGATAATCTCATCATGTTCTATGATGCCAACGACATTCAGCTTTCTACCGAGACAAAGGATGTGACCATCGAAGATACCGGCAAGAAATACGAAGCTTGGGGCTGGAAAGTCATTAAAATCAATGGTAACGATCCCGATGCCATCCGCGGTGCACTGAACGAAGCCAAAGCTGAGAAAGAGTGTCCGACGCTGATTATCGGCCATACCGTAATGGGTAAAGGTGCCCGCAAGGCAGACGGCAGCAGCTACGAGGCTGATTGTGCCACGCACGGTGCTCCTCTGGGCGGCGACGCTTATATAAACACTATCAAGAATTTGGGTGGTGACCCGACAAATCCGTTTGTCATCTTCCCCGAAGTGGCCGAACTATATGCCAAGCGTGCAACTGAGCTGAAGAAAATCATGGCTGAAAAGTATGCAGCCAAAGCCGCATGGGCAAAAGCCAATCCGGAAAAGGCTGCCAAACTGGAAATGTTTTTCTCCGGCAAGGCTCCCGAAGTGAATTGGGCCGCCATCGAACAGAAAGCAGGCGTTGCCACCCGCGCAGCATCTGCCACTGTGCTCAGTGCTCTCGCCACTCAAGTAGAAAATATGATTGTTGCTTCTGCCGACCTTTCCAATTCCGACAAGACAGACGGATTCCTCAAGAAAACACATGCCTTCAAGAAAGGTGATTTCAGCGGTGCATTCTTCCAGGCCGGTGTTGCCGAGCTGACTATGGCATGTTGCTGTATCGGTATGGCACTGCATGGCGGTGTAATCCCCGCTTGCGGAACATTCTTCGTATTCTCCGACTACATGAAACCTGCCGTACGTATGGCAGCCTTGATGGAAGTTCCTGTGAAGTTCATCTGGACACACGATGCCTTCCGTGTAGGTGAAGACGGTCCTACCCATGAACCGGTAGAGCAGGAAGCCCAAATCCGCCTGATGGAAAAACTGAAAAACCACAAGGGACATAATTCCATGTTGGTACTCCGCCCGGCAGATGCAGAAGAAACAACTGTGGCATGGAAACTGGCAATGGAAAATACCACAACCCCAACCGGTTTGATTTTCTCCCGCCAGAACATCGCCAACCTGCCCGAAGGCAACGATTACGAACAAGCTGCCAAAGGCGCTTATATTGTAGCCGGCTCCGATGAAAATCCCAATATAATCCTCGTTGCTTCAGGCTCGGAAGTTGCCACATTGGTAGCCGGTACTGAATTGCTGCGCAAGGATGGCATCAAGGTGCGTATCGTGTCCGTTCCTTCCGAAGGTTTGTTCCGTAGCCAAGCTCCGGGATATCAAGAAGGCATTATCCCGTGTGGTGCCAAGGTATTCGGCCTGACAGCCGGTCTGCCCGTCACACTGCAAGGGCTGGTAGGTCCCCGCGGTAAAGTATGGGGATTGGAATCATTCGGATTCTCGGCACCTTATAAAGTGCTGGACGAAAAGCTCGGTTTCACCGCAGAGAACGTTTACAAGCAAGTAAAAGCAATGTTATAATCATTATCCGATGTGCTGATGTGCTGATTGCCCGCGCCCTACAAGCTGCAGGCATCAGCACATTGGCACATTAGTATATTAACTGACCATCATGAAAACAATAGGAATCTGTTCCGACCATGCAGGCTTCGAATTGAAGGAATATGTCCGCGGCTGGCTGGAAGCCAAAGGCTGGGCTTACAAGGACTTCGGGACCTACTCAACCGAGAGTTGCGACTATCCCGACTTTGCGCATCCGCTGGCTCTGGCCGTTGAAGCCGGAGAGTGCTATCCGGGTATTGCCATCTGCGGAAGCGGTGAAGGCATCAGTATAACGCTGAACAAGCATCAGGGTATCCGCGCAGCCCTCTGCTGGACAGCAGAAATAGCCCATTTGGCACGCCAGCACAATGATGCCAATGTGCTTGTCATGCCAGGGCGATTCATCAGTACCGAAGAAGCCGACATGATTATGAGGGAATTCTTCAGTACACCATTCGAAGGCGGACGCCACCAACGAAGAGTGGACAAGATACCGGTACACTTGTAAAGCAGTAGAATCACATTCTTTATGATATCCGCCCGAAGCTCTGACATTCTGATAGAATCGTGAGAAACTTCGGGCTTTTTATTTGCCCCTTTTTCTTATTTTTCACAGTGAAGATGCTCATTGTCTTCAAATAAAAACTATCTTTGTGGTTCGATAACCCGGATATTTTTTAGATATGGAACGACTGAATACCATAAAAGAGCTTATCAACCAGGGAAATGTAGAGCAAGCCATCCAGCAGCTTGACGAAATACTGCAAACAGACTTTCCCGGCAAAGACGAAGCTTACTACCTGCGGGGAAATGCCTATCGGAAACAAGGCAACTGGCAACAAGCACTGAACAACTATCAGTATGCCATCGACCTGAACCCCGAAAGCCCGGCACAACATGCCTATCAAATGGCTATGGACATCCTGAACTTCTACAACAAGGATATGTACAATCAATAAATAAAGAACGTAAATTATGGCAAAAATCAAAGGAGCAATCGTAGTAGACACCGAACGTTGCAAAGGCTGCAACTTGTGTGTGGTAGCGTGTCCGCTCAACGTAATAGCCCTCACCAAGGAGGTGAATGTGAAAGGGTATAACTATGCCCACCAAATATTGGAAGATACTTGTAACGGCTGCGCCTCGTGCGCCACAGTATGTCCGGACGGATGTATCTCAGTATATAAAATAAAAGTAGAATAAATCTGTAAATCAGTAGAATATGGCAGAAGAAGTTGTATTAATGAAAGGAAACGAAGCCATCGCCCACGCAGCCATCCGTTGCGGTGCAGACGGTTACTTCGGATATCCCATTACTCCGCAATCGGAGGTATTGGAAACTCTTGCCGAACTGAAACCCTGGGAGACGACCGGCATGGTGGTTCTTCAGGCAGAAAGTGAAGTGGCAGCTATCAATATGGTGTACGGCGGTGCCGGAAGTGGTAAAATGGTCATGACCTCCTCCTCCAGCCCCGGTGTCAGCCTAAAGCAGGAAGGTATCTCTTATCTGGCAGGTGCCGAGCTGCCTTGCTTGATTGTAAACGTTATGCGCGGCGGTCCCGGTCTGGGAACCATCCAACCGAGCCAGGCCGACTATTTCCAGACAGTAAAAGGAGGCGGCCACGGTGACTATCGTCTGATTGCCCTTGCTCCGGCTTCCGTACAAGAAATGGCAGATTTCGTAGGACTGGCATTCGAACTTGCCTTCAAATACCGTAATCCGGCAATCATCCTTGCCGACGGTGTCATCGGCCAGATGATGGAAAAAGTGGTGCTCCCGGTACAAAAGCCACGCCGCACCGATGCGGAAGTCATCGAACAATGCCCATGGGCCACTACCGGCAGAACCAATGGCCGCAAACCCAACGTCATCACCTCATTGGAACTGAAACCGGAAGAAATGGAAAAGAACAACATCCGTTTCCAGGCCAAATACAAGCAGATAGAAGAGAATGAGGTTCGCTTCGAGGAAATTCATTGCGATGATGCCGACTACCTGATTGTAGCCTTCGGCTCTATGGCACGCATCGGACAGAAAGCAATGGAGCTGGCACGCGAAGAAGGAATAAAGGTAGGTATGCTCCGCCCCATCACGTTGTGGCCGTTCCCGACCAAAGTCATTGCCGCGTATGCCGACAAGGTGAAAGGTATGCTCGTTACAGAATTGAATGCTGGACAGATGGTGGAAGATGTCCGCCTTGCCGTGAACGGTAAAGTGAAAGTGGAACATTTCGGACGCCTCGGCGGCATTGTTCCCGATCCGGATGAGATAGTAGATGCATTGAAAGAAAAACTGATTAAGAAATGAATCCTGATAAAATAAGAAACGTACTGAACATTCTCTTCATGGTACTTGCCCTGGCAGCTATCATTATATATTTTGCTGCAAAAGATGACTTCAAGCTGTTCATCTACGTCTGCGGCGCGGCGATATTCGTCAAGTTGATGGAGTTTTTCATACGGTTCACCAACAGATAGGAGAAGTGATTATGACAAAAGAAGATATTATAAAGCCCGAGAATCTGGTTGCCAAGAAACCGACTCTGATGAACGACAATCCCATGCACTACTGCCCGGGATGCAGTCACGGCGTAGTTCATAAACTCGTAGCCGAAGTTATCGAAGAAATGGGACTGGAAGACAAAGCAATAGGCATCTCCCCCGTGGGATGTGCCGTGTTCATCTATAATTATATAGACATCGACTGGCAGGAAGCCGCCCATGGACGTGCGCCCGCACTTGCCACTGCCATCAAGCGCCTTTGGCCAGACCGCCTGGTGTTCACTTACCAAGGAGACGGCGACCTGGCTTGTATCGGTACTGCCGAAACCATCCACGCCTTGAACCGCGGCGAAAACATCACCATCATCTTCATCAACAATGCCATCTATGGTATGACCGGGGGACAAATGGCTCCCACTACCCTTGTAGGCATGAAGACATCGACCAGCCCTTACGGACGTGACGTGCATCTGCACGGCTATCCGCTGAAGATGGCCGATATTGCTGCACAATTGGAAGGAACCGCTTACGTGACACGCCAAAGCGTACAGTCCGTTCCCGCCATCCGCAAAGCGAAAAAGGCTATCCGCAAAGCATTCGAGAACTCTATGGCAGGCAAAGGTTCCAACCTTGTGGAAATCGTTTCCACCTGTAACTCCGGCTGGAAGATGTCTCCTGCGAAATCCAATGAATGGATGGTAGAGAACATGTTCCCCTTCTATCCGCTGGGCGACCTGAAAGATAAATAATCATGCTAAAGACAGAAGAACAATGAAAGAAGAAATCATTATAGCAGGCTTCGGTGGACAAGGTGTATTGTCCATGGGAAAGATTTTGGCATATTCCGGATTGATGGAAGGCAAAGAGGTGACTTGGATGCCGGCTTACGGACCGGAACAACGTGGTGGTACAGCCAACGTAACAGTCATCGTAAGTGACGAGAAAATATCCTCACCCATCTTAAGCAAGTACGATGCCGCCATCATCCTGAACCAGCCGTCACTGGAGAAATTCGAAAGCAAGGTAAAACCCGGAGGCGTACTTATCTACGACGGTTACGGCATCATCAACCCGCCGACGCGTAAGGACATCCACGTTTACCGCATCAACGCCATGGATGCCGCCAATGAAATGAACAACGCCAAGGCATTCAACATGATTGTATTGGGTGGATTATTGAAAATCAAGCCGATGGTTACACTGGACAGTGTACTCAGAGGATTGAAGAAGACACTGCCCGAACGCCACCACCACTTGATACCGATGAACGAAGAAGCTATCAAGAAAGGAATGGAACTTATTCAGGAAATGAAATGAAAGGCTATGTAAAGCCACTCCCCATAAGAGGAGGAACTTTACGCCAGAATAAGAGATAAAGGAAAACGGATAAGCCCTTGTGATATTGATTTATTGCAAGGGCTTATTTCATTTCAAGCCGGAAAAAGTATGGATTCAAGGGCAGAGAACCGGAAGCAGTATAGAACAAAACAGAAAACAAGACAGTTTAAAAGAAGCAAAAAAGGCTGAATTCAGTAAGCAAATAATTTTTTATTGTATCTTTGCGCCTAATTATGAGACGAATTGTACTGACATATATATTTCTGTCCGTTATAGGGATATGGGGGGCTATGGCGCAAAACACCTTAAACCCGATGAACAATCGCGACCGGTTCGGTAACCAGATTGACCCGAATACCCAGCCGGACAATCTGGAAGACAGTACCAATACTGAGATTCAAAGTCTTCCACCCAAGCTTTACATGTGGAAACTAAGTGAGACACTGGGCAACCGTACCATCATACCTGCCGACACAGCCAGCCTCAACTTCCAGAGCACCAATCTGGTGGAAGGAATGTTCGGCCATTACAACTACTTGGGAAATTTAGGTTCTCCACGCCTCTCACGTCTGTTCTTCGAACGGGAGGAAAGCGAACCTACCATCTTCATGGCTCCCTTCTCCAGTTTTTTCACACGTCCCGACCAGGTGCTTTTCACCAACAGCAACGTGCCTTACACCAATCTTACCTACTACAAAGCCGGCAGCAAAGTGAACGGTGAAGAACGCTTCAAGTCCTACTTCTCCGTCAACGTCAACAAGCAGTTGGCATTTGGCTTTAACATCGACTATCTGTACGGACGCGGTTATTACCAGAACCAGTCCACCTCGCACTTCAATGCAGGTCTGTTCGGTAGCTATATCGGCGAGAAATACCAGGTACAAGCAGTCTACAACAACTTTTTCCTGAAGATGAACGAGAACGGCGGTATTGCAGACGACCAATACATCACCCGTCCCGAAAACATGTCCGGAGGAAAGAAAGAGTACGAGTCCACCACTATTCCGGTCAAATTGGAACAGAGTTCCAACCGTAACAAGGATTTTTATATCTATCTGACACAGCGCTATCGTCTTGGTTTTACGCGGAGAGTACGGAACACACAAGAAGGCAAACCGACGGTATCCGCACCCAAAGCCTCATCCTCCCCGTCCTCTGAAGCCGAAATATCCGCTTCGAACAACGACATAGCATTGCCAAACGACAGCATAGCATCAAAATCGGTCAGCACACTTGCAGCTGCCAATGACAGCCTGCCGTCTGTTTCTACCGCAGACAACGACTCACTTTTCGAAGAAGAGTTCGTCCCCGTCACCAGCTTTATCCATACCTTGAAAGTAGAGCGGTCGCGACACCAATTCCGTTCGGGAAGCGAGCCCGAAGGATTCTTCCCGGAAGACTACAAGCTTTACAAGAATTACAGCAACGACTCCACCACGGCATTCAGTGTAAAGAACGTGTTCGGAATAGCCTTGCTGGAAGGTTTCAACAAATACGCCAAAGCCGGACTTACGGCTTATATCTCCCACAAGTTCAGCCGGTACGACCTGATGAATACGGACACACTTACCGACATGCGCCGCATCCGCTACACCGAGCAGGAAATCTTCCTGGGTGGCGAACTCGCCAAGCGCGAAGGCAAACTGCTGCACTACAACGTAAACGGTGAAGTGGGGTTGGTAGACAAAGCCATCGGGCAGTTCCGCGTCAACGCCAATCTGGACCTGAACTTCCGTCTATGGAAAGATACGGTGAACTTCTACGCCCGCGGTTATGTGAGCAACACGCTTCCTTCCTTCTACATGCGCCATTACCACTCCAACCACTACAACTGGGACAACGACAACATGGACAAGGAATTCCGTACGCGTGTGGAAGGCGAGCTGAACATTTCCCGTTGGGGAACCAATCTCCGTGCCGGCGTAGAGAATATCAAGAACTACACCTACTTCAACCAAAGCGCCCTGCCCGAACAGAACGGAGGCAACATACAAGTGCTGTCCGCCACACTGAAACAAGACTTCCGCCTCGGTGTCTTCCACCTGGACAATGAGGTGACCTGGCAGAAGACGAGCAATGAAACAGTACTTCCATTGCCCCAACTCTCGCTCTACCATAACTTCTACATACTGGCTAAACTCGCCAAGAAGGTGCTGACCGTTCAGTTGGGTGCCGATGTCCGTTACTTCACCAAGTACAACGCACCTGCCTATGCACCCGGCGTCCAGCAGTTCCATCTGCAACCTACGGACGAT
This sequence comes from Bacteroides sp. D20, assembly GCF_003436255.1. NCBI lineage: Bacteria > Pseudomonadati > Bacteroidota > Bacteroidia > Bacteroidales > Bacteroidaceae > Bacteroides > Bacteroides sp. D20. The sequence goes on along the minus strand of NZ_QSOO01000002.1, from coordinate 114,738 downwards.
TTGGTGGAAATAGGCGGTTACCCCATCGTAAACGTATATGCCAACCTGCACTTGAAGCGGACGCGTATCTTTGCCATGATGTATCACGTCAACGCGGGTATGGGAAGCGCCAATTCCTTCCTGGTGCCGCACTACCCCATCAATCCGCGCTTGTTCAAAATTGGCGTCTCATGGAATTTCTATGATTAACAGATGACTGTATGACGAAAAGCAGACTGCTCAAATACGCACTTCTGGGAATTGCAGCGGCTCTCATTGCCCACTATCTCATCGAGAAAGAAGAGAAACCGAAAGGTCATCCGCGCGATTATGCCGAGATAGCTGCCGAAGGCATCATACATGCTTCGACGGAATACAACTCCATCAGTTTCTATGTGGATGATGACACCTTGTCCGGTTTCCACTACGAGCTGATAGAAGCTTTTGCACGCGACCACGGGCTGCAAGCGGCCATATCACCGGAAATGAGCTTCAACAAGCGGCTGGAAGGCCTGGCCGACGGGCAATATGACGTGATTGCCTACGGCATCCTCGCCACCAGTGAGCTGAAAGACTCCTTGCTGCTTACCACCCCTATTGTGCTGAACAAGCAAGTGCTGGTGCAACGCAAGCTTGAGAATATTTCCGACTCGTCATTATTCATCAAAAGCCAACTGGACCTGGCTGGAAAGACACTGCACGTAGTGAAAGGCTCCCCTTCCATACTACGCATCCGCAACCTGGGAAATGAGATAGGCGACACCATCTACGTTGAGGAAATAGAGAAGTACGGTTCCGAACAACTGATTGCCTTGGTAGCCCATGGAGACATCGACTATGCCGTATGCGACGAAAGCATTGCCCGTACCGCAGCCGACAGCATTCCTCAAATAGACATCAATACCGCCATCAGCTTCACGCAATTCTATTCCTGGGGAGTAAGCAAACAGTCCCCTATCCTGCTGGACAGCCTCAACACATGGCTGGATAGTTTCAAAAAGGGAAAGGAATACAAAAAAATCTACAAACGATACTACGGGAAACGAAACTAAGCTGCACTTTTCCATACACGCAGCATATCCCTACTTTTACAACTAGTTATTAATCAACAGCTTATTACTGCAAAATGTATGCAGTGGCACTGCACACCGATATGCAGTACGACTGCAACAGTTATGCAGTGATACTGCAACACGTTTGCAGTCGCACTGCAAAATACATGCAGCAAGAATGCAAACAAGATGCAGTCATCAAATACCCATATCGATATTACGGAATACCCGAAGTAAAGAATTAGAGTCCTTCCACCTCCCTTAGCCACATCTCCGACGAAGCATCGCTCGGCATTCTCCAATCACCGCGCGGACTCAGAGAGATACTGCCCACCTTCGGACCATCCGGCAAACAGGAACGCTTGAACTGCTGGTTGAAGAAACGACGGCAGAAAGTCTGCAACCATTTTTTGATGGTTTCTTCATCATACATCCCCTTGAATGTGCGTGCTGCCAGGAAAAATATCTTGGAAGGACGGAAACCGCAGCGCAGGAAGTAATAAAGGAAGAAGTCGTGAAGCTCATACGGCCCCACCAAATCCTCGGTAATCTGCTGGATATTACCGTTCTCATCTGCCGGAATCAGTTCCGGGCTGATGGGAGTATCCACAATATCGAGCAAGGTAGCACGTGAAGCATCGTCCATATCATGCTCTGCCACCCATTTCACCAAGTGCTTCACCAGAGTCTTGGGGACGCTGGCATTCACACCGTACATCGACATGTGATCGCCGTTGTAAGTGGCCCATCCTAAAGCAAGTTCCGAAAGGTCGCCCGTACCGATAACCATTCCCCAGGTCTGGTTGGCAATATCCATCAAGATTTGGGTACGCTCCCGTGCCTGCGCATTCTCGTAAACCACGTCGTGCACATGGACATCATGGTCTATGTCTTTGAAATGCTGTATGCAGGCCTCCTTGATACTGACTTCGCGGACAGTCACACCGAGGGAGTTCATCAGGTCGATGGCATTCGTGTAAGTACGGTCGGTCGTTCCGAATCCCGGCATGGTGACACCGACAATACCCTGGCGGGACCATCCCAACTTATCGAAAGTCTTTACGCAAACCAGCAGCGCCAGCGTAGAATCCAGTCCACCCGAAATGCCGATAACGGCACTCTTCGCTTTAGTATGCACCAGACGTTGCGCCAGTCCGGACACCTGGATGGAGAATACCTCCTCACAGCGTTCGTCCAACGCTATCCCCTGCGGAACAAATGGATGCGGTTCAAAAGTACGTGTTAGGTTCAAATCCCTGCTGTTGACATACTCCGTAGAGATTCGTACCGGAAGGGCCGAAACACAATTTGCATGGCAAGCCGCGAAGGTCGTATTCACCCGGCGCTCCGTACGCAAGTGTTCCACATCAATTTCACTGATGACCACCTGCCCTTCGAAAGAGAAGCGTTCGTTTGCCGCCAGCAGAGTCCCGTTCTCATAAATCAGTCCGTTGCCGGCAAACACCACATCCGTAGTGGATTCTCCGAAACCGCATGAGCTGAATACATAACCGGCAATGCATCGTGCCGACTGCTGGCTGATGAGCGAGCGCAGATAATTGTGCTTGCCGATACCTTCATTGTCGGCCGAAAGATTGAACAAGATTTCCGCACCTTGCAGCGCCAGCGTGGAGCTGGGCGGTATGGGTGCCCACAAGTCCTCGCATATCTCCACTCCGAAAGTGGTATCCGCCGTTTCGAACAGCAGGTCTCTCCCCATCGGAATAATCTGCCCGCAAAGGCGCACACTGTTTTCTGCCACATCACATGCGGAAGTAAACCAGCGCTTCTCATAAAACTCCTTATAATTGGGAAGATAAGTCTTCGGGACAACGCCCAGCACTCTCCCCTTCTGAATGACAACCGCCGCATTCAGCAACACGCCGTTCAGTGCGACGGGCATGCCCAATATCGAGATAATATCCATCTGGCGCGTATTGTTCAGAATCTGTATCAATCCCATTTCTGCCTCTTCGAGCAGAAGTTGTTGGGCAAAGAGGTCGCCACAGGTATATCCGGTAATGCACAACTCGGGGAAAGCAATGATTTGCACACCTTTCCCGTCGGCTATAATAATCTCTTTTTCAATCTCTGAGGCATTGAACTTACAGTCAGCCACCTTGACACGGGGCACAGCCGCCGCTACTTTTACATATCCGTAATTCATAAGGATGCTATATTATTTATTCGGTGCAAAGATACGGCAAAATTCTGATTAAGAGAGATAAGAGAAAAACGTTTTCTCTATATCGGCACGAGAAACCGACTGAAGCCGGGTGCATCCTGCCTTCGCTTTTATGGCAAAAATACGGCAACCTGCCTACAAGAAGAGGAACATATATAAACAATTTTAATGACCGCAACTAAAAATTTTCCAAAAATCTTTTGGAGAATTATAGGAACTTCCTATCTTTGCAAGTGAATTAAAAATGTAATAATTACAAGTTTGAAACTTTAGATTATATGGATGTAGTAAAACGATTGCAGAATCATAATATCAAGCCTTCAGTACAGCGCATAGCCATCATGAATTACTTGATAGAGCATCGTACGCATCCCACGGTGGATGAAATCTATACGGCACTGTCTCCCTCCATACCGACACTGTCTAAAACAACGGTATACAATACCTTGAAACTACTGAGCGAGCAAGGTGCCGCACAAACCCTGACTATCGACGAGCGTAACACATGTTATGATGCCGATACCAGCCCGCACGGCCATTTCTTGTGCAAGCGTTGCGGAAAGATTTATGACTTGATGTGCAATAACAACGTCAAGAAGGTGGTCGACATGGATATGGACGGGCACGATGTGCAGGAAATCCACTACTATTATAAAGGAATCTGTAAACATTGCATAGAAGAAGAACGTTTAAGAACAACAAAGAATAACTAATTCAACTAATTAAAATCTGAGAGAAAATGAAAAAATTTAGATGTACTGTATGCGGTTACGTATACGAAGGAGATGCAGCTCCCGAAAAGTGCCCATTGTGTAAAGCTCCCGCAAGCAAGTTCGTAGAAGTTGAAGAAGCAACAGCTGACGGCCCGCTGGTATTTGCCGACGAACACGTAATCGGCGTAGCCAAAGGTTGCGACGACGAAATGATTAAAGACCTGAACAACCACTTCATGGGCGAATGTACAGAAGTTGGTATGTACTTGGCAATGAGCCGCCAGGCAGACCGTGAAGGCTATCCTGAAGTTGCAGAAGCTTTCAAGCGTTACGCTTGGGAAGAAGCAGAACACGCTGCTAAATTCGCTGAACTGCTGGGTGACTGCGTATGGGACACCAAGACAAACCTCGAAAAGAGAATGAACGCAGAATCAGGTGCATGCGAAGACAAGAAGCGTATCGCTACCCGTGCCAAAGCATTGAACCTCGACGCTATCCATGATACCGTTCACGAAATGGCTAAGGACGAAGCCCGTCACGGTAAAGGTTTCGAAGGTCTGTACAACCGCTATTTCAAGAAATAATCCTATACTTTTATAGTAATGTGAAGAAAAGGGACTGCTAATGTTAGTAAGTCCCTTTTTTTATTCCAACTTTTTTCACTTTACAATGTCACGTTTGTATTTCCCATTCGTCTTATCTGTGTAAATGGAACTCAAAGAATTCAAAATAACCGTTCTTCCACTCCGTGCCAAGCTGTTGAACTATGCACGGAAGTTGACCGACGAACCGGAGGATGCAGAAGATGCCGTCCAGGAGGTACTGCTCAAGCTATGGAACAAAAGGCTTGAACTGGAGCAATACCGGAGCATCGAAGCATTTGCCATGACGTTGACGCACAACATCTGTATAGATATGTGGCGCTGCAAACGCAACGACACCCTATCTCTCGACATAGTGCAGGCGGCATCCCCCACCGGAACACCGGAACGGCTGTTGGAAATCAAAGATGAAATCCGTCTGATGCACGAAATCATCGACTCGCTGCCCAATCTTCAACGCACCATCATGCGGATGAAGGACATCGAAGGATACGAAACGGACGAAATCGCCGAAATCACGGGATGCGGACCGGAAGCCATCCGCAGCAATCTGTCAAGAGCCCGGAAGAAAGTGAGAGACGTTTACCTGCGAACCATACAAGAAAGAAAAGAAAGGAGAAATGAGCCATGAAGATAGATGAACTGCTGGATAAATATTTCGAAGGGGAAACTTCCTGCGAAGAAGAGCGTGAACTGCGCCGTTTCTTTACCGAAGAGGAAGTGCCGGAGCACCTGCAAACGTACCGCCCGCTATTCGCTTATCTGAACCGGGAAGCAACTTCAATGGCAGAACCGACAGAGGAAAAATCCGTAACAACAGAATCGGCAAAGGAAGTACCCACACAGCGAAAGCCTTCCCGCCTCTATCGCACATTCTATGCTGTCAGCGGCATTGCCGCCGGATTGCTCCTGCTTCTCGGGGTAGCTAAGATTATATTTCCGCTTTCCGGTGTTCCCGAAAATTATGTCGTCATCGACGGCCAGCGGTATACAGACGAGAAACTGGTGGAAGCCAAAGCACTAGAAGCCCTGCAGAACGCCAGCTTCACGGATGAAGATTTAAGCAACTTACTGTTTCAACACTAATATAACAAGGTTATGAAAACATCTATACTGATTTGCATACGTAGTCTGTGCCTCTTTTCCCTGCTGATTTGCCTGCCAGCCTTTGTACATGCACAAGAGAGACTGCAAATAGCCGACCTATTCAGCAAGTATGGCGAGCAAAAGGACGTGACCAGGGTAGAACTGAACGGCAGTATCCTGAAATCTTACCGCATGACTACCTACAAGAGCCTTGTGTTCAAGAATGTATCCCCCTATCGCCGGGAAATTCAGCAGGCCATTGTACACGACAAGCAAGATAACGCAAAGAAGGCGCAGGAGGTAATGGAAAGCGGTGTGCTGCGCAGCGCTTATTACCAACTGAAAGAGGTGGAACGCAATGGAAAGAAGCTGAACCGCTACATCATTTTCAAGATAGGAAAAGACTCCATGGGCACTTTGATTTACATAGAGGGTCTGCTCAGTGAAAAGGAAATGATGGATATGCTTTACAAATCGGAATAACACTAAAAACAATATACGATATGAAAACCAGAATTATGATTTTGGCCTGCCTGCTTGCTGTGCCGGCCGGCCGCATGGCAGCACAACAACAGACTGACCCTGAACAGAAAGCTACAGTACAGACACAAGGCGACTCCATCATCATCCGGAAAGGAAAAGGAGACATGCGCATCAAGGTGTACGAAGAGCAGTTGGAAGACGGAGAAAAGAAAGAAGTACAAATTTATGAAGGAGTCTATCTCGAGAAAGTGGATGCAGACAAGCGCACTTTCCTCGACGCCCTGCCATTCATCCCCAAAAAGAGAAGATACAATGCTTACGAACCGCACTGTTCCGGTCTGTATATTGGCTACAGCCGGCTGGCTAACGACTTCCTTTCCTTCGGAGCAAGCGACAAGATGGGACTCGACTTATCCAAGTCATGGGAATTCGGCTTCAACATCCTCTCCGTATATCACAACTTCAAGAAGAACCCGCATTGGGGAATCAACCTGGGAGTCAGCTGGGGATACCGTTCTTTCAATATCGACGGTAACTATGCCTTGCTGAAGGAAAACGGAACCAGCATCTTCACCGCAGGCAACGAAGACACCAGTTACAATAAAAGCCGTCTGCGCCATTTCTTCTTCCGTGTACCCGTATTGATGGAATGGCAGCAAAGAGTGGGAAGAAACAAAGTGTTCTTCAATGCCGGTCCCGAATTTGAGATACGTCACAGCGTGAAGTCATTCTCACACATCAACGGAGGCAAGAAGAAAACCGTAGGCAAAGGTATGTATGTGCAGCCCGTCGGCATAAACCTGCTGGCACAAGCCGGTTATGGTAATATCGGCATTTACCTGCGCTACTCCACATACGGATTATTCCAGAAAGACAAGGGACCGGAAGTATCTCCCTATTCATTTGGCGTGGCATGGTATCTGTAATCCCTCCCCTATAACACAAGACTCCCCGAAATGTATTTGTACATTCCGGGGAGTTCTTTTATACCCTAAGGTATTGACAATGAAAGGTTATCTGCAATGAAAATTGTTCTTCTAAAAACGCATGCCCAATGTAAATAGCACTTTACTGCGAGTGTTGGTAACTTCCGTTGTTGGCGGTGTTACCAAGCCGTTTATATCATTATAAAACGGATAGAAATCAGATTTATAAGTATCGAATTTATAAGCCAAATCCGCATAAAACGAAGAAAAGCGATAACCGATACCTAAAGTGAAAGTATTCATCGATTTGCTATTGGCAAAATCCGTATCTGTATTTATAGAATTGGAAGGCAATGCCTTAATAGCATCCTTTTTATAGGCTGCAGTACTGTAATTGTAACCGGCACGCAGAGAGAAAGCAGGTATCGGCTTGTATTCTGCTCCTAAACGAAGCGTACTTACCCCCTTCATACAGAGGTCAGCCTCACCCGTTTCCCATGCCATCTCGTCACCTTCAGGATATTTGAACTTCATGCTTGAGTAGTCCTCATATTCATATTCAGCTCCCAAAGCCAGATTATTACCGACTGTATAGCCCAAACTTGCATTAAATACCCACGGGGTTTGCAGCTTAAAATCACGGTCCATATCTCTACCGCCTAATGCAGAATAAGTATCCACAGTGGTACGAGTAAGAGTTTCATCCCCAGCCTCATTCGGTAAAAACAAATCCGAAGTCAGCAACGCTCCCGTAGTATAAGTCAGTTTGTAATAAGTAGGAGTATGCACAGCCAAACCTATACGAAGCGGAGAATCCTCAATCGGCCGGAAGATGGCACCGAATTTGAAGTCGAAACCCGAACCGTGTATACGGTTAAAGCTCTCCAAAGAGTAGCCTTCCTCATAAATCTGCCCGTCGCCCTCCCATTTGTAGGCATACATTTCATTATAGAGAGAATATTTGTTGTAATCCACATCGTAAGCACCCAGAGTAACACCAAAGTAAAAACGGTCATTTATATTGAAGGAGATATTGAAATCATATTGGTCAATACCGCCACGCTCACGCGACAAGAAATAAGCATCCGCTTCGGAAGGAATATAAGGAAGATAAGTATTATAGTCCTCACTTTCTATATCCTCAAGAACAAGTGCACCTTGATACCCCATAGTCCCCAGCCATCCAGCATAATTATGTTGATAAATATCCTTGCGACCATAGTCCAAATAAGCTCCTTGATCCGGGTAATCATATTGAGGACGATGATAGAACGCATAAGCTGCATCCGTAGCCTGCTGCGCCATACTCCGCACTTGAGATACATATTGATTATCTATGCTTCCCATCACCCCCTGCATCGTCATATTCTTATAGAATGACTTTGATTTGTGGTAATTAAAACCAAAATTCACATACCGCAAAGGAGTATGATTGCCTATCTTCGAAGCTATCACAAAACCGGCATTATCAAAACTCCAGCGGTTCTTGTTCGTTTCAAATTTATTACCTACATAATTGCTTTCTGTGCCCGTCATTGAATAGCCAAAGGTAAGCATAGCATCATTGCTACGATAAATACCGATACCGGCAGGATTGGTTCCTATGGTAGAAATATCACCACCCAATGCTCCCATAGCTCCGCCCATTCCGACAAAACGGGCGGTTCCATTCAATTCCTTCTGTGCAATATTCGTTGCATCATATATTGTCTGTGCCCCTGCGCCTACAGCTGTAAACATAGCAAGGGCTATCATGGTTATCTTCTTCATAATTCTTAGTCTTGTTAGATTAAAACATACTTATACTTACCGTCTTCTGGAACCACCGCCGCCACTGGAACGACTGGCACCACCGCCACCACCACTGGAGTAACTGGAACGTGAGCTACTGCCTGAAGAGAAGCTGGAAGAAGAACGGGTGCTACTGGATGAACGTACTGGAGCAGAATATGAACGATTGCTGCTACGATTGTTGTCATTGGAGTAGCTGCGTGCCGGTGCGGCGCTTGAACCTCTGTTATAAGTCGATGAAGTCCTGCTACGAGTGGAAGTTCCAACAGAAGAGCGTACACCGGAAGAACGACTGCTACGAACTCCTTCTACGCTACTATTATATGAGCTACTACGCGTACTGCTTGGACGGGTGTAAGTGGAACGGCGGGTAGAAGCCGCACTCGAACGGTTTACACTTGAGCGAGTTGCAGAAGAACTTGAACGAACTGTAGACGAACTTCTTGTGCCTACCACCCGACGGGTTGACGTACCGGTACTGCTACGTCTCACTTGACCGGAAGTAGTACTGCTACGACGTACAGTCTGCCCTCCATTTACAGTAGAAGAACGGCGGGAAGTAGAGGACGATACTCTGTTTCCGGCATAAGAAGAACGGCTCGGACCATAAGAACGTCTATTGGTATATGCATTTCCCCAATGGCCGCCTCCCCAATGACCACCGCCACCGGGATAATATCCGGGATGATAGTGATGGTGATGATGATGTCCCCACCAGCCACCGCCGTACCAGCCGCCCCAGCCAAAGCTCCAGCTCGGACCGTACCAGCTGTTCCATCCCCAGCCATAGTAAGGATAGCCGCCCCAACCATAAGAGTTATAGCGCCAATCCCACCACAAGCGGTTGGTGAATGTAGGGAAAGCATATGCATATAATCCGTCGGTATACACGTTCCAATCCCAGGAATTCAAGCCATAGACCACATCCCAATATAGCGGGCTGCTGATGCTGATGGCATAACGGGGATTACGGAAACGGATGATACGGGTAGCATACTCGTAATCATCCTGCGAACCTTCAAATTCACCGTTCACCCATTCGCCGTCCAGGCCGTCATCTTCTTTTTCATTGATGTAAAGGGTATCGTTCTCCATCACGAAATCATTGTCGCGGGAGTCATAACGGCGGTTATATTCGTCCACATCGCGGGTGTTTCCCTTACGGTCTTTTACTACAACAGTAGTGCTTCCCGGCGATGAATAGACAGTGGTCGGTACATTCGACTTTACTACAATCTCTTCTACGGGAGCAGCGACTTTCTTCTCCTGCTTCACCTCTTCTTTTTTCTCTTCCTTATTCTTGGAAGGAGTGTAGTAAAGGTCGTCATCTATACTTTGTGCCACCAGTGTCCATGGGAGGCACAAGGCAAAAAGCGATAAAAAAACAATCTTTTTCATATTAGTTTGGTTTATGGATTTTACGTTTATCTATTTCTTCACGTCACAAAGATAACGCCGGATTTTATCCCATGCAGCAGATTTTCCCCAAAGATTTATAGGGAATTCCCTAAATACCCCGCCTTTTGACGAGGCAAGCGGCACTTCCGCATAAAAAATGAACAAGTTCATTTTATTCTGCCCTCGGTTTACATTACCTTTGCAGTGTGAAAACAAAGATACGCAGAAATAGATTTGTTCTTTAAAATCTTCTTCTGCATTTAACAAACAATCATATTCCGATGAAATATTTAGAATTTACATTCCGCACTGTTCCGTGCACAGAAATAGTCAACGATGTACTTTCCGGAGTCTTGGGTGAAGCTGGCTTTGAAAGTTTTGTTGAGCAGACCGACGGTATCACTGCCTATATACAGAAAGAGCTGTATAACGAATCTCTACTCAAAGAAGCACTTGCAGACTTCCCTCTGCCCGATACACAGATAGAATATAATTTCGTAGAAGCCGAAGACAAAGACTGGAACGAGGAATGGGAGAAGAACTTCTTCCAGCCCATCGTTATCGGAGACCGTTGTGTCATTCACAGCACTTTTCACAACGATGTCCCACAAGCAGAATATGACATCGTCATCAATCCGCAAATGGCATTCGGCACAGGGCACCACGAGACAACAAGCCTCATCATAGGCGAACTGCTGGATAGTGACCTGCAAGGCAAAGCATTGCTCGATATGGGTTGTGGGACTTCCATCCTTGCCATACTGGCACGCATGCGTGGAGCCTCCCCTTGTACAGCTATCGACATAGATGAATGGTGTGTGCGCAACTCCCTCGAAAATATAGAATTGAATGGAGTGGACAATATTGCCGTATCCCAAGGCGATGCCTCCTCTCTGGAAAGCAAAGGTCCTTTTGATATGGTTATCGCCAACATCAACCGCAATATCCTCCTGGCAGATATGAAGCACTACATAGCCCGCATGAATCCCGGAGCGGAATTGTTGATGAGCGGTTTCTACATAGATGACATTCCCGTCATCCGCGAAGAAGCCGAACGCAACGGGCTGCACTTTGTCCACCATCGTGAGAAGAACCGGTGGGCAGCAGTGAAATTCCAAAAATAATAAAGGTCAATACTAAAAAGCTAAAGGTCAATATCAGGAAGCTAAAGTTGACCTTTAGCGTTCTATACAAGGAGTTTTCAACGTAAGCTCCAAAAGTTCCTCCATTGTACCATTAAAGACGTTCAAATCCACCTCTTCTTCAATACCGGGCACAGTGCCTACATCCGTGTGCTGCCAAAAGTGCCACTTGCCCTCATAACGCACGGAATCTACATAATAATGGGCTATCCAATAAGGATAAGCATTGAAAATGGAATCGCTGAGATAGCGTTTCTTGAATTTATAGGAAGTATAAAGAATAGGCTTTACGCCGTAATGCGCCTCTACCCTATCCAGCCAAGTCTTGACTGCCGTTTTAAGTTCCTGCGGTGACTGCTTGCCGGTAGTCTCCACATCAAGTACGGGAGGCAGGTCTCCCTTTGCCAGCTGCACGGTACGGATAAAGAAATCGGCTTGCTTGCGGGCATCGGTCTTAGGGATAAAATAATGATAGGCACCACGGATAAAACCGTATTTACGCGCCTGGCCGAAGTTCTGCGTAAACGTATCGTCACCATGATCGCCGCCTTCGGTAGCTTTCAGAAAAATAAAGTGAATGGGAAATTGGGCTTCTCTATTATGTGTCAGGAGTTCCCAATCTATCTTTCCCTGATAGTGGGATATGTCTATGCCATGCACCTCATAGTTGCAAGGCATACATACACCGTAACCTTTCTGACCATAACAAGGCTTCCAGCGATAAGCATAAGGACGAATGAAAAACCAGTAAAAGCCGGTAGAAAAAACAAGAATGATACAGACCGCCAAAAGATTGCGCAACCATACGGGCATGGTACGTGGCTGCATTTTCTTCTTGCTCCGCGGAGAGGAAGAACGACGGGCGGCAGTAGTTTTACGCCGGATATTTGTGGAGGTCTTGGTTGCCATGAGCAAAGGAAAAGAAAGGGCGGAATGAACCGCCCCTCCGTTTTATTGTCAACTTGTTGATGCATCAACTTATTTAGCCTGCTCCAGCTGCAAAGTCTTCGTAGCCTGGTCGCAAACTTCTGTCGGACCGAAGTACTGGATAGGGCCTGGATAAACGTAGTCTGTTTCCATAGCCCAACGGTCACGCTGAGCAGCGAATGCCTTGAACGGAGCACCGTCCAGCTTCACCAGAGCCTTCTGGATAACTGGCTTCATTTCACCGTGGCGACGTTCCATGTTCATCATCATAGTGATGGGCACACCGCCTGCAATCCATTCTTCGGCAGGAGCAGTAGTGTTGCGTACAGAAGACATGTAACCGGTCTTTCCGTTAGCAATCAATGCAGATGCTGCATAACCCAAAGAGTAGCAGTAGTCAGCGTCGAAGTTAGACGGAGCAGCGCAACGTCCTTCGTAACCGAAGAAGTGGTGCTGTGCAGCAAACTTGCCTACGAACTTGCCCTCTTCTTTCCACTGAGCCAGCTTAGTGCCAACCATTTCGGACAGCAACTTTTCTGTTTCAATCAGAGATACCTGTACGTTTCCGTGCGGGTCGCGGTCCAGAGACAACTGGCGAGCCACGCCTTCGGGCAAGCTTGCGTAGATGACCGCATTCTCCGGAGAGAGTTTACGGATGATATAATCGCGTTGGTGAGATTTCTTAATTTGAGCAAACTCTTCTGCATTGGCAGCAAGGAAGTCGTTCAACTCAGCAATCAGACGCTTCATGGCCGGGATGAATTCAACCAATCCTTCGGGGATAAGAACCGTACCGAAGTTGTTACCCTGGGCTGCACGTTCAGCAACGACCTTGGCAATGCTGGTCACGATGTCGTCCAAAGACATATCCTTAGCTTCAACCTCTTCAGAGATGATACACATATTGGGTTGAACCTGCAATGCACATTCCAAAGCGATATGAGAAGCGGAACGTCCCATCAACTTGATGAAGTGCCAGTATTTACGAGCAGAGTTACAGTCACGTTGGATGTTGCCGATTACTTCAGAGTAAGTCTTGCAAGCAGTATCGAAACCGAAAGAAGTTTCAATCATATCATTCTTCAAGTCACCGTCGATGGTCTTGGGGCAACCTATTACCTGCACGCCATAATTCTTGGCAGCATAGTATTCAGCCAGTACGCAAGCATTAGTGTTGGAGTCATCGCCACCGATGATAACCAATGCCTTGATGCCGAGTTCTTTCAGGATTTCATAACCTTTCTCAAACTGTTCTTCCTTTTCCAGCTTGGTACGGCCCGAACCGATGATGTCAAAACCACCCGTATTGCGGTATTCATCAATGATGTCAGCAGTCAGTTCCATATAATTATGGTCAACCAAGCCGCCAGGACCCAGAATAAAGCCATACAATTTGCTGTCTTTGTTCAGCTTCTTGATACCGTCGAAAATACCGGAAATCACATTGTGACCGCCAGGAGCCTGTCCACCGGAAAGGATAACACCCACGTTCATTGCGGGGAAGTTAACCACCTCATCGGTAGTTTCAAACTTAATCAAAGGCATTCCGTACGTATTGGGGAACAATTTCTTGATTTCTTCCTGGTCAGCAACAGACTGAGTAGCTGCGCCTTCTGCAGCCTTAACAGTTCCTTTCAGCGCTTTCGGAAGTTTGGGCTGATAGGCAGCCCTTGCAATTTGCAATGCACTTTTAGTCATTTCTCTTAATTATTTAAAGGTGTTAGTAAAGTTCCGTTTAAAAGCGTCGCAAATTTCGCTTTTTTTCGTAAGATATGCAAACGAGAGGCCGAAATAATGTATAAAATGACATTTATCGTTTTTTATCCTAAAATAAAAAGGAGAAGAAAGCAATTAACTGATTTATTGTGTTATCTTTGCCGCAAAGTTTGAGTTACGAGTCGTTATCGCATTGTTCTTCTTTTAATATACAACTATTATTAGGCGGTCTCTTCCATAATTATTCTCCATACTCCAATTTAATAATTACAATTAATTAAAATTTCAAATGAACATTTACATTTCAGGTTTAAATTTCAGCACAACAGACGCTGACTTAAACGATTTATTTTCAGAGTACGGAGAAGTTTCTTCTGCAAGAATCATTACAGACAGAGAAACAAGAAGATCCAGAGGTTTCGGTTTCGTAGAAATGCCGGACGATGCAGCAGGCCAAAAAGCCATTGACGAATTGAACGGTGCTGAATTTGACCACAAACAAATCTCGGTAAACGTGGCACGCCCCCGCGAAGAAAGACCTTCCAATGGCGGCAATCGCGACAGAAGAGGCGGTTACAACTCTAGAAGATATTAATATTCTTAACTACTGACAAAAGCAGGAGGTGTTGTAGCAATACCCCCTGCTTTTTTTATAACTCAATAAATAAAAATACATGGCCAAATCCATCTCCGCAGACAAGCGTGAAAATGAAAAGAAAAGACTCGCCCGACGAGCTGAAAAACAAAAAAAGAAAGAAGAAAAAAAACTATCCAACAAAGCCAATAGCTTTGAAGATATGATTGCCTATGTTGACGAAAACGGCATGATAACCTCTACTCCTCCGGCAGAAAACACTCCCAAAGAAGAAATAAAGCTGGAAGAAATCGTCATATCAACTCCCAAAAAAGACAAGGAAGAACCGGTCATCCGCAGAGGACGTATCGAGTTTTTCAATGAATCGAAAGGCTTCGGCTTCATCAAGGACTTATCCGGGGTCGAAAAATACTTTTTCCACATTAATAATGTGCTGACAGATATAGCAGAAAACAATATTGTGACGTTCGACCTCGAACGTGGCCTTAAAGGCATGAATGCCGTAAACGTAGCTCTTGAAGTAGAAAAGGCAAAGGAAAAGAAAGAAAACAAGGAGACTCTAAATACAGAATCCTAGATGAAATAAGCCAATTATAGAACAAGGGCGTGTATATACCATCAAATATTTCGATACATACACGCCCTTGCTGTCTTCTTTAATCACACGTCATTCGGTTTGCCAGCCACCCCCCAATGCCTTATAGACATTTACCATGGCAATAAGTTCGTCGCGGATGGCATTGCTCACCCCTATTTGGGCATCGAAATAACCACGCTGGGCATCGAGCACATCCATATAATTGATGACGCCGTTGATGTATTGCAACTGTGCCAAATCCACATATCCCTTGGCAGAACGTTCAAGTTTGGCACGCAGTTGGTAGACCTCCTTTATCTTATTGAAATCCACAATGGCATTCTTCGCTTCCTTAAAAGCATTCAGCACTGTCTTTTCATAGCTATGCACTTCGGCTTCAAAAGAAGCCTTCTGTGCATTCAATGCAGCACGGTTCTTTCCCCAACCGAAAAGCGGTGCCAAGACCGCCCCATTCAATAAGGAATAGGGGGATTCCAGAAAATTGGACAACACATCACTTTCCAATCCAAATTGTCCGGTCAGGGCCAGACGGGGGAACATATTGGTATAAGCAACTTTCACTCTGGCATGTTCAGCCTTCAACTGCTGCTCTGCCGCACGGACATCGGGGCGACGTTCCAACAAATCCGAAGGCAGACCTACCGGTAAGGACTCCGGCACATCCAGTTCCTGCAGAAAATTGACACGCTTGATACGGGTAGGGAATTCCCCCACAAGGAAGGATATATCATTTTCTTTCAGAGAGATACGGCGTTCCAAATCCGGAACAAGAGTAGCCGTACGAGCCAACTCCACTTGAGCCTGTTGATAAGAGGTCTCCGAGGTCAGCCCTCCTTCAAAACGGATACGCGCCAAGCGCACTCCCTCTTCACGCGCCTTTTGTGTCTGGCGCACAATCTCCAGTTCCGTATCAAGGGCTACCAGCTCATAATAAGCCTGCGCCACTTCGGCAACGATGGTCATGCGCAACGCACGCTGCGCCTCCACACTTTGCAAATATTCGGCCACAGCAGCCACTTTTTTCCATCTCAAGTTTCCCCAAAGGTCCAGTTCCCAAGAGAGCAACGCCTTGGCTTCGTAAGTATTGCCTACATCACGGCTATGACCACCGTAAATCTCCACCTCGCGCTCAGCCTCCACCTTTCCGGTGAGCTGCGGCAGAAGGTTGGCAACACTGATACGTTTTTGGGCAGCCATCTCCTTGACACGGGAAGCTGCAATCAGCATGTCTTTGTTATATTCCAGAGCACGGTCTATCAAAGCACGCAGCGTGCTGTCCGTATAAACTGCCTGCCACTGTTCATCGGCTATGCTCATGCTATCCTGCTGCTGTGCCAGGCTATCCGGCAATGCCATCTCCGGACGCACATAGCTCTTGCCCACCTTGCATGAGGTAAGGGCAAACATACTCAGCAACAAAATAATATATATGTTCTTTCTTTTCATAAACGTTGTCTTTAAAATCAGTCTTTCTTAATCTTATGCTGCACTTTGGCTTTTGTCTTGTATACCAGGACAAAGAAGAACGGTACAAGCACAATACCGAATACAATGGCAAATATCATTCCGAAGAAAACACCCGTACCGATGGCCTGACGGCTCGCCGAGCCCGGTCCGCTTGCCAACACCATAGGAAGCATTCCCAATACAAAGGCGAGGGAAGTCATCAGGATAGGCCGGAAACGGAGTTGGGCAGCATGGATGGCAGACTGTATCAAGTCTCCTCCCTTGTCAACCTGCACCTTGGCAAACTCCACAATCAAAATGGCATTCTTTGCCGCAAGCCCCACCAGCATCACCAAGCCGATCTGGAAATAAATATCATTCTCCAATCCGCATATCACAACGCCCAGATAGGCACCCAAAGCGGCAACCGGCAGTGAAAGCAATACAGCGATAGGCACCGTCCAACTTTCATATTGCGCAGCCAAAAAGAGGAATACGAAAAGGAATACCAGCGTAAGCACAAGACCCGTCTGTCCTCCCGCCTTCTTTTCCTGATAGGAAAGGCCACTCCACTCCAGACCGATATTGTCCGGCAAGTGGTTACGTGCAATCTGCTCCATAATCTCCATTGCCTGGCCGGAACTGTAGCCTTGTGCCGCAGAACCGCGGATGACGGCAGTGGTAAACATATTGAAACGCTTGATACTGCCCGGACCGGTGGTATAAGAGGCATTTCCCAAGGAAGTAAGCGGCACCATCACTCCGTCTTTTGCCTTTACAAAGAACAAGTTGATATTGTCCTTATGCTCACGATAAGGAGCCTCGGCCTGGATATACACCTTATATATACGGTTGAACATATTGAAGTCATTCACATATACTGAACCGGTATAGGCCTTCATGGTAGAGAATACATCCGCCAGGGGCACACCCAGCATTTTCACCTTATCACGGTCCACATCAAAATAAAGTTGCGGTATTTCAGACTGCAAGGATGATGAAAGCCCCGTCAGCTCCTTATGCTTCTGGGCATAATACATCAGCGTATCTGCCGCCTGCACCAAGTTGTCAAACGTCGCCTCTCCACGCGCCTCAAGCTGCATTTCGAAACCTCCCGAGGTACCCAATCCCGGAATGACCGGAGGCGTGGAAAGATAGACCTTGCATTCGGGATATTCCTTCAAATCCTTCTCCACATTCTCCATTATCTTATCGATGGAAATCCCCTTACGCTCTTCCCACGGTTTCAGAATAACCGTCAGCTCACTGCGTGCCTGGTTGCTACCCACACGGGGGCTGCTACCCGTCACGTTCTGCACATAGGCCACATAGGGATTCTTCTCCAAGTATTGCACGGCACGGTCGGTCACCACACGGGTTCGCTCCAAAGTAGCACCTTCCGGCAACTCCAACTCTATCTTAAAATAGCCCTGGTCTTCTACCGGCAGGAAGCTGGTAGGCACCAACCGGTGGATAATGAAAATGGCAACCAGTACCAGGCCGAACGCACTCATCAAGCGGCGGGGATTCCTGATGACCCGGTTAATGACAGCCACGTATTTGTGATTGCCCAAGTTCAGCCATTCATTGATTTTGCGGAAAACTATGTTCTTTTTCTTTCCACTGTCGGGCTTCAATATGAGCGAACACATGACGGGACTAAGCGTCAGGGCCACTACCGTAGAAAGCAATACGGAAACGGCGATAGTAATGGTAAACTGACGGTATAACTGTCCGGTGATTCCGCTCAAGAAACTTACTGGCACAAACACGGCACAGAGCACCAACGATGTGGCAATCAAGGCACTTGCCAATCCGTTCATCGCCTTTTTGGTAGCTTCATACGGGCTCAATTTCTCCGTCTCCATAAGATGTTCTACATTCTCCACCACCACAATGGCATCATCCACCACAATACCGATGGCGAGAATCAATCCAAGCAAAGTCAGTATGTTCAGAGAGAAACCGAAAATAAGCATGAAACCGAAGGTACCAATCAGGGAAATAGGTACCGCAACAATCGGTATCACCGTCGCACGCCAACTTTGCAAGGATAGAAATACAACCAGCACCACCAGAATCAGCGCTTCGAACAACGTCTTGTACACTTCGTGAATGGATTCGGAAATATAAGTCGTCATGTCGAAGGGAATCTCATAACTCATCCCCTCAGGGAAATTTGCACTGATTTCCTCCATAGCAGCCT
Organism: Bacteroides sp. D20; assembly: GCF_003436255.1. Lineage (NCBI taxonomy): Bacteria > Pseudomonadati > Bacteroidota > Bacteroidia > Bacteroidales > Bacteroidaceae > Bacteroides > Bacteroides sp. D20. The sequence continues at coordinate 95,893 of NZ_QSOO01000002.1, read as the reverse complement.
TTACGCTCTTTGCAACTTCCATTGCATTGGCCCCGGGAAGCATATAGATACCGAGAACGGCAGCATTCTCACCGTTGATGCCACTCTCTGTGCTATATGAAGATGCTTCCAATGAAACACGCGCCACATCGCGCAGACGGATAATGGAACCGTTGGCATTGGCACGGACCACAATGTCCTCAAACTGCTTTGCCGAACTTAAGCGTCCCTGGGTAGTGATAGGGATAGTAATGTCGAGTCCCTTCACCGGCTGTTGTCCCAAAACACCCGCAGCAGACTCACGGTTCTGGTCCTTCAGGGCATTCTGCAAATCCTGCACCGTCAGTCCGAAGTTGGCAAGTTTGTCGGGCAACGCCCATATCTGCATGGCATAGTAGCGACTGCCAATGTTGGAAACACGTCCAACACCGGGGATACGGCGCAACAAGTCGAGTACATTGATAGTAGCAAAGTTACTCAAATAAATTTCGTCGAACTTCGGGTCACTGGAAGTCAGACAGATGGTCATCAACTGGCTGGGAGCCTGCTTTTCCACAGAAATACCGTTCTGAATCACTTCGGCTGGCAAACGGCTCTCCGCCAGTTTCACACGGTTCTGTATTTCTACGGCAGCCAAATCCGGGTCGGCAGACACGTCGAAAGTGACCGTAGCTGAAAATCCTCCGGAATTAGAACTGTTGGACTCCATGTACAGCATACCGGGAGTACCGTTTATCTCTTGCTCGATAGGGGTTGCCACCGCCTGCGAAACAGTCAATGCACTGGCTCCCGGATAGGAAGCACTGATTTTCACTACGGGAGGCGTTATCTGCGGATATTGGTCTACCGGCAGCATGGTCAGGCCAATGATACCGACAATTACAATCACAATCGATATCACCGCCGAGAATACCGGGCGGTCTATAAAGAAACTTACTTTCATAACATCATTACTTTGAAGGGTTGTTGTCCTTTGATTTATTCTCAGTCGGAGTAGTCTGCTTCGTTTCGGAAACAACCTGCTTGTTCAGAGAATCACTCGTCTGTTCTTCCTCCTTTTTAGGAACGGCAACCTGGGCACGTACTTTCATACCCGGAGTCAGCTTGTGGAAACCTTCCGTCACAATTTGTTCTCCGGCAGCCAGACCACGTTCAACCACCCAATTGTTGCCAAATTCAGGTCCCAACTCAATGAAACGCTTTTCAACCGTAGAGTCCCGGCGCATCACAAAAATATATGCACCACCTTTCTCAATGGTAACTGCCTTTTGAGGAACGGCGACAGCACCCTCACGTACATCCAGCAACAGCTTCACCTTTGTAAACTGCCCCGGCAACAACACTCTGTCAGGATTCGGCATTTCTGCACGTACGGAGAATGTTCCGGTCTGAGGGTCCACCTGAGGTTCGGCAAAATCCACATAGCCCTTATAAGGATAGACGGTATTATCCGCCAAAGTAATCGTAATGTTCGGCTGCCAGGAACGTGTAGAGTCCTGACGCCCTATATCGATATTCCGTTCCTTGCTTTTCAGGTAATCCAATGCCGTCATGCTGAAATCTACCAGAACCGTATCACTTTTCACAACCGTAGCCAGCAAGGACTTGCCTCCCGGTCCGACCAATGTTCCCAAATCCACATTTCTTTCACTGATATGTCCCGATAGCGGAGAACGGACCAACGTATATCCCAATTCCAATTCAGCCTGGTCCAAATCGGCCTGGCTCATCGCTACTGAGGCTTCTGCAGTCTCGTAAGCAGCCTGGGCATTGTCCAAATCCAGCTGGCTGGCAGCGTTCTGCGCATAGAGGGGGCGGATACGCTCCAAATCGCGCTTTGCCTTCAATGCCTGCGCTTCATCCTTCTTTAACTGTGCACGAGCTTTGTCAGCCTTTGCCCTATACTGGTCCTGGTTTATCACAAAAAGTACCTGGTTCTTGGTGACATATGTTCCTTCTGCGAAAAGCATATTCTCCAAATACCCTTCCACACGCGCACGTACCTCTACAAACTGCTGAGCGCGAATACGTCCCACGTACTCGCCATATATCTCCACATCTCCTTTTTCCGCAGATTCCACAATCACGGTAGGAGCTTCCGATTCCACCTTCTTAGGCCAAGTCAGAATAACGTAACCTGCCAACAATACCGCCATGCAGGCAACCATCATCAGCAACCTCTTCTTCTTTAGTTTCAATTCTTTTTTCGTAAAAGACTGTCTCATGCTTGTTTGTATATTAAATTTAACCCTGTTTCTTTCTATTAAAGCAAATCCGATGCCAATCTATCACCATCTCATCCATTACGTCTAACAAACTATATATCAAGCAGAAAAGCAGACGGCAGTTCTTTATTCATGGTGGCATCCTCCATTTTTCCCTGTGGAATGTGTCCACAGTTTGTGGAATAATTCCACAAAACTACTAAATTAAAAACACATAAAAACCCTTTTTTGCTCTACACTAACAAAGAAAAACATTATCTTTACCGAAAATAATTCAGATTATTCATTTTAAACGTAAAGATTATGGCAAGTAGAAAAGAACTAAAGAAGAATATAAACTATATTGCAGGTGAATTGTTCACAGAGTGTCTTGTAAACAGCTTATATGTGCCTGGAACAGACAAACAAAAAGCCGATGAACTGATGGCTGAAATTCTGAAAATGCAAGATGAATTCATAAGCCGCATCAGCCACACCGAGCCAGGAAATGTAAAAGGTTTCTACAAAAAACTTCGTGCTGACTTCAATGCAAAAGTAGACGAAATTATTGACGCAATGGGCAAACTGAAATAAGATGAAGAAAGCCTTTTATAGCTTCATTTATTATCGCCTGCTGGGCTGGAAGACAAACGTGACGGTGCCCGACTACGACAAATGTGTAATTTGTGCGGCACCCCATACTTCCAATTGGGACTTATTTATCGGTAAATTGTTTTATGGTGCCATCGGCCGCAAGACCAGTTTCATGATGAAAAAGGAATGGTTCTTTTTTCCTCTGGGACTGATATTCAAAGCCGTTGGCGGCATTCCGGTGAACCGGGGACGTAAATCTTCCTTAGTGGACCAAATGACCGAAAAGTTTGCAAACAGCAAGCATTTCCACCTGGCTATTACACCGGAAGGAACCCGTAAAGCCAATCCCAACTGGAAGAAAGGTTTTTATTACATAGCACTTAAAGCACAAGTGCCCATCATGCTTATCGGGATTGATTATCCTTCCAAGACCATCTCCTCTACCAAGGCTGTCATGCCTACCGGAGACATCGAAAAGGATATGCGCGAGATAAAACTGTACTTCAAGAACTTTAAAGGAAAAAATCCCGAAAATTTTGATTTAGGAAATATCTAATCAGGTATTAAGCATTAATGCCATGCGAATAAGCATCTTGCAAACAGACATCGTCTGGGAAAATAAACAAGAAAATCTCCGTCGTCTCCGCGAGAAGTTAGAAACTCTTCGTGGAACAACGGAGATTGTTGTTTTACCGGAAACATTCTCCACCGGCTTTAGTATGGACACCGCCAGCTTGGCCGAACCCACAACGGGAGAAACCATCGCAACACTGCGCCAATGGTCCGAAGAGTACCGGCTTGCTCTTGCCGGCAGCTATATTGCCTGCGAAACAGCCTCGGAAGGCGGAAAGCCATCCTACTACAACCGCGCATTCTTCCTTACGCCCGAAGGCAATGCTTACTATTACGACAAACGCCACCTCTTCCGGATGGGGCACGAGACAGAACATTTCACCCCCGGCAACCGGCGTCCCATCATCCGATATCGCGGCTGGAATATACTGCTGCTTGTATGCTATGACCTTCGTTTCCCGGTCTGGAGCCGCAATACGAGCAATGAATACGACCTCCTGATTTACGTCGCCAACTGGCCCATTCCCCGCCGGAAAGTCTGGGACATCCTGCTGCAAGCGCGCGCGCTGGAAAACATCAGTTATGTCTGCGGTGTCAACCGTATCGGCAAGGACGGCAGAGACATTCCACACAGCGGAGGCAGTGTGGTCTACTCTCCGAAGGGGGAAGTGCTTGCCACTGTGCCCGACAACGAAGAGGCGATTGCCACCGCCTCCCTCAACCTTTCCTCCCTGCAGGAGTTCAGGCTAAAGTTTCCCGCTTGGAAAGATGCGGACGAGTTCGTTATTTCTTCAAATAATAGTTCACAGTAGTCACTACACGTACGCTTTTTATATAAGGAGTATAGGCATCGCGGTCACTTATGGAGAACTGCCCTTGCGAGGCATTGCGGATTTTCCCCAGTTCACTGTCCGAATCCTTGGCAAACTTCTCGGCTGCAGCACGAGCGTTCTTCGTGGCCTCCTCTATCATTCTGGGCTTCACTTCGTTGAGACCGGTGAATTCATAAGACACATTATATTTATAATCCCCTCCCGTGATGGCAATACCCTGCTTCAAGAGTTCAGCCTGCCCCGACATGAGCTTACGCACCCTATCCACATTCTTGGAAGTGACAGTGATGACAGACGTGGCATTATAACGATAGGCCACGTTGCGGTCAACGTAACGTTCGGCCTGCATGTCAATCACTTCGGGCGGTGCAATACTGATTTCCTCCTTCTCAATACCGTTGTTTTCAAGGAAACTCACGACGGCAGTGTTTTTCTTCTCCATATTGGCATAAAGCAGTGCAGGGTCATTACCTATGTCTTTGTAGACAAGAGGCCAGACTACCTTGTCGGCAGGCACTTCCATTTCGGCCAGCCCTTTCACACTGACCACACGGTCCTTATTCACAAAATTGTTGATACCGCCTTTTACCATGATTCCCAACAAAAGCAGCCCCACGGCTATGATGGCTGCTTCTACTTTCCAGCTTTTCATACATTGATATTTTAGAGTTTATAAACACACACAAATATAACAAACCCAAACGACAAAAAGTGCGATGAATGGTCTATTTTTATATGATTATCCTCACTTATACCCCAAACGAACGAGACATTATACAAAATGCACCAAATCCTCTTTTTTAGAGTATTTAATGAAAATACCCAAAAGAAGGAGTACATCTTCTCCAAAAAGTACCTATTTTTGTCCTTCGAAACAATGTCAAAGCGACAACATGATTAATTTAATAATTCTAACCCCTAAATCCTATGTTGACCCAACGTAAAATCCATACTCACGGTGGCGGTTGGCCGTGACTTTATGGAATGACCGAAGACACTTTCCGTACAACCGTCAAAACCCATATGAGATATGGGACGACCAGTATTTCTTAATTAATCTTCAGCAATATGCGGATGAACATTGTTTTTCGTATATTTGTTGATTGAAAGAACAGTTCAATACTTAATCATTTATTAATAATAAATTTTATGAAAACCAATCTAAGCTCTCAAATCACTCTCAACAGAGTCTCCCCCAGGTACTATAGACCTGAGAATGCATTTGAACGGTCGGTATTGACCCGACTGGAAAAAATCCCGACAGATATTTATGAGTCTGCGGAAGAAGGCGCCAACCAGATTGCCCTTGACATTGCACAGTTAATCCGTGACAAGCAAAAGGCGGGACGTTTCTGTGTCTTGGCACTGGCAGGCGGTAACTCTCCGCGCAATGTATATGCAGACTTGGTACGTATGCACCAGGAAGAGGGATTAAGTTTCCGCAACGTAGTCATATTCAACCTCTACGAATATTATCCATTAGCTCCCAATGCCATCAACAGCAACTTCAACGCATTGAAGGAAATGCTGATAGACCATGTGGACATTGACAAACAGAATGTTTTCACCCCCGACAGCACCATCGCCAAAGACGCCATCTTTGAATATTGCCGTCTTTACGAGCAGCGCATTGAAAGTTTCGGTGGCTTAGACATCGCTTTGCTGGGCATTGGCCGTGTAGGTAATATAGGTTTCAATGAACCGGGTTCACGCCTGAACTCTACCACTCGTCTGATATTGCTGGACAACGACTCCCGCAATGAAGCTTCCAAGATGTTCGGTAGCATTGAAAATACCCCCATCAGCTCCATCACCATGGGAGTAGCCACCATCCTCTCGGCAAAGAAAATATATCTGCTGGCATGGGGTGAGGAGAAAGCGCAAAAGGTGAAAGAATGCGTTGAAGGTCCGGTAACAGATACTATCCCTGCATCTTATCTGCAGACTCACAACAATGCACATGTAGCTATCGACTTGTCTGCCGCCGCCAATTTGACGCGTATCCAACGCCCCTGGCTGGTAACCTCCTGCGAATGGAACGACAAGCTCATCCGCAGTGCCATCGTCTGGTTGTGCCAACTCACCGGAAAACCCATTCTGAAACTGACCAACAAGGACTACAACGAAAACGGTCTGAGCGAACTGCTGGCATTGTTCGGCTCAGCCTATAACGTGAACATCAAGATATTCAATGACCTGCAACATACCATCACCGGATGGCCGGGCGGCAAGCCGAATGCTGACGACACCTATCGTCCTGAGCGTGCAAAGCCCTATCCAAAACGTGTGGTCGTATTTTCTCCGCATCCCGATGATGACGTTATCTCCATGGGAGGCACCATCCGTCGTCTGGTAGAGCAGAAACATGACGTGCATGTGGCTTACGAAACTTCCGGTAACATTGCCGTAGGCGATGAAGAAGTTATCCGCTTCCTGCACTTCATCAACGGGTTCAACCAAATCTTCAACAACAGCGAAGACCAGGTCATCAATGACAAATATACTGAAATCCGTAAATACTTGAAGGAGAAGAAAGACGGTGACATGGATACACGCGACATCTTGACCATCAAGGGACTGATTCGCCGTGGCGAGGCACGCACTGCATGTACATACAATAATATCCCTCTGGATCACTGTCATTTCCTTGACCTGCCATTCTACGAAACGGGCAAGATACAGAAGAATCCTATCAGCGAAGCAGACGTGGAAATTGTACGCAACCTATTGCGTGAAGTGAAACCCCATCAGATTTTCGTTGCCGGCGACCTGGCCGACCCGCACGGCACACACCGTGTTTGTACGGACGCCGTATTTGCCGCCATTGACTTGGAAAAAGAAGAAGGTGCCAAATGGTTGAAGGAATGCCGCATCTGGATGTACCGCGGTGCATGGGCCGAATGGGAAATCGAAAACATCGAGATGGCTGTGCCCATCAGCCCGGAAGAACTGCGTGCCAAGCGTAACTCTATCCTGAAGCATCAATCGCAGATGGAAAGCGCACCGTTCCTGGGCAATGACGAACGTCTGTTCTGGCAACGCAGCGAGGACCGTAACCGCGGAACAGCTGCCTTGTATGACAGCCTCGGACTTGCTTCCTATGAGGCGATGGAAGCCTTTGTGGAATACATTCCGCTATAAACGGATAAAATATTAACAATAGGATGAGATGTATTGCTCCGGCAATGCATCTCATTTTTTCATGTCTCAGCCTTCTTATATTCCCAAGGAATATTTGCAGATATAAAAACAATCAAATAATTTTGTTACTTATTTATCGAAACGACAAAACTTAAAAACAAACACCATTATGAAAAAGTATGCTATCAACATCCTTGTCATTTTATTCCTACTCACGCCATTTACATTGTTTGCAAATGGATACCATGCCAATAACGACACCATCAAAGTATTGGCAATAGGCAACAGCTTTTCACAAGATGCAGTAGAGCAATATTTGCACGAACTGGGAGAAGCTGAAGGTATCACCATGATTATCGGCAATATGTTTATCGGAGGATGTTCACTGGAACGGCACGTGCAAAACATACGCAACAACGCTCCGGCCTATGCCTATCGCAAAGTAGAGAAAGACGGGGAAAAAACAGAAACCCGGTCAATGACTATTGAGAAAGCACTGGCCGATGAGAAATGGGACTATATCAGTGTTCAGCAGGCCAGCCCTTTGTCTGGTATCTATGACAGCTACAAAGCTTCCCTACCTGAATTGGTTAACTATATCAGGGAACGAATTGGAAAGGAAACCGTATTAATGGTGCACCAGACATGGGCTTATGCTACCAATGCCAACCACACCGGATTCAAAAACTATGACCAGAACCAAATGAAAATGTACACCAGCATTGTGGATGCAGTAAAGAAAGCCGCCAACCTGGTGGGTATCAAGAAAATTATCCCTTCGGGAACCGCCATACAAAATGCACGTACCTCCTTTATCGGCGACCATATGAATAGGGACGGATACCACCTTGACTTAACCATAGGCAGATATACAGCTGCCTGCACATGGTTTGAGGCATTGACCCATCAGAATGTAACAGAAAACCCATATTCTCCCGAAGGAATGGACCCAATCCATAAGAAAGCAGCTCAAATGGCTGCGCACAACGCCATCCTCTATCCGGACAAAGTTACGGAACTGACAGAACTGAAAAAGATTGCCGATTAATGCTTTTTAATTCTTAAGACTTACTTATATGTCTGCAAAATAATAAAAAGAAAGTAACCCGCTCATCAGTGAAGCTTTCTTTTATGTACTTTTGCACGCACCACCGTCTGGTAAAAGCAGATATTGGCAACTTCAATATTTCATCAGTATGAAAAAACTTATCCTAACCGGCATATGGCTCTTGTGTGGATTCCTCCTTCCGGCACAAGAACTAGAGCAGAATGTGGAAGAACGCCTCCAGACATTCTTTAGGGAATACACCACCCATACGGCCAACATCGGTACCTGCAAGCTGGATAGTTTCCGCATTGACTTCCGGAAGAAGAAATTGCTTGTCTATACAAACGAGCGCTTTGCCTACCAGCCTCTACGGCCTGAAACCGTTGATGCCATTTACCGCCATCTGGGACAAATCCTGCCAGGACCGGTGAACTATTTCGACCTCACCGTCTTTGCTGACGGGAAGAGCATCGAAGAGCTTATCCCCAACCTCTACCGGAAAGGGAAGAAAGACAAGGCACGTCTGTTCAGCCACCTGGAATACAAAGGTACCCCCTGGGTAACCCGTACCTCGCGCCCCTACGACATCACCCGCGGACTGGAAGGACGCCACATCGCCCTTTGGCAAAGCCACGGGAAATATTATATCAATGACAAGGACAAATGGGGATGGCAACGCCCGAGGCTGTTCTGCACTACAGAAGACCAGTTCACCCAATCCTTCATCCTGCCCTACCTCCTGCCCATGCTAGAGAATGCAGGAGCCAATGTATTCACTCCCCGCGAAAGGGACACGCAGAAGCAGGAAGTCATCGTAGACAATGACGGTAGCCTGAGCGGACATGGAGGACAAGGTTCCCTTTATCTGGACGTGAAAAGCCGGAAAGCACGTTGGGAACAGACCTCCCGACCCGGATTTGCCCAACGGAAACGAGTCTATCAAGACAATGAAAACCCTTTCCTCTCCGGCACGGCACGCTTTGCCAAAACTGAAAAGAAGAAAGACAAGGCTTTTGCCGAATGGGTACCCGATATTCCGGAAACGGGAGAATATGCTGTATACGTATCTTACCAAACACTGCCGGGCAGCGTAAGCGATGCCAAATATCTTGTATTTCACAATGGAGGCGTCACGGAGTTCAAGGTGAACCAGCAAATAGGAAGCGGCACATGGGTGTACCTCGGCACATTCACTTTTGACAAAGGCCGGAACGACTACGGCATGGTGGTATTGAGCAACGAAAGCAAAGAGAAAGGCGTGGTCTGTGCCGATGCCGTCCGCTTTGGAGGGGGCATGGGCAACATTGCCCGCGGGGGACAAACCAGCGGCTTGCCCAGATACCTGGAAGGCGCACGCTACTTTGCCCAATGGGCAGGTATGCCCTATCCCGTCTATGGAGGCTATGAGGGAAAGAATGATATGAACGACGACATCAACGTACGTTCCCGTACAGTGAATTACCTTGCAGGAAAATCACTATCCAACCCAACGGAAGAAGGTTTGGGCATCCCCTTTGAAATGAGTATGGCCCTGCATAGCGATGCCGGTTTCAGTAAGGAAGATGAGATTATAGGCACTCTCGGCATTTATACCACCAACTTCAACAACGGCCGACTGCATGCCGGTACAGACCGCCATGCCTCCCGTGACCTTTCGGACATTCTGCTAACGCAGTTGCAGCGTGATATCCGCTCTACCTTCAACGTAGACTGGACACGCCGCAGCCTATGGAACCGCAACTACAGTGAAACACGCCTGCCCGCCGTCCCTTCCACCATCGTAGAACTGTTGTCGCACCAGAACTTCGCAGATATGCGCTTGGGACATGACCCTAACTTCAAGTTCACCGTCGGGCGTGCGCTCTATAAAGCCATTCTGCAATACATATGCAGCCAGCACGGCAAAGACTACGTTGTCCAACCCCTTCCCGTCAGCCACTTTGCCATCCGCTTCGGTCAAAAGAAGAATACTTTAGAGCTTTCCTGGCAAGGAGAGGAAGACCCGTTGGAGCCGACTGCCAAGCCACGTGAATACATTGTATATACACGTATCGGTCGTGGAGGATTTGACAATGGCGTACGCGTCAGCTCCCCATCCCATACCGTAAAAATAGAACCGGGCATCGTCTATTCCTTTAAAGTAACCGCTGTAAACCGGGGTGGCGAAAGCTTCCCTTCGGAAATTCTTGCCGCCTACAAGGCAAAGCGTGAAAAAGGACAGATACTTATCGTCAACGGATTCGACCGCATCAGCGGGCCTGCCGTTATAGACACCCCCGATGCGGCAGGCTTCGACCTGTCACAAGATCCCGGCGTACCCTATCTCTATGACATCTCCCTCTGCGGCGCCCAGCAGAATTTCAGCCGAAAGGAAGCAGGACGACGTCTGGGAGAGAGCAGTGACGAATACGAAGGCATGAAAATCATCGGAAACACTTTCGATTACCCCTTCGTACATGGCAAAGCCATCCAGGCAGCCGGAAATTACAGCTTCGTCTCATGCAGCGACGAGGCTGTGGAAAAGGGCATCCTCTCATTGGAGGATTATCCGATAGTGGACTATATCCTCGGACTTGAGAAAGAAGACAATTCCAGCAATCCGGCACGCAATACCTACTACAAAACATTCTCCTCGCCCATGCAGCGCATACTGACTTCCTATTGCCAGTCGGGAGGTCATCTCCTGGTCAGCGGTGCTTACGTAGGCACCGATATGGACAGCTCGCAGGGCAATAAAGAATTTATTCAGAATATCTTGAAGTACCGGCATGGCAACTCTCTGAAAACAGACGGGGACAAAATCGCTGTCCGGGGACTGGGGCATACCTTCACCCTTCCCCGCCTGCCGAATGAGCAAAGCTATCCGGTCACTTCCCCTGATTGCATCCTGCCCATGTCTCCCGCTTTTCCAGTCATGACCTATGCCATCGGCAACACACCCGCCGCCGTAGCCTATCAAGGCAGTGATTATCGCACTTTTGTCATGGGATTCCCTTTTGAAAGCATCCGGGAAGAAACATCCAGAAATGTAATTATGGCATCCATACTCCGCTTTCTCACCACAGATTACACAGATTAACACAGACAAAATAGCAATCCCTATAAATAATCTGTGAAAATCTGTGTAATCTGTAGTGAAAAAACTATCTTTGCTTCCATTAATCATTAAACATTAACCACTAAACATTAAACATCATGTACACTATACAAGCCAACCCCAGCGGAACCCGTAGTTTAGAAGTTTCTGAAGAGAATCTTGCCACCATCGAGAAATACGGCCTCTTCCGCCATCTCATCGACAGCAACGGTATTGTGGACGAAACCGTGCTCGACAAGTTGAAACTGAACATCCGCTCCCTCATCGCCTCGCAAGAGGAAGACAGCAAAGACCTGCTCGACCTCTGTATCGACGTTATCTATCACAACAACATGAAGGCCTTCGGACTACAACAGCTCATCAAGCTCTATCTGCAATGGCTTTCCCAACAAGACACCATAGAAGAAGAATAAATGAAAACCATCGACACCTGCGGACAACAGCATTACAGCCCTTTAATCCCTGCCATCAAAGCCATGTGCGAGGCCGGAAAAGGCGAGAAGCTGGAAATCATCATGGACGACGCTGCTGCCTTCAATGACATGAAAGAGTATCTTTCCGAGCAGCAGATAGGCTTCCGTGAGATTTACGACGGAGAACGGATGACATTACAGTTTTTAATGTGCAAATGAAAGAATATCGCCTTACAGACTGGCTTCCTACTACCAAGAAAGAAGTGGAACTGCGTGGTTGGGACGAATTGGATGTAATACTTTTCAGCGGTGACGCCTACGTGGATCACCCTTCTTTTGGAGCCGCCGTCATAGGCCGCATCCTCGAAGCAGAAGGATTGCGCGTAGCCATCATCCCCCAACCCAACTGGCGCGACGACTTGCGCGACTTCAAAAAACTGGGACGTCCCCGTCTGTTCTTCGGCATCAGTCCCGGCTGTATGGATTCGATGGTCAACAAATATACTGCCAACAAACGCTTGCGCAGTGATGACGCCTATACCCCGGATGCACGTCCGGATATGCGTCCGGAGTACCCTTCCATTGTATATACCCAGATATTAAAGAAGCTATTCCCCGATGTCCCCGTCGTACTGGGCGGCATCGAGGCAAGCATGCGCCGCCTGACGCACTATGACTATTGGCAGGACCGTGTACGCCCCAGCATCCTCCTCGACAGCGGAGCCGACTCACTCATCTACGGTATGGGAGAGAAACCGGTGGTGGAACTTGCGGAAAGGCTGAAACGCCAACAGACACAGATGGACGCCCCAAGCTTCAAAAAGCTCATCGCCGATATTCCCCAAATGGTTTACCTTGACAAGGAAGTAGTGGTACAAGAAGGGGATATCACCCTCTTTTCCCATGAAGAATGTCTGAAAGATAAAAAGAAAGAAGCTGCCAACTTCCGTCATATCGAGGAGGAAAGCAACAAATATACAGCATCCCGCATCTTGCAAAAGAGCGGCAAGCTGACGGTAGTAGTCAATCCTCCCTATCCCCCTTTGACGGAAGCTGAACTCGACCGTTCTTTCGACTTGCCATACACGCGCCTGCCCCATCCCAAATACAAGGGAAAACGTATTCCGGCATACGACATGATAAAGTTCTCCGTCAACCTGCATCGCGGATGTTTCGGAGGATGTGCCTTCTGCACCATCTCCGCACACCAGGGCAAATTCATCGTAAGCCGCAGCAAGGAGAGCATTCTGAAAGAGGTGAAAGCCATCACGGAGCTGCCAGACTTCAAGGGTTATTTGAGCGATTTGGGAGGCCCGTCGGCCAATATGTACCGCATGAAGGGACGGGATGAGGCCGTCTGCAGGAAATGCAAACGCCCGTCGTGCATCTACCCCAAGGTATGCCCCAACCTGAATACGGACCACCGTCCGCTGCTCGACATCTATCATGCCGTAGATGCCCTGCCCGGCATCAAGAAGTCCTTCATTGGCAGCGGTATACGCTATGACCTGCTGCTGCACCAGAGCAAGGACCCGAACACTAACAAAAGTACGCAGGAATATACCCGCGAACTCATTGCCCGCCATGTCAGCGGTCGCCTGAAGGTAGCACCGGAGCATACGTCAGACCGCGTGCTCAACATCATGCGCAAGCCTCCGTTCAGCCAGTTCGGTGAGTTTAAGAAGATATTCGACAGGATTAACCATGAAGAAGGACTACGCCAGCAGCTTATTCCTTATTTCATCAGCAGCCATCCCGGATGCAAGGAGGAAGATATGGCGGAACTTGCCGTCATCACCAAGCGACTGGACTTCCATCTGGAGCAAGTGCAAGACTTTACCCCTACTCCCATGACCGTTGCCACCGAAGCATGGTACACGGGCTTCCATCCTTATACGCTGGAACCGGTATTCAGTGCCAAAACGCAGCGCGAGAAACTGGCTCAACGCCAATTCTTCTTCTGGTACAAACCCGAAGAGCGCAGGAACATCATAAACGAACTGCGCCGGATAGGACGGACGGATTTGATAGACAAGCTATACGGGAAACGATAAAAATACGATATTTCCAAGAAACTCACAGCAACTGCATGAAACGATTCCTCCTCCTCTGCCTATCCCTACTCCCCATTGGAGCGACAGGTCTGCTGGCACAAAGCGAATGCCTGCCGCAAAATTACAGTATCATCTTCGGTGGCGGTGTATCCTTACCTCATGTAGAGGGAAACCGTAATGACTTCTTCAGCAAGAATGGCAACCGGGTGGGATATGACCTGATGACAGAAGGCCGCTACTACATCACGCCCCTATTTGCCGCAGGACTTCAATATGACTATCTACGCATGGCACGCCTGCCGGATAAGGCACATCTGCACTGCATACGCCCCAACATCACATACCGGCCCTTGTGGAGCAACGGGAATCAAGGACTGTTCCTCTCGTTCGGCATCGGGTATATGAACTATCAGGAACGGACATATAAACGCGGTGAACGGAACGGACACCTTTTCCATAAAGGATATTGTGGAATAACTTTCGCAGCAGGCTATGAGTTCCGCATCAGCCGTAAACTCTCGGGTATGATTCGCTGTGATTTCCTGACAGCAGACTGGTTTGCCAACCCCGATGCACGACTTTATAACACAGACGGGTATGATGACGGAGTAGACCATAGCTGGTTCAAAAACAACATCACTTTCTTCAATTTGGGATTCGCCTTGCAGTTCGGACGTTAGTGGCAGGAGTGGCAACAGTTACTCCTCCACCTGCATTGCCACTACCTCCTGCAACACACAGACAGCTTCTTCCACCGTCCTGACATCCTTCACCAGCATACTCCGTTTGTTGTTCTGTTCGCGCAGGTCACAACGCCGGGTGTACTTCATCATGTAGGCAATGACCTTGCCGAATGCCTGGCTCTGATAATACGGGCTATCCGGATTGGAGACGAAGAACAGGGACATGCGCCCACCTTTCAGAAAGACTTTTTCCACCCCGAGCCGAGCAGCCAGGCGGCGCAAGGGAACGATGCGCAGCAACTCTTCCGTTTCGGGAGGAATCGGACCGAAGCGGTCTTCGAGGCGGGTACGGAAAACATCCACATCCTTGTCGAGTGTCAATCCGTCCAACTCGCGATAAAGCAACATACGTTCGCTGCTGCCGGTCACGTAATCGGCAGGCAACAGAAGTTCGAGGTCACTTTCCACCTGGCATTCGTCGACAAACTGTTCTCCACTGATGACGCCTCCGTCTGCTTTCAGTTCTTCGGCATAAAGGTCGGCAAACTCGTCGGTCTTCAGTTCGTGCACAGCTTCGGAGAGAATCTTTTGATACGTCTCGTAGCCTAGGTCGGCAATGAAACCACTCTGTTCGGCACCGAGCATATTGCCTGCGCCACGGATGTCAAGGTCCTGCATGGCAATGTGGATGCCACTGCCCAGGTCGGAGAAGTTCTCGATGGCTTGCAGGCGTCGTTTTGCTTCGGGAGTAAGGGAGGACAAAGGCGGTGCCAGCAGGTAACAGAAAGCTTTTTTATTGCTCCGCCCCACACGTCCGCGCATCTGGTGCAAGTCACTGAGGCCGAAGTTCTGCGCCTGGTTGATGATAATGGTATTGGCATTGGGTATGTCGATGCCACTTTCGATGATGGTAGTGGCAAGCAGCACATCGTAATCGTAATTGACGAAATCAAAGATTATCTTCTCCAGTTCGGCAGGCTCCATCTGTCCGTGTCCGATACAGACACGGCAGTCGGGAATGTGCCGCTCTATCATGGCCTTCAACTCAACCAGATTGGAAATACGGTTATTCACGAAGAATACCTGCCCGTTACGGCTCATCTCAAAATTGACGGCGTCGGCAATGATTTCCTCGTTGAAGGTGTGCACTTCCGTCTGGATGGGATAGCGGTTAGGCGGCGGTGTCTGGATGACGCTCAAGTCGCGCGCACCCATCAGCGAAAACTGCAAGGTACGGGGAATGGGTGTAGCCGTCATGGTCAGCGTATCCACATTCACCTTCAATTGGCGGAGTTTCTCCTTGACGGAGACGCCGAACTTCTGCTCCTCATCAATAATCAACAAACCAAGGTCTTTGAACTTAACGTCTTTTCCCAGGATACGGTGGGTACCGATAAGAATATTCACTTCCCCTTCGGCAAGCCCTTTCACTACAGCCTTTGCCTGAACAGCGGTGCGGGCACGACTCAGATACTCCACCCGGCAAGGCAAGCCTTTCAAGCGCTCCTTGAAGGTCTGGAAATGCTGATAGGCAAGTACGGTAGTGGGCACCAGTACAGCCACCTGCTTATTGTCCGCCACAGCCTTGAAAGCGGCACGAACAGCCACCTCCGTCTTGCCGAAGCCCACGTCACCGCACACCAGGCGGTCCATCGGACGGGCACTCTCCATGTCGGCCTTCACGTCGGAAGTAGCCTTGCTTTGGTCGGGGGTATCCTCATAGATGAAGGAGGCTTCCAACTCCCGTTGCAGGAAGCTGTCGGAACTGTATTGGAACCCCTTCTCCTCGCGGCGTTGCGAGTAGAGTTTTATCAAGTCGCGGGCAATATCCTTTATCTTCGTCTTGGTGCGGTCTTTCAGCTTCTCCCAAGCTCCGGTGCCGAGCTTGTTGAGGCGGGGCGCTTCACCCTCCTTTCCCTTGTACTTGGAAACCTTGTGCAGAGAGTGGATGGAGACAAACACCACATCTTCGTTCTGATAGACAATCTTCATCACCTCCTGCGTGGTGTCACCGTTGGGGATACGTACCAGTCCGGCAAAACGCCCCACACCGTGGTCGGTATGCACCACATAGTCGCCGGGGGTGAATTGGTTCAGCTCCTTCAGGCTCAAGGCCACCTTGCCGCTGCGTGCCTTGTCGCTCTTCAAGTTATACTTGTGAAAGCGGTCGAACAGCTGATGGTCGGTAAAAATACAGATACGTAAAGTGTCGTCGGCAAAGCCTTCGTGCAGTGTCCGTTCCACGGCGGTAAAGGATATGTTGTCTCCACGGTCCTCAAAGATGGCACGGATGCGGTCGGTCTGTTTCAGGCTGTCGCTGCATATGTAGATGGTGTAGTGACGGGAGAGGTATTCGCGGAAACTCTCCGCCACCATGTCGAAGTTTTTATGGAAGATAGGCTGTACCGTAGTATGGAACGAGATGGTAGCATCCGGCGTTCCGGTGGGCTTGTTGCCGAACTCCATCCGGCGGAAATCGAGGGCGCGCAGGGTGAACTCGCCACCATCAATCAGCTTGCCTTCCAGCGTGATGGCTCCATTCTCCTCCGACTCACGGGCGGCGATGGCCTGTGGGGTAAGCGATTCGTCGTGCACGGTCTGGATGCGTTCGCGTAGCCAGAGAAAATCGCGCATGGCAAGCAAGCTGTCCGACGGAAGGAAATCGAGGAACGACACCATGCCGCCGCTTCCCTTTTTTTCCAGGCTATGGCTCAAGTCGGGAACTATCACGATGCTTTCTTTCTTCTCTTTCGAGAGCTGTGTTTCCACCTCGAAGGTACGGACGCTTTCCACCTCATCGCCGAAAAAGTCTATACGGAAGGGATATTCGGAAGAGAAGGAAAAGACGTCGATAATACTGCCACGAACGGCATACTGCCCCGGCTCGTAGACGTAGTCCACATATTCGAAACCGTAGCTGCGCAATACGTCCGTCACGAAGTTCATATCCACCCTCTCGCCTGCATGCAGTTTCAGTGTATTCTCTCCCAGTTCCTTACGAGAGACCACCTTTTCGGCCAGCGCATCCGGATAGGTCACCACGCAAAGCCCCTCTTCTCCTTTTTGCAGGCGACTCAGCACTTCTGTACGGAGTATTTCGTTTGCCGCATCCTTCTGCCCGTACTTGATGGCGCGGCGGAACGAAGAAGGAAAAAACAATACCTGCTCTGTCCCCAATATCTGCGTCAAATCATGATAGAAATAACCGGCTTCCTCCATATCGCCCAGAATGAAAACGAGCGGACAAGTAGCCCGCTGAACCAATACAGACGAAAACAAAGAAGCGGCAGAGGCATATAAACCTCCGCAATATAGGTGACGGACAGAGTTATCTTTCAGAAGCCTGCACACCCCCTCTACATTGGGATGGGAAGCATAAGATTGTTGCAGTTCAGTTATATTCATTGCTTTGCGCTTTTTCCCCCGGTATTGCCTCTCATAAGGTATCCTACCGAAATAAATTCGGTGCAAAAATACACAAATAATCTTTAGCTTTGACCTGTCGGCAACTATGTTCTCTGAAATAATCTTTCTGCTGTCAGCCTGCACATCCTTCACCTTTTTTCTGTATCGCCCTATTTATCGGGGAAGGCAATGAAACTTCTTTTCCTCCAATTATGAATAACACAGCCTGCACAATCCCTATTCAGGAGTTATGTTACACAAAGTTTATCCCCAGCCTGCGGACATGTATCCCAGGGGTTGGTCTGTCTATCCCAAGGCTTGGGATAGACAGACCAAGACTGAAGAGCACTTTTTCTCCCTATATCTACCCACTTTATCCTTTATACTTCGAAAGTTTTTCTTTAATAGTTTGAATGTTTTCTGTTAATGATTGAAACGGGAATAGCTAAAGATTGAGGCTAAAGTTCAAAGTCAAGCATATGGTTCTTTGATTTAACCTGCATTCCTTATAGTCAGGAGTTAGAAGGAGCTACATAAATGAAAGAGTCGTGGTGCCAGAACTTTGCAAAATCAAGATTTGTGTGAAAATGCTGCCAGATAAAAAAGAAATGTATTACATTTGTTCCCAGTTATAACCCCCATTACCTATAAGTATGCAAACATCAGACAGCATTGTCATCATCCCCACCTACAATGAACGGGAGAATATAGAAAATATCATCCGTGCCGTTTTTGCTCTGAAACATGGTTTTCACATCCTTGTCATTGAAGACGGTTCGCCCGACGGAACGGCTGCCATTGTAAAGACCTTGCAGCAGGAGTTTCCTGAACGCCTCTTCATGGTGGAGCGCAAAGGAAAGCTGGGATTGGGAACAGCCTATATAGCCGGCTTTAAGTGGGCATTGCAACGAGGTTATGAGTATATCTTCGAAATGGATGCCGACTTCAGCCACAATCCCCAAGACCTGCCGCGACTCTACCGCGCCTGCTCCGAAGAGGGTGCCGATGTAGCCATCGGTTCACGTTATGTGAGTGGTGTGAACGTAGTGAACTGGCCCATGGGACGTGTACTGATGTCTTATTTTGCCTCCAAGTATGTGCGCTTCATCACCGGGCTGCCCATCCACGACACTACAGCCGGATTTGTATGTTACCGCCGCCGGGTATTGGAGACCATCAATCTGGACGGTATCCGCTTCAAAGGATACGCCTTCCAGATAGAAATGAAATTCACCGCCTACAAATGTGGCTTCAAGGTAAAGGAAGTGCCTGTCATCTTCATTAATCGCGAACTGGGCACCTCCAAAATGAACAGCAGTATTTTTGGTGAAGCCGTATTCGGAGTGATTCGGTTGAAATGGAACAGTTGGTTCCATAAATATCCTACCGTAGATAAGGAGATGAAGTGATGGGTGATAGAGTGATAGGGGTTTACTACAAATATTAGGAAGATATGAAAAGAATATTGATACATAACGCTACGATTGTCAACGAAGGACAATCCGTGAAAGGTTCCATAGTGATAGAAGACGGGCGCATTGCAGAGGTACTGACCAACTGGAAACCGCTCTCCGCCCCTTGTGACGAGACCATAGATGCCACCGGATGCTATCTGTTGCCTGGCATCATCGACGACCATGTACATTTTCGCGATCCCGGGCTGACCCACAAAGCGGACATCCTCACCGAAAGCCGTGCGGCTGCCGCAGGTGGTGTGACCTCCATCATGGATATGCCCAATACAAATCCGGTGACCACTACGCTGGATGCCTTGAACGCCAAACTTGATTTGCTGAACGAGAAGTGTATCGTAAACCATTCTTGCTACTTCGGCGCAACAAACGACAATTACAGCGAATTCGGCAAGCTGGACAAGCACCGCGTCTGCGGTATCAAGCTATTCATGGGTTCCAGTACCGGAAACATGCTGGTAGACAAGATGAACAGCCTGCTGAACATCTTCAACGGTACAGACATGCTGATTGCCGCCCACTGCGAAGACCAGGAAACCATCAAGAACAATATTGCCAAGTATAAGGAAATGTTTGCCGGAGAGAATGATATTCCCATAGGCAAGCATCCCTACATCCGCTCCTCGGCAGCATGCTATGCATCTTCTGAGCTGGCAGTACGGCTGGCAAGGATTGCCGGTGCACGGCTGCATATTCTGCATGTGTCCACAGCCAAGGAACTGCAACTGTTCAATGACTATTCACTTTCCGAGAAGCATATCACCGCCGAAGCATGCGTTGCCCATCTCCTCTTCACGCTCAGTGACTATCGCACGTTGGGCACACGTATCAAGTGCAATCCTGCCATTAAGAAGCAAGCCGACCGCGATGCCCTGCGTGCAGCCGTCAACTCCGGCCTGATAGACGTTATAGCCACCGACCATGCGCCCCATCTGCTCTCCGAAAAAGAAGGAGGTGCCTTGAAGGCCATGTCCGGCATGCCGATGATACAGTTCTCACTTGTCAGCATGCTGCAACTGGTGGATGAGGGAGTATTCACACTCGAAACCATCGTTGAAAAAATGTGCCATGCTCCCGCACAAATTTACCGCATCAACGAGCGCGGCTATATCCGTGAAGGTTACCGGGCAGACCTTGTGCTGGTACGCCCCGATACCCCGTGGGAAGTGACAGCCGACAAAGTTTTGAGCAAATGCGGCTGGAGCCCATTGGAAGGACATACCTTCAACTGGAAAGTGGAAAGGACTTTTGCCAACGGACATCCCGTTTATAGCGACGGCATGGTGGACGATGCTTATCGTGGCGAGGAACTGAGATTTGGGGAGTGAAGGCTAGGAATTAAGGATTAGGGATTAAGGATTAAATGGGATGAAAAGGACAATACTGGCACCGGGGCATGAATTGCTTTCGTATCGGATTCATGAAGTAACCCCTTACATCAACTGGATTTATTTCTTCCATGCCTGGGGCTTCCAGCCTCGCTTTGCGGCTATTGCCAACATCCATGGCTGCGATTCCTGCCGTGCACTTTGGCTGACGACCTTTCCCGAGGAGGAACGTACCAAAGCTTCCGAAGCCATGCAGCTCTTCAAGGAAGCCAATAGAATGCTCGACCGACTGGACGAAACAATCTCCATCCATTGCATCTTCAGGCTTTGCCAGGCAAATGCAGACGGAGATAACCTCTTGATAGAAGGAACAACCTTCCCTCTGCTCCGACAGCAGACACCACAACCCGATGGCGGTCCATTTCTCTGTCTGAGTGATTTTGTACGTCCCCTCTCTTCAGGCACGCCCGACATCGTAGGGCTTTTCGCCTCTACCATCAGTGAAGAGGCCGAAGAGACTTACAAGAACGACCCTTACAAACATCTCCTTGTACAAACCTTGAACGACCGCCTCGCCGAAGCCGCCACAGAAAAGATGCACGAATATGTCCGCAAGGAGGCTTGGGGCTATGCCCCCGACGAATCCTTGTCCATTCCGGATTTGTTGGTCGAGAAGTACCAAGGCATCCGCCCCGCTGTGGGATACCCCTCCCTACCCGACCAATCCGTGAATTTCCTGCTGGACGAACTGCTCGGCATGAAACAGATAGGCATCACGCTGACTGAACATGGAGCCATGCATCCTCACTCCTCCGTCTGCGGCATGATGCTGGCACATCCCGCATCCCGATACTTTGCAGTGGGCAAGATTGGAGAAGACCAGCTGGACGACTACGCCCGCCGCCGGGGAATGCCAATAGGGGATATGCGGAAGTTTTTAGCCACTACAATATGAATAATGTGCTAATGTGCCTATATGCTAATGTGCCAATTGGCTGCGCTATATGTATATTGTGCTACCATGCCGCAGGTCATTGGCACATTAGCATATAGGCACATTAACACATTAAAATAATCCTTTTTGAACTGTGATTTATCGCCACACAATGCGACTAACAGTGCAAAAGCAATTCGAAAGAAGCTAAAAGATGGAAAATGCAGAACAAGAGTTTGTATCCGTGGTACGGGAGTATGAGCGCGTGATATATAAGGTGTGCTATCTGTACACCACGCCCAATGCTACCCTCAACGACCTGTATCAGGAAGTCGTGCTCAACTTATGGAAAGCATTTCCCAAGTTCCGGCGGGAGTGTAAGATTTCCACATGGATTTACCGCATCGCACTGAACACGTGTATCAGCTTTATCCGCAAAGAAAAGAACATCCCCGAAATCGTCACCCTCACCCAGGAAGCCGACCGGACTGAAGAAACCGACGAGACACAAGCCATGCTACGGCAACTCTACCGGATGATAAACCGGCTGGGACAATTGGAAAAATCCATCATCCTGCTCTATCTGGAAGAGAAAAGCTACGAAGAGATTGCCGAAATCACCGGGCTGACCCTGACTAATGTTGCCACCAAGCTCAGCCGCATCAAGGACAAATTGAAAAAAATGAATAAGGAGGAATAAATATATGGAACTGGATGAACTGAAGAAATCATGGAACGCACTGAATGAACAGTTGCAGAAAGAACCGATTGCTGACGAACAGCAGATTACCGAACTGATTGCCGGCTACAAGGCCAATACCCGCAAAAGTCTGGGACGACTCGTAGTCATACAGCGTTTCTCTATCGGAATGGGAGCGGTAGGTCTGGCAGCCCTTCTGCTTATATGGCTGTTGCTGCCCACCTTCGGCTTCAATGAGCAGCTGCAAGGCAAGATTGTCGCTTTACTGGGATTCATCGCTATAAGCATCCTCATAGGCATGTGGTGGGACTGGAAAACATACCGCTGGAACAAGGACACGCGTATTGATGAAATGGGGGTTGCCGAAGTCAGTCGCCGTATGACCACCTTCCGCCAATGGACCAGATATGAAGTGATGGGCATCTCCATTTGGATTATCCTTTTCAATATCCTCAACTATTGGGTGATGGAATATCATCTGGCACCAGCCAGCGTACAAGCCCTACTGATTACCCTTTTCGTAGTATTTGACGCGCTAATTATCTATATTCTCTACAAAAAAGTGATTTACAAACATCTGGACAATATTAAAAAGAACATTGAAGAATTGAAAGATATATGCACCGAGTAACTCTTGTTTTCATCCTTTTCCTTCTCATCCCCGACCTTTACATTTACTTGGTTTATGTAGTAAGAAAAACCAGAAAGGCAGTCCTTCACTGCCTTTATTGGCTTCCCACCTTGCTATTAGCGGCAGGCTATGTTTACTTCATGTTCCTTACGGGCGACAATGCGATGTCAAACCATACGCAGGCCATAGGCAGACTGGCAATTACCATCATGCTGTTTGTCTTTCCAAAAACCATATTCATGCTTTGCTCGCTGGTGGGAGTACTGGCGCACTTCATCATCCGTCGTTGTCCCCGCAGCCCGTTCACCGCTATAGGACTGGTTTTGGCTGTCGTCAGCTTCTTCAATATCCTTTACGGTACCCTGGCAGGCATCACCCGTTTCGATACAAAAGAAGTGGAATACCGTTCTGCAAATATTCCGGAAGGTTTCGACGGCTACCGCATCGTGCAAATATCGGACATACACATCGGCAGTTGGCAAGGCAATCCGGACCCCATCAAACAGCTGGTCGATTTAGTCAACGGACAAAAGCCGGACCTGATTGTCTTCACCGGTGACCTCGTGAACCAGCAGAGCCACGAACTGGATGGTTTCCAAGAAATACTCTCCCAACTATACGCACCGGACGGAGTATACTCCATCCTCGGCAACCATGACTATGGCTCATACTATCACTGGCAAAGCCCGAAAGCAGAAATCGCCAATCTGGACTATTTAATCCGGCAGCAGAAAGCAATGGGATGGAAACTGCTGAACAATGAGCATGACATCCTTCATCACAAAGGTGACAGCATAGCCCTCATCGGTGTGGAAAACGACGGGGAGCCTCCTTTCTCCCAATTTGCAGACTTGCCACAAGCCATGCAGGGCACGGAGGGAATGTTCCAAATATTGCTCAGCCATAACCCTACCCACTGGAGGCGCGAGGTACTGCCCCAATCGGATATTTCACTGATGCTTGCAGGACATACCCACGCCATGCAAGGCATCTTGTTCGGACACTCCCTTGCCGAACTTATCTATCCGGAATGGAGAGGAATGTACTACGAAGGCAAAAGGGCTTTGTACGTAAATATTGGCATCGGCTATGTGGGACTGCCGTTCCGGTTCGGGGCATGGCCGGAAATTACAGTACTAAAATTAGTAAGAGAGAAAGAGTGACGAAATAAGAAAAAGGTATATCTTTGTAGCAATAAAAAATCCGACACCTATGAAGATACTTTATATCACTTATCAGGTTTGCTTTGCGTTGCCTATTTTATTGGTACTGACTATCCTTACAGCATTGGTCACCATTATCGGTTCGCTGATAGGGGGGGCGCATACCTGGGGGTACTATCCCGGTAAAATCTGGTCACAGCTCATCTGCTATATACTGCTTATTCCGGTGGAGGTACATGGAAGGGAGAAAATACACAAACGTACTTCCTACGTGTTTGTGCCCAATCACCAAGGTGCCTTCGACATATTCCTGATATACGGATTCCTGGGACGGAACTTCAAATGGATGATGAAGAAGAGCCTGCGCAAAATCCCGTTTGTCGGCAAGGCATGCGAGAGCGCAGGACATATCTTCGTCGACCGTTCCAGCCCCAAGAAGGTGCTTGCCACCATGCGGCAGGCAGAATCATCTTTGAAAGACGGCGTGTCACTGGTAGTATTTCCCGAAGGGGCACGTACCTTCACGGGACACATGGGGTACTTCAAGAGAGGTGCTTTCCAGTTGGCAGATGAACTGCAACTGGAAGTGGTGCCCGTCACTATAGACGGCTCGTTCGAGATTCTTCCACGCACCGGAAAGTGGATACACCGTCACCGGATGATACTGACCATCCATGAACCTATTCCTCCCAAAGGGAAAGGGGCAGAAAACATCAAGGCAAGCATGAACGAGGCTTATGCGGCGGTGGAGAGTGCATTGCCGGAAAAGTATAAAGGGATGGTGAAGAACGAAGACCAGGACAGATAAAGACATAATGACAAACGGGAATGCCTGAATATCTTGATAGGATATTCAGGCATTCCCGTTTGTCATTATCAACTCATTCCTGTTTATTTCTGTCCTCCTACAGAAGCATTTTGCTTCATGCGCTTCTGCTCTTCAATCAGCTGCATGTTCTCCTTCGCCTTTGTAAGGAAATCCTTCACCAAAGTATTCTCTTTAAAAGACAAGGGAGCAGTCCTCATGATGTCCTCAATCTGCGGAGTCATCACCGGATAGGGCAGTGTGCTGCACATCATCATGAATACACTGGGGCCCAGCACATTCTCAAAGTTATCTACAATGAACTGCCGGACGTAGTCGTTCATCTCCTTCACAAGTGTTTCGCCTTCCTTTGCCAACTGCCCATGCACATCATCCAGATTGGCACCGTCCAGCACCATACGCGCCTCTTTCCGTTCCAGCTCCTCTATCTTCACTTCCAGGGAATTGCGCTTGTCTATGAACTCGTACAGTTTGTCATTCAAAGGAGTCCCTTTGGCAATCAACTGGGTATTGGAGATGGAAACCACGATTTTGCCGTCTTCCAGCACCAAAGGCATAATGCCCTCGTGGTCCATATAAAGAGTCACCATCATCACGGAATCGGCCCGGCCTTTCATCTTGAAATGCCCATGGATAACCTCTGCCGAGTCAACGTTCACCCATTGCCCGTCCCGAAGCGTCTTGAGGAACAACATCTTTCCGTCAAGGCTGGTTACCGAGGAACTGCCCTCTATCTTATACTTGCGGTTGCAAGAAGTAAAGAGCACAAGCAGGAGCAAAAAGGGTAAAATGCGGTTCACACTCATTCTAATCATGCAAGAAACGATTTTTGAATTACACCCAGCAAAGGTATTAATATTCCTTATAAACCGAATAGAAAGAAAGGATTTTTCATTCGGTTTACGTATTTTTGCACAATTATAAATCATAAAAATAGAGAAAATATACATGTCAACCTATGCACCTTTTGCCAAACCGCTCTATGTAATGCTGAAACCGGTAGGTGCGGTATGCAATCTGGCATGCGATTATTGCTATTATCTGGAGAAATCCAAACTATATAGAGACAACCCCAAGCATGTGATGAGCGAGGAACTGCTGGAAAAGTTCATCGAGGAGTACATCAACTCGCAGACCATGCCCCAGGTTCTGTTCACCTGGCATGGCGGAGAGACGCTGATGCGTCCGCTCTCTTTCTACAAACGTGCCATGGAGCTGCAAAAGAAATATGCCAACGGACGCACCATAGACAACTGCATACAGACCAACGGCACGTTGCTGACCGATGAATGGTGCCGGTTTTTCAAAGAAAACAACTGGCTGGTGGGTGTCTCCATAGACGGGCCTCAGGAGTTCCATGACGAATACCGGAAGAACAAGCAGGGCAAGCCCTCTTTCGTCAAGGTGATGCAGGGCATCAACCTGCTGAAAAAGCACGGTGTGGAATGGAACGGAATGGCAGTGGTCAATGACTACAACGCCGACTATCCGCTGGACTTCTATAATTTCTTCAAGGAGATAGGATGCCATTACATCCAGTTTGCCCCCATCGTGGAGCGCATTGCCCCTCATGGGGACGGACGCCATCTTGCCTCCCTGGCAGACAAGGAAAAGAGCACGCAGCTGGCAGACTTTTCCGTCACGCCGGAACAATGGGGAGACTTCCTATGCGCCTTGTTCGACGAATGGGTAAAGCAGGACGTGGGTACTTACTACATACAGTTATTCGACTCTACCCTTGCCAACTGGATAGGCGAACAACCGGGTGTATGTTCCATGGCAAAGACTTGCGGCCATGCAGGCGTCATGGAGTTCAACGGAGACGTATATGCGTGCGACCATTTTGTTTTCCCCGAATATAAACTGGGCAACATCCATCAGAATACACTGGTGGAGATGATGTACGGAGAACGGCAACAAGCCTTCGGACTGATGAAGCAACAATCTCTCCCCACCCAATGCAGGGAGTGCGAATGGCTGTTTGCCTGCAACGGCGAATGTCCAAAGAACCGTTTTGCACGTACAGCCGACGGAGAGCCGGGACTGAATTACCTTTGTGCAGGATATCATAAGTTCTTCAGTCACGCAGCCCCATACATGGACTTTATGAAGAACGAACTGATGAACCGGCGTCCGCCTGCAAACATTATGGAAGCAATAAGAAACAATGCCATAAAGCCATAAGCCCACAAGCGATGACAATGAAATTCAAAGACATTACTTAATAATTGATTATATGAAGATTACATTTAAGAAAGGTTTGCTTGCGGCCATTGCCGCACTGACAGTCTGCTCTGCGCGTGCAGACGAAGGAATGTGGTTGTTGCAACTGATGAAGCAGCAGAACTCCATCGACATGATGAAAAAGCAAGGACTGAAGCTGGAGGCTGACGACCTTTATAATCCCAACGGCGTGTCACTGAAAGATGCTGTAGGTATCTTTGGCGGTGGCTGTACCGGCGAAATCATCTCTCCGGAAGGACTGATTCTGACCAATCACCATTGCGGATACGGTGCCATACAGCAGCACAGCAGCGTGGAACACGAT
Source organism: Bacteroides sp. D20 (assembly GCF_003436255.1). NCBI lineage: Bacteria > Pseudomonadati > Bacteroidota > Bacteroidia > Bacteroidales > Bacteroidaceae > Bacteroides > Bacteroides sp. D20. Next base: position 68,267 of record NZ_QSOO01000002.1, on the reverse strand, counting down.
TATCTGACAGATGGTTTCTGGGCCATGAACCGCAGTGAAGAACTGCCCACCCCGGGATTGAAATTCCGTTTCGTGCACCGCATTGTAGACATCACCGACCTTGTCAACGCTAAAATAAAGGCAGGCGAAGTGACGGAAATCGATGCACTGACTTCCCCGTTCCTCAACAAACTGGCAAAAGAGGAACTGGAGAAGAGCGATTTGAAGGGTAAACCGGGCATTGAAGTGCGCGCACTCCCCTTCTATGCAGGAAACAAATTCTATATGTTCTATTATAAGGTATACAGCGACGTGCGTATGGTTGCCGCTCCTCCCTCCTCGGTAGGTAAGTTTGGTGGTGAGACCGACAACTGGATGTGGCCGCGCCACACGGGCGACTTCTCCATGTTCCGTATCTATGCCGATGCCAACGGAGAGCCGGCTGAATACAGTGAAAGCAACGTACCCCTGAAAACCCCGAAGTTCCTGCCCATCTCCATCAAAGGTCTGAACGAAGGTGACTACGCCATGATTATGGGCTTCCCCGGCAGCACAGAACGTTACCTCACCCAGAGCGAAGTGAAACAACGCATGAACGCCGTGAATCAGGCAATGATTGATATGCGCGGCGTACGCCTCGAAGTGCTGCGCAAGTATATGGATGCCAGTGACAAGACCCGCATCCAGTATGCCAGCAAGTTTGCCGGAAGCAGTAACTACTGGAAGAACTCCATCGGTATGAACAAGGCAATCATCGACAATGACGTGTTGGGCGCCAAAGCCGAAATCGAGAAAAAGTATGCCGCCTTTGCCCAAGGAAAACCCGAATACGAGGGTGTGGTAGAGAAAATTGATGCCATCATCGAGAAAAGCACCCCCACGCTGCGCCAGCTCTACTATACCAACGAAGCATTGCGCGGTGCTATCGAATTCGGCAGTACCTACCTTATCATGGATAACATAAAGAAAGCGCTCGAAGAGAAGAACGACTCATTGCTGCAAGCTTCGAAGAAGCAGTTGGAAAATGCATACGATGGTATCCACAATAAAGACTACGACCACGAAGTGGACCGCGCCGTAGCCAAAGCCATCCTGCCCGCCCTTGCCAAGGCACTGAACGCCGACGAGCTGCCCTCCTTCTACCAAACCATCAACGGAGAGTTCAAGGGCGACTACAACACATACGTAGACAACATTTACGACAACTCCATCCTCTCCAACCGCAAGAACCTGGATAAATTCCTGGCAAAGCCCACCGTGAAAGCCATCGAGAAAGACCCTGCTACGGCTTACTCGCGCTCCAAGAACGAAAAGCTGCAGGAACTCGGAAAGCAATACATGGAACTGGAAAGCGGAATGGAACTGCTCCACAAGGCCTACATCCGTGGCTTGGGTGAAATGAAACAGCCCGTCCCCTCCTATCCGGATGCCAACTTCACCATGCGTCTGACCTATGGTAATGTAAAATCATACAGCCCACGCGATGCCGTACACTACGACTACTATACCACTACCGACGGTATCCTTGAAAAAGAGAATCCCGAAGACCGTGAATTCGTGGTACCCGCCAAGCTGAAAGAACTGATTCAAAAGAAAGACTTCGGACGCTACGCCATGGCAGACGGCACCATGCCGGTTTGCTTCCTCACGACGAACGACATCACCGGCGGTAACTCCGGCAGCCCCGTCATCAATGGCGAAGGACAGCTCATCGGTACTGCTTTCGACGGCAACTGGGAATCTCTGAGCGGTGACATCAACTTCAACAATGACCTGCAGCGTTGCATTGCACTGGATATACGCTACGTGCTCTTCATCCTCGACAAACTGGGCAATTGCAGTCATCTGATAAAAGAAATGAACATTATAGAATAAATTAAAGCCTCTGAGAGATTACCTCCCATACTGAATGGCATTCAGTCGTATAGTGAATGCCATTCAGTCGTATACTTAACCCTATTCAGTCGTATACTGAATAGCCCCCCTCTCAGATGCTCTTCTAACGCACATCACCATGAAAAGAATCCTATTATCATTATTCATTACATCTTCTGTCCTTGCCGCACACGCCGACGAAGGTATGTGGATGCTCACCGACCTGCAAAAGCAGAACGAAGTAGCCATGACGGAACTCGGACTGCTCATCCCCACCAACCAAATCTACAATCCCGACGGCATTGCCCTGAAGGATGCCGTGGTGCATTTCGGCGGTGGCTGTACCGGCGAAGTCATCTCTGCCGAAGGCCTGGTACTGACCAACCACCACTGCGGCTATGGCGCCATACAGCAACACAGCTCGGTGGAACACGACTACCTGACCGACGGTTTCTGGGCTATGTCCCGCGAAGAGGAGCTTCCCTGCAAGGGACTCACCGTCACCTACATCGACCGGATACTGGACGTGACAGAGTACGTAAACGAACAACTGAAAACCGACGACGACCCGAACGGCACCAATTATCTGTCTCCCAAATACCTGAAGACAGTAGCCGACCGCTTCGCCAAGTCCGAAGGCATCGCCCTGACACCTGGCCGCAAACTGGAACTGAAAGCCTTCTACGGTGGAAACAGATACTATCTGTTCGTAAAGACCACCTATAGCGACATCCGCATGGTAGGCGCTCCCCCCTCCTCCATCGGCAAGTTCGGCGCAGACACCGACAACTGGATGTGGCCCCGCCACACGGGAGATTTCTCCATGTTCCGCATCTATGCCGACAAAGACGGGAAACCCGCCGCTTACAGCAAAGACAACGTTCCCCTGAAAGTGAAGAAACATCTCACCATCAGCCTTGACGGCTATCGCGAGGGCGACTTTACCTTCGTCATGGGATTCCCCGGACGCAACTGGCGCTACATGATTTCCGACGAGGTGGAAGAGCGTATGCAAACCACCAACTTCATGCGCCACCACGTGCGCGATGTCCGCCAGAAAGCTCTGATGAAACAAATGTTGCAAGACGATGCCGTACGCATCCACTATGCCAGCAAGTATGCATCTTCTGCCAACTACTGGAAAAATGCCATCGGTATGAACGAAGGTCTCGTCCGTCTGAAAGTATTGGACACTAAACGTGCACAGCAAGAGGCACTTCTGGCACGCGGACGCTCGCTGAACGACAATAGCTATCAGCAAGCATTCGACCAGATACGCGCCATCGTAAAGCAACGCCGTCCAGCCCTCTACCACCAGCAAGCCATTCAAGAAGCACTGGTGACGGGACTCGATTTCATGCGTATCCCCAGCACTGCAGGACTGGTATCTGCCTTGAAGAACAAGGACAAGAAACAGATTGCAGCAGCTAAAGACAGCCTTCAGAAGGCAGCCGACCGCTACTTTGCCTCTGTCCCCTTCCCCGAAGTGGAACGTATTGTTGGCAAGGAAATGCTGAAAATCTACATGAAGTATATCCCTGCCGAACAACGCATCGGTATTTTCCAAATCATAGACAAGCGTTTCAAGGGCAACAGCGACGCTTTCATCGACGCCTGCTTTGAACATTCCATCTTCGGCAACAAGGAGAACTTTGCCAAGTTCATCCGCAAGCCCAGCCTCTACAAGATTAATACAGACTGGATGGTCTTGCTGAAATATTCCATCACGGACGGCCTGCTTCAGACCTCCATTGCCATGATGGATGCCAATAAAAACTACAATGCCGCCCACAAGGTATGGGTAAAGGGCATGATGGACATGAAACTTGCCAATGGTCAGCCCATCTATCCGGATGCCAACTCCACCTTGCGCCTGACCTACGGTCAAGTGCTCCCCTACGCTCCGGCAGACGGTGTGAAATATGATTACTACACCACTCTGAAAGGAGCTATGGAGAAGGAAGATCCCGACAATTGGGAGTTTGTAGTCCCCGCCAAACTGAAACAGCTGTATCAGGCAAAGGATTTCGGACGTTATGCCATGCCGAACGGCGAAATGCCCATCTGCTTCATTGTCAACACAGACAATACCGGTGGAAACTCCGGCAGCCCAGTGTTCAATGCCAAAGGAGAACTGATAGGTACCGGCTTTGACCGCAATTACGAAGGTTTGACTGGCGACATTGCCTTCCGTCCGTCCTCCCAACGAGCAGCATGTGTAGACATCCGCTACACCTTGTTCATCATCGACAAATACGCGGGAGCTTCGCATCTCATTGAAGAGATGACGATTAAATAATGATTTAGCGAACAAATCCTCCTCCTATTTTGTTATCATTACAAATAAATAAAAACAGAAAGGAAAAAATTATGGAAAAGTTTGAAGAATTGATACAATCAGAAAAGCCCGTTTTAGTTGATTTCTTTGCAACCTGGTGTGGCCCGTGCAAGGCGATGCATCCGGTACTGGAAGAACTCAAAAACGAAATAGGAGATGCTGCCCGTATCGCCAAAATAGATGTAGACCAGCACGAAGAACTTGCTGCCCGCTACCGTATACAAGCAGTACCGACATTTATCGTATTTAAGAAAGGCGAAGCCGTATGGCGCCACTCGGGTGTCATCAGCGGTAAGGATTTGAAAGCCGTTATAGAACAAAACTCTTAACAAGAAGAAATGAAGAAGATTATAGCAATGGTTGCCCTCGTGTTTTCTTGCATGCTGGCCTATGCTCAAACAAACGGAGAAGTTATCGTCATGAACAAAGCCATGTTCATCAAGGATGTGTTCGACTATGAGAAATCCCAGGACTGGAAATACAAGGGAAACAAGCCTGCCATCATAGACTTATATGCCGACTGGTGCGGACCTTGCCGCATGGTGGCTCCCATTATGAAGGAACTGGCCAAAGAGTATGCCGATAAAATCGTTGTCTACAAAGTCAATGTGGATAAGGAAAAGGAACTGGCAGCGTTGTTCAATGCAACAAGCATCCCTCTTTTTGTATTCATCCCTATGAATGGAGAGCCTCAGCTCTTCCGCGGAGCAGCCGATAAGGCTACCTACAAAAAGGCGATTGACGACTTTTTACTGAAAACAGAATAGTTCATAATAGAAAGAAAAAACTCCTGACTACCTTTACAAAAAGGCAAGTCAGGAGTTTTTGTATCCTATTCACTCAAAACACGATAGGCATCTCTTTCCATTCTCCTCCGTGTAGTTCCATCACCGATTCATACCCAGCCTTCCTCAAGGCACGCAAGGCTTCGGGACGTCCGTTGCTTATCCGTTCCGGATAGTGTGAATCACTGTTTACCTGCACACGTACACCCAAATCATGCAGGTAGGAGAAGTACCGCTCATTGGGGTAAAAAGTACCCAGGTCATGATAGGCTTTGGTATTGACCTCTACCTGATAGCCACGACGGGCAATATCTGCGAAATACGCCCTAACCAGCTCATCATACCAAGGCTCGTCCAGCAATCCCGGGCGATAGCATGCCGCATTGTAGTGCATCTTATCGGCATGGCCCACAATATCGAAACCACCCAGCTCGAGCATCCTCGTCAACCTACCATAATAGAGACGGACCACATGCTCCAAATCACTGCAGAAATGTCCGTCTACAATGGTCTTAAAGGTATCCGCAGATACATCTACATCCACCACTTCCCCTTTGTCATTGTAGAGAAGATGTACAGAACCAATACGGTAGTCCAACGGCAACTCCCTGAAACGGGCGATGGACGGATTACTCGCTTCATTCAGATAATCAATCTCCAGACCGATATACAGTTCGATACGTCCGGCATACTTCTCCTTCAGACGATGGAATTCAGATAGATAGTCGTCCATGATATCCCACTCCATAGTCCATGCCGTAGAAAAAGGCAATGGAGCATGCGATGAAAAGCCATAAGATGTAAAACCTTCACTCAATGCAAAACGCACAAAGTCCTCCATGCCGGCACGCCCGTCACAATAAAGGCTATGGCTATGATAATTCGTCAGATTTCCCACTTTCTCAGTTCTAATTTTTAATTCTTAATTTTCAATTTCGAACTTCAGTTCGATTCTATCTCACTCAGCTCCAGCCAGCGCAATGTTTTTTCGTCAATCAAGTCCGACAATTCCGGCAAACGTTTCGACTTCTCCGTCAGTTCGTCCACAGACAAAGTACCGCTGCACAAAGCCTCTTCAATTGCATTCTTTTCGGTTTCCAGGTCAGCTATCTCCTGCTCCAATTGTTCAAACTCGCGTTTTTCCTTAAAAGACATGCGCCGCTTTTCGTTCAGACGCACCTTCGCCGTCTTGTCCTCCTGAGCCTTGGCGGCTTCTTTCTCTTTCTCCTTTTCTTGATGGACTTTCGCATCTTTCCAGTCGCGATATTGTGTATAGTTGCCGGGAAAGTCGCGGATGTCCCCTTGTCCGTTGAACACTAACAGATGGTCTACCACTTTGTCCATGAAATAACGGTCGTGGCTCACCACAATCACGCATCCTTTGAAATTCTGCAAATACTCTTCCAGCACATTCAGCGTCACAATATCGAGGTCATTGGTCGGCTCATCCAGCACCAGGAAGTTGGGATTGCGCATCAGGACCGTACACAGATAGAGGCGGCGGCGTTCTCCCCCACTCAGCTTGTAGACATAGCTGTGCTGTGTCTCGGGAGTAAACAGGAAATGTTGCAGGAATTGCGATGCCGTCAGCTTCTTGCCGTTGCCCAGTTCTATGACTTCGGCAATGTCCTGCACTACATCAATCACTTTCATCTGCTCGTCAAACTGCAAGCCGTCCTGCGAGTAGTAACCGAAGCGGACCGTCTCGCCAATGTCCAGCGTACCGCTGTCTGCCTGCTCCAACCCCATCAGTATCTTGATGAAGGTCGACTTGCCCGTACCGTTATTCCCTACGATACCCATCTTTTCGTAACGGGAGAAGATGTAGGAGAAATCATCCAGAATCTTCAAGTCACCAAAGGATTTGTACAGATGGTCTGCCTCGAATATCTTACTGCCTATATAAGAAGCCTTAACGTCCAGCTTTACATTGTCGTTGTTGAAACGCTGCTTAGCCACCTTCTCCAACTCGTAAAAGGCATCCTCCCGATAGCGTGCCTTGTGCCCGCGGGCTTGCGGCATGCGGCGCATCCATTCCAGCTCTGTGCGGTAGAGGTTATTGGCACGTTCTATCTCCACAGTCTTGGCCTCGATACGCTCTTGGCGCTTCTCCAGATAATAACTGTAATTGCCTTTATACTGATAAATCTGCCGGTTGTCTATCTCTACGATTTCGGAGCATACCCGGTCGAGGAAATAACGGTCGTGCGTCACCATCAGCAAGCTGAGGTTGTTCCGGCGGAGATATTCCTCCAGCCACTCCGTCATATCGAGGTCGAGGTGGTTGGTAGGCTCGTCCAGTATCAGCAAATCGGGTTCAGTGATAAGGGTATTGGCAAGTGCCACACGCTTCAACTGCCCGCCGGACAGATGTTTTACGTGCTGACTGAAATCACGTATTTTAAGTTGAGACAGAATCTGTTTCGCCTTCTGCTCGTACTCCCAAGCTTTTTCATGGTCCATACGCACCAGAATTTCGTCCAAGCCGGGATGCCCCTCCGTTTCCATGCAACGTTCATATTCCTTGATTAACTCGACAGTACTGTTGCCATGATGGAAGCACGCTTCGAGCACGGTCAGCTCTTCGGGATATTGCGGGTCTTGTTCCAGATAACCCACACGCAAATCACGACGGAAGGAAATGGTGCCATTGTCATACCCTTCCTTGCCGGAAAGGATATTGAGCAATGTCGTCTTGCCACTGCCGTTCTTGGCTATCAACCCGACACGCTGTCCCTCGGACAAGCCCAAAGAAATATTTTCGAATAGTACCAAGTCACCGAACGACTTGGTCAAGTTTTCCACCTGAAGAATTGAATTTACTGCTGCCAATGCTTTAATAGTTGAAAAATGAAAATTGAAAGTTGAAAATCACAGTACCGAGATGACCGGACCTTAGAACAAGGAGCTGTATATCTCCAGCAGATTCACTTTACCTCCTGCCTTTACTTTGCTCCAAACCAGCTTCATGGGGTCTATCCATTCACCGGTAGACGTGTTCAGCAATATGGGCGCTTCCCGGTTTCCGTCCACCAAGGTACGCCATTCCATACCGTCCACTTCATTGGCGAAAATAACACAAAGCACAATGCCAAAAGCCAGCCACGCATCTTTCTTTTTAGGGCTGATGTTGCTTTCTTCCATCATCTGCTGCATCTTGGCAATGTCTTCCTCGGCTCCCTGGAAATCCTTCTTCAACAATTCCTTTATAGTAGTATCCACCCACTCGTATGCTTCATTAATCTGGTAGATTTCCGAAAGGCGCACCGGAATTATCTCCGCTGGATACTTCACTCCATCCTTCCGCGTTTCCAGCGAAGCGATAATCTTCTCCGCTTCTGCAACTGGCTCTCCTTTCTTCACCGTAAACGAACATTCAAAGGCAACTTCATCCGCGCCCGTTATCCATAAATGGGAAGTATAGTACGCACCTTCTTCCTCGAACATTTCCTTACTATATGCACATTCCATCCGGCCTATCCTAACCGGAATGGCAGAGGAGTTTTCCCGTAACTCTTGCTTCACGGAGTCCTTGCCATATGTAGCATTCCCTTTGAAAGCCGAAATGCGAAAATTACCGGTCCACTCATTGGGGTTATAAAAAAGGAAAGAGCCTTCCCCGTCCTCGAATTCATTCCAGTCTGCCGGATAAGTCATGGAGAACCATGCCCCCGGAGAGATAAATTTCTTGCTTTGTTCCATATATAGACTAATCTTTGCAAAGACAGTTCCTACCATCTCAGCTATTTCTCGCAAAGATAGTACAAACCGAATGCAAAATAAAATGAACTTGTCCATTTTTTATGCTGAGGTGCAGCCTATCTTCGGTTTTAGGGCAAAAGTAACATATTACCGCCGTTGATATGCAAACAAACGAAACAAAAAAACAGCCGATTCTCACGAACCGGCTGTTCCAATCATCATCTATGAATGAAGACCATTAGAGCCTTCAATATCTTAACTATATCTTAAAATCCACATTTTGGGCGTAAAGATAATGAATTTGTATCACAAAATAAAATGCAATGAAAAATTAGTTTTGGGCACTGTCCCACCATACGGGTAAAGTCCATACGTCCTCGGCAGCATTCCAAAGTGCAATTGAAGTATCAGCTCCCGGAACAGTGGCACCGATAGCTTGCAGATTGGCCGTATTGTAGTTGAGCTCATGACTGCATTGCTGCCAACGACGGAACTGTTTACCCTGCGGAATATTCTTTTGGGCAGTAGCATCAACGCCATAGCGTGCAGGAATACCCCAGCCTAAGAAAAGCTCCGGATTAAAATCGTAGCGACGCATATCGTTCCAAATTTCCATGGAAAAATGCAATGCCAAACGCTTTTGAGTAAGAATCTTGCCCAAAGTAATATTCTCTTCAGTGCCGATACCATTGTTCAAATAGTTGTCAATGTCGGTTTGCGTCATAGGAGAGAATGAAGGACATGCTTCCAAATTGGCATCTTCACGGCACCACACTTTCAATTTATCGTTCATACCGTCGATACTGGCTGCAATACCTTTCTTATAAGCATTAAAAGCCGCTCCTTTATTACCTTGGTTAAAGAGTACTTCAGCACGTATGAAACAAGCTTCGGCATAGGTTCCAATATAGGTGGGAGAAGACACGCGAGTATAGAAAGTTCCCGATTCGCGAGAGGCATCAGTACCATCGCGACGATAAAGTAAATCAGGACGTCCTTGATAAGCTTTACACTGACTGGTACACTCTACATAAATAGTGTCCCCCTTACGGGTAGAAGATTCACTGTCAATCCACCAACCTTTGGCTGCCGAGAAGTTCGAGCGCAACGGTCCGCCGGTAAGGCTGGGACTATCATTGCCAATCATGTCTACACCCATAGAACGACGCCAACCGTTTTTGAACTTCACCTCTGCGGGTGAATTACTTGATTGCTTCGAATATGCCCAAGGTAAAATCTTATCGGCACGCGGATCTTCTATTCCACTTCCGGCAAAATTTGTCAGATTATCGTAAAGCATCTTGGTAGGCATATAGCCGGCATTCATGCCACATACAGAAAAGAGCGGTGAATAATCAACCGGTTCGTCCCATCCCAATACATCATGCGAATTATTGGCATCAATATGATTGAATACGGTATTGTCGGCATTGCTTTGCTGAGCCTTGTCAAGACAAGCCAAGATTTCTGCGGCATCGTATTTCCCTTCAAGATAACTGCCTTCACCCTTTTTAATAAGCTTGTTAATGTAACGTGCTTTAAGTAAATATGCCAATTTAAGCCACTTGTCTACACTACCACCATTCCAAATATCGCCTACAGCCAACGAAGCTGTCGCAGACCCTTGCTCTTTTTGGAACATCTCGATAGCGGTGTCAAGATCGGCCAAACAGCCCAAATAGATTGTTTTTCCGTCATTATAGGTAGGAGTAACACCGGCTTCAGCCTCACTCGACTTGTAAGGCATTTCTCCATAAAGGTCTGTCATAAGCATAAAACCATAGGCACGAATTACGCGAGCTGCACCCACATAATGCCAAGCCTCGGCTGCCGTAGCCTTGTCAATCAAAAATGGAATATTTACAGCAGCTCCACAGAACCACCATTGGTAGGGAGTGGTAACGGCACCGGTCTGAGGACTCCAATAAGACATGCTCCAATAAGTACCGCCGTCATAATAGCGTGTCCAATCGCCCATAGACATACTGGAACGCCAAGCAGCAAACTGAGTGGCACTGTTGGTATAAAATTCAATATGTGCCAATCGTGAATCATAGGTCGCATTTCCGGCTGTGGGATTTTCGGGATCGACATTTACATCGAGCCAGTCACTACACCCCGAGAACAAAGTCATAAGGGCACCCACACTACATAATATCATAGATTTGAATAATTTCATATTGCTTCTGTTTTTTAAGAGTTAGAAAGTAAGATTCAAGCCAAACGACATGGTAGAAGTGGCAGGTACACCGCAGTAGTCAAATCCTACTGATGATGAGCCACCTACACCCGCACCGGCGGCAGCCACTTCAGGATCACCGTCGTAATTGGTGATGAGCAATAGATTGGTAGCAGCTACCGATACCGAAGCACGCTTTACAAATCCAATCTTGGAAAGCCACGTTTTAGGAAACTCATAGCTCAATGAAACAGAACGCAAACGCAAAGAGTTGACATCGGTAATATAGTTGGCTGACTCCTTAGAATAATAGTTCTGATAGTAATCCTTAATGATGTTGTAGCCACTCATTTGTACTCCATTAAAAGTATAGGTTTTATCGGCTTCCCAAGTATTGGTCACTGGGTCACCATTGGCATTGACACCCGTTACAGTGAGAGAACGATTGCGTACATCGGCAGAGAACTGGCTCACACCGCTGTTATCCATAGCATATTGAGTACCGTTGACCACATCGCCACCTACACGGAATTCCCATAGCATATTGAAAGTAAAATTCTTCCAAGTAAGGGTGTTGTTCAATCCACCGGTAAACGATGACTCACGATTACCTACTGCTACAAGGGTTTTGTCATAAGTAGGCATACCGTTTTTGTCGAGTATCACCTCACCGGCGTCATTACGTTTCCATTTGGTACCGGCAATACCCATAAAATCTCCACCGCTGAACGAGGCTGCCTGCATACCGGCATATTGCACATCGGTAACATACATCACGCCCATACCTTCGGGAAGCCCGTCCAAAGTACCACGATTACCTGCCATGTTCAAGCCAATGTCCCATGTCCAGTCCTTAGTCTGTATGGGAGTTCCCGAAATAGAGAGTTCCATACCTTTGTTATACACATTGCCCGCATTGATACTCCAAAAGATGTAACCGGTAGATTGCGGACCGCGAGGAGCAAGAATCTGATTATATGAATCGTTGGTATAGTAAGCATAGTCTATGTGCAGGCGGTTTTTGAAGAAACTCAATTCCACGCCTATTTCGGTAGACTTGGTCATTTCCGGTTTCAGTTTGTCATTACCGCGTGTCCAAGTATTTCCCACACCTACCGTACCGTCAAGATAGGTACCCGTAGGCCATAAGGCAGTTTCCAATTCGTACACACCGGTATCTTTACCTACCTTGGCCCACGATGCACGCAATTTACCAAAGTTGAGCACACTGTCATCCAGCCAACCGAGTCGCTGCAAGGCTTCAGTAAATACGAATGAACCGCTTACCGAAGGATAGAAGTACGAACGGTTTTCAAGAGGAAGAGTAGAAGTCCAGTCATTACGACCGCTCACAGTGAGATAGAGCATATTTTTCCATGATGCACGGAATTCTCCAAAAGCTCCTACCAAACGTTTCTTAGTAGCTGCATGTGTGAATTGCTTATTGTCTTTACTGGCATTGGCGTATGAGAAGAAATCAGGAACGGAAAAGTTCCAAGCCATCATCGAGCTACGGTCTGTCTTGGTTTCGTCCATTGTGGCACCCAACAAAAGATTCAAATCGAAATCACCGAACTTATGGCTCATGTTCGACATAAAGTCATGGCTCATATAGCGGAACTGCTGGGTGTTGTCACTCATCATACCTTTTTGCCACACTTGTTTAAGCACGCCATTGGCAGCCAAACGGTTGGAAGCAGTTTGGGTATAACGGTCAATACCTATTTTATAAGAAACAAACCACCATTTGGCAATATCGGCTTTTATACTGAGCATCCCATTGAAACGGTCGATGTCGTCATACATGTGGTTACGATTGACAATCCAATAGGGGTTGTCGCGTTCGTCCCATGGATCAAGACGATCGCCAAACAAACGATAACGGGTACCATCCTCGTTCTGATAGTGGGTCATTCGGTCGAAAGGAGACCAGTTGTACACACCATAAAGAGCACCATTACCACTCGAATTATAAAGCCCGGCACCCGTCAAAGTACGGTCTGTATGAGCATCGCTATAAGCGGCACTGGCGTTAAAGGTAAAAATCCCCACCTTCTGCTCACCATTGAAACGGAAAGCATATTTCTTGTATCCTGTTTCGGGTACAACACCTACTTGATCATAGTAAGACCCTGAAAGATAGAATTTACTGTTCTTGGTACCCCCGGCTACGCTGGCACTTTCATCGAAAATGTTTCCGCCTTGAAAGAAATCACCTATGTTATCATAAGTAGCTGCGTTCGACTTCTCTCCCCACGAAGTATAAGCAAAGTCATTAAACACAGTACCAGTATAGTTCTTCTTTGAATCATATTGGTCTTCCATATATCCACGGGCATATTGGCGTTGCGTTTGCGGCAGGCTCTTTACCCATGAAGCAGTAAACTTAGAATTGATATTCACTTCAACCACGCCCTCTTTACCTTTCTTGGTAGTGATAAGAATAACTCCGTTGGCTGCACGTGAACCGTATAAAGCGGCAGCTGCAGGGCCTTTGAGCACCGACATACTTTCTATATCTTCGGGGTTTATATCCATCAAACGATTGGAAGTAGTAGAGGCAGAACGCATGGAACCATCGAAAGCCGAATTGCCCACCACTGATGAAGAGTTATCAAAAATAACACCATCCACCACAAAGAGCGGCTGATTGTCTTTGCCTTCAGCACCCGACGTTCCTCCACGCAATATAATCTGAGCGCCCGCACCAGCAGCACCGGATGACTGAGTAACATTCACACCGGCCACTTTCCCCGAAAGGGATGAAATAGGATTGGCAGTTTTCATCTTCATCAATTCATCCGACTTCACATCCTCCATTGAATATCCCAAAGCCTTGCGCTCTTTCTTGATACCCATTGCCGTCACAACCACTTCGTCCAGCGCTTGCGAGTCATCTTGCAAACTCACAGTATAAGTAGTGGCGTTCGTCACCTTCAATGTCACTGTTTTGTAGCCAATGAAAGATACCTCCAATGTGCTACCCACCGGCGCCTCTACAGAAAAATTTCCATCAATATCCGTCACAGCGCCGGTACCAGAACCTTTTACTAACACGCTGGCGCCGATGATGGGTTCGCCTGCCGCATCTAAAACTTTACCTGTGATTTTCTTGGCTTGCTGAGTACTTTGGGAACTTAGCACACTTTCAACAGCTGCATTAGCAGCAAAAGGTGCAGACACCCCAAACAATGCAAGCAACACTAATGATAAGCAATAATTTCTTTTCATAAGCTCTATTATTTGGATTTGTTTGCAAACATATGAATTAATTTAGAAATTCTATCATCAATCGAATTAAAAATTACTAAATAAACATTAAAACATTTGCATTTATATTTTTGCAAAGTTTTAAATATCTATTTAGTAATTATTCAAAGCATTAACTCTTAATCATATTAATGCCGTACTTGTATATAATATATCTCAATGATGCGAAAAAACGAAAAACACATCACATTTATCATTTATATATAGCGATGTTTTGAACTATTTGATTTACGCATTAAAGCATATTCATAAATCTTTTTATATAAAAAGAACTTGATTACGTGGGGATATTGGTATGGATAAGGATTCTAAAAAGCAAATTAGTTAAAATGATTCATAAGTTCATCAAAAAATAGTGTTAGACTATTAACAATAATAAATTCCATATATAATCTACATTAACATTTTATTTTTCAGCATAATACTAATATATACAAGTTTCATAACAGAAATCACTAGTGTTCAGTTTTAATTCATTGAAGCCTCTCAACGGTCTTCATTCATAGATGATGATTGGAACGGCCGGTTCGTGAAAATCGGCTGTTTGCATTCTACGCCTCATTTCCCTATCGGCTGTATTCTCCTTCTCACCTCTTTGGATATTTCCAGAAACATATAGTTCAGTTTGCCGGAATGAATACCTTCCTTATTCTGGGCATACTTCTTATTGGCATACTCCTTGGACTTGTCAAAGGTGATGCGCGACATCTGGTTCTGCGACTTTCCCACCATCGTCGAATCCAACTGTTCGTCCGGAAAGAAATCATCCAAATCCACATCACCAATCATGGTCGTTTCAAGGAAATTCATGTCTTTATGACTGGAATCCGTGTAGTATCCTACAAACATATGCCCCGGGGTGCGCACCAATATAGGTTCTATGTTGATGGCACGGAGCAGAGAAGCAAAAAGCACACTTCCATCCACACAGTTGATTTGCGAGGACTCCAAGGCGTCATCGAACGTGCGCACACGCTGTGAAAAGACCACATTGCTGGAAAGGCTCGTATTGGAGACCGAGCTATAACGGAACTTACGCTTCTGCAGTACATTCCACAAGGCATAAACCTGCCTGTCCACCACTTCGGTACCTCCCTGATAACCCAAAAACCGGTTGACGATACGCGTATCCAGCGCTTCACGCAACAGTTTGTCAATCATAGGATTCTCCTCATTTACATATGCTGCAAAAAAGATGCCGGTATCATGGAATTTTGTACCATTCGTGACATACCCCAACAGACATTCATTAATGCTGCGAACGGAAAAAGTACGCACCCTCTGCCCCAAATCCTTACCGTTCATCTCTACCATAACGGCCACACTAATGGGTTCCGCCTGGTTGTTATTCTTCAGAGCCTCATAATTCCATATGATATCAGGATAGATAATATACTCCGTACGCGGTTTTGCCAACACAAACTCCGACACTGAACGGGAAAAGAACGGAGTCTCCGCAACTTCTACCCGCACCCGGCTATAAGCATTCCTCGAACGGACACGGACAGCGATGCACGACTTCGGATTACCTACATACATGGAGTCTACCGGCACTATGACCTGAGCATCGGTGGTAGCCACTGAAAGGATACTGGAAGGGAATATATTACCGCCCAGCTCATCCGCGATATCAAAGCCCGAACGGAAAGGAGCCGTATTCAGCCAGACAGAGCCGATTATCACTAAAAGCAGAGTTCCCACAATAACCGGCAAACGCCTTTTAGAGAAACTCCTGATATACATAAGTTCTTTCATACAATTCAATATTTACGAAGCAAAGATAATATTTTATATGTGACAGGGCTTTTAGATAAACGAGAATTTAATGTAACCCAAATGTAACACTTGTTTCATCATTCCGTAACAAATTAGCCTCACTTTTGTACCCAGAAAGTAGAAATGGCCTGCATCTCAGCACAAGTTTTCATGCAAACATGAAAATTCTGCATTCGGTTTGCACTATTTTTGCCGATAAAAAGAAATAAAGTTTAACTTTGTGACAAGAGAATTGTTTTATCCTTGTCATACATAAACAACAAAGCAATGAACGATTACCGGATTTTAGTAGTGGACGATGAAGAAGACTTATGTGAAATTCTGAAGTTCAACCTCGAAAACGAAGGCTACGAAGTGGATACGGCAAACTCCGCTGAAGAAGCTCTGAGAATGGACATTGGCAGCTACAGCCTGCTACTGCTGGACGTGATGATGGGAGAAATTTCCGGCTTCAAAATGGCGAGCATGCTGAAGAAGGACAAGAAGACAGCCCAGATACCCATCATCTTCATTACCGCCAAAGATACGGAAAATGACACCGTGACCGGTTTCAACCTGGGAGCGGACGACTACATATCCAAACCCTTCTCGCTGCGCGAAGTGGCGGCACGTGTCAAAGCCGTACTTAGACGCACCCGACAAGGAGAAACGGAACATGCACCGGAACAGATTGTCTACAAGACGCTGGTACTGGACATCATCAAGAAGAAAGTCTGCATTGACGGCGAAGAGGCACCGCTCACCAAAAAAGAATTTGAAATCTTATTGCTGCTTTTGCAGAATAAAGGACGCGTATTCTCGCGCGAGGATATACTGAACCGCATCTGGAGCGACGAAGTATATGTGCTGGACCGCACCATCGACGTGAACATCACACGTCTGCGCAAGAAAATCGGAGTTTATGGCAAATGTATCGTAACACGCTTGGGATATGGTTATTGTTTCGAAGCCGAATAACGACAGACACTTTCTGTCCTTCAGCCGGAAGCTTTTCCTTTCGGTCATCTCGCTGTTCCTCGTATTCGCCGCCTGCTTCATCGCCTACCAGTATCAGCGGGAAAAGGAATACAAAGTGGAGCTGCTGGACATGCAGCTGCAAGATTATAACGACAGACTGCACCAGGAGCTTCGTTACCTCCCCGACAGCCTATGGACTTCCATGCTGGACAGCTACATCTCCAAGCATGTGAACAAGGAATTGCGCGTCACTGTGGTAGACCTTCATGGCAACGTATTGTTCGACAGCTCCCAGAACGACAGCCATGAACTGGACAACCACATCAAACGCCCCGAAGTTCAGAAAGCGCTGAAAGACGGCAAGGGCTACGACCTACGGCGCATCTCCGAAACCACCGGCAAGACCTATTTCTATTCTGCCACCGCCTACGAAGGCTGTATCATCCGCTCAGCCCTCCCCTACAACGTCAACCTGATGAACAATCTGGCTGCCGACCCACACTACATCTGGTTCACGGTCATTGTATCACTGTTGCTGATATCCGTCTTCTACAAATTCACCTCCAAACTGGGCAGCGCCATCAACCACCTGCGCGAGTTTGCCAAAAGGGCCGACAAGAACGAACCCATAGACATGGACATACAAGCCGCCTTCCCGCACAATGAGCTTGGAGAGATTTCGCAGCATATCATACAGATATACAAGCGCCTGCGCGAAACCAAAGAGGCGCTTTACATTGAGCGCGAAAAGCTTATCACCCATTTGCAAACCTCCCGCGAAGGACTGGGCGTATTCAACAGAGACAAAAAGGAGATATTGGTAAACAATCTGTTCACCCAATACGGCAATCTGATTTCAGACTCCAACCTGCAGGCTACCGAAGAGATATTCTCCATCTGCGAATTCCAGAAGATAACGGATTTCATCAACAAGGCGCAGAAGCGCCCCTCCTACAACGAAGAACGAAGGATGTCCGTACACATCAACAAGAACGGACGCACCTTCATCGTGGAGTGCATCATCTTCCAAGACCTCAGCTTTGAAATTTCCATCAACGACATCACCCAGGAAGAAGAGCAAGTACGGCTGAAACGGCAGTTGACCCAGAACATCGCCCACGAGCTGAAAACCCCCGTAAGCAGCATACAAGGTTATCTGGAAACCATCGTGAACAACGAAAACATTGCACCCGAAAAGATGCAGGTCTTCCTGGAACGCTGCTACGCGCAAAGCAACCGCCTGAGCCGCCTGCTGCGCGACATATCCGTACTGACCCGCATGGACGAAGCCGCCAACATGATTGATATGGAAAAGGTGGACATCAGCATGCTGGTTTCAAACATCGTCAACGAAGTGTCCCTGGAACTGGAACAGAAGCAAATCACCGTTGTCAATTCCCTAAAACCGAAGATACAGTTGCGGGGCAACTACTCTCTACTCTACTCCATCTTCCGCAATCTCATGGACAACGCCATCGCTTATGCCGGCACCAACATACACATCAACATCAGTTGTTTCCGCGAAGACGAGAATTACTACTATTTCAGTTTTGCCGATACCGGCATCGGCGTCTCTCCCGAACATCTGAACCGTTTGTTCGAACGCTTCTACCGTGTAGACAAAGGACGCTCGCGCAAGTTGGGCGGCACCGGCTTGGGGCTCGCCATAGTGAAGAATGCAGTCCTTATTCACGGAGGCACCATCTCTGCCAAAAACAACCAAGGTGGAGGACTGGAGTTTGTATTCACACTGGCAAAAGAGAGATAACAGCCCGTTTTACCACACCAAACAAAATGCTTTGCATACCTCTGGAGAAGGTTCTTGTGGCAAGTGTGGCTTGTATTGGTATCTTTTCACCTTACCGACATGACGGATTGCTTAAATCGCCTTAAGTCACTATCAATCAGAGAGTAATTTTGCCAACCGATTGCCATGCTTTTGGCAAACTTTTGCCATGCCTATGGCAAAGTTTTGCCAACGCGGTGACAAAGTCTTGCCAAGAGGGTGGCAAAACCTTGCCAATTTGTCGGCAAAAAGAAAGAGAGCGGGGAAGAAAATTTATCACTCATAGAATTGTTTTCTCAAAAAGAATCCGTATCTTTGTCATGCATTGGTTCGCTCCCCCTCTTCTGGGAAAGCGATTAAAAGGGAATCAGGTGTAAATCCTGGACAGTCCCGCTGCTGTAAGTTTCGTGCAACGTTGCAGACAATTACTCTATGCCACTGGAATATTCTTCCGGGAAGGCGCCTGCAACAGAAACAAGTCAGAAGACCTGCCATGCATACTTTATCATTGCTTTCGAGGAAAAAGCGTTGAGTCTAATGAGCCGGACAAACCGTCCATCATTTCATTCATCAAACCTAATTCAGAGAAAGTAAAGAAGGTAATAAACTCTGCCAAGTTTATTTGATGATGTCCGGCCGAAGTGATTTCGTCCGGACATTTACATTACAAAAAGTCATATTTAAATTGGTTATTACATAGATTTTGCCTAAATTCGGCACATTAAACTGCAACAATCGGTTTATCCGTTAACCTATTGTCAAATTATTAAAGATACAGAGTCTATGGAATTACCATTTGCCGAAGCATGGAAAATCAAAATGGTGGAACCTATCCGTAAAAGTACCCGCCAGGAACGCGAACAATGGCTGAAAGAAGCCCACTACAACGTATTCCAACTCAAATCGGAACAAGTTTATATCGACCTCATCACCGACTCAGGCACCGGCGCCATGAGCGACCGCCAATGGGCAGGCATGATGCTGGGTGACGAAAGCTATGCCGGAGCCACCTCATTCTTCAAACTGAAAGAAGTCATCACCCGCCTCACCGGATTTGAATACATTATCCCCACCCACCAGGGACGCGCTGCCGAAAATGTACTCTTCTCCTACTTGGTGCACGAGGGCGACATTGTGCCGGGAAACTCCCATTTCGACACCACCAAAGGACATATCGAGGGACGCCGGGCATTGGCTCTGGACTGCACCATAGACGAAGCCAAACAGACACAGCTGGAAATTCCCTTCAAAGGCAATGTAGACCCTAAAAAACTGGAAAAAGCATTACAGGAACATAGCGAACGGATACCGTTCGTCATCGTCACCATAACCAACAACACTGCAGGCGGCCAGCCGGTTTCCATGCAGAACCTGCGCGAAGTCCGCGCCATTGCCGACAAGTACGGCAAGCCCGTTCTCTTTGACTCGGCACGCTTTGCGGAAAATGCCTACTTCATCAAAATGAGAGAAGAAGGTTACCGCAACAAGAGCATAAAGGAAATTACCCGCGAGATGTTTGACCTTGCCGACGGTATGACGATGAGTGCCAAAAAAGACGGTATTGTCAACATGGGCGGATTCATAGCCACCCGCCGGAAAGACTGGTATGAAGGTGCCAAAGGCTTCTGCGTGCAGTTCGAAGGCTACCTTACTTACGGAGGCATGAACGGTCGTGACATGAACGCCCTTGCCATCGGCCTGGATGAAAATACTGAATTTGACAATCTGGAAACCCGCATTCACCAGGTGGGCTATCTAGCCATGAAACTGGATGAGTACGGGATACCCTACCAACGTCCCGCAGGCGGCCATGCCATATTTGTGGATGCCCCCAAAGTGCTGACACATGTGCCCAAAGAAGAATTCCCGGCACAAACACTGACCGCTGAGCTCTATCTGGAAGCAGGCATACGCGGCTGCGAAATCGGGTATCTGCTGGCAGACCGCGACCCGGTGACCCGCGAAAACCGCTTCAACGGCCTGGACTTGCTTCGGCTTGCCATCCCCCGCCGCGTGTATACCAACAACCACATGGATGTGGTGGCAGCCGCTTTGAAAAATGTATATGACAAACGGGAAAGTATTACCCGCGGAGTGCGCATCACCTGGGAAGCTCCGTTGATGAGACACTTCACGGTACAACTGGAAAGGCTGTAAGAGATTTACAGACTCAATGTCAAGACAAAATCCGGAAACAAATAATAATGAATAGTGAACCGGCGTTTCTCCACCGTACGATATTCTTCGGCGGAGAATACGCCGCTTTCATTTACAGCAAAAGGCAGAATGCGCATGTGCCCGCGAAAATCAACCTCGGAAGCATTCAGGCATTTGAACATGGTCTCCTTAGCCGACCAGTGCAGCAACAGTGACCAAGTGTCTGTTCCGCGAAACACGGATGGCTGTTCATCTTCGCGCATGAATTTATGTGCCACCTTCCTTACCCGCTCACCATACTGCTCGATGTCAACACCCACTTCCCGACCCGGCAATCCCAAGACAACAGCCACATAACCTTTCGTATGCGAAATACTGAGAGAGGCGGAGTCATCCGCCAGATAAGGTTTCCCACTGGGATGATAGGCAATCTCTTTCTCTTCTCCCGACAGAGTATAAAGCAATACGCGGACAGCCAACCACTCCAAACGGCGGTGTGCCGCGGTGAAGCGCCGCATACCTTCCCGGTATACTTCCTGATGAGGAAGCATGGCCAGCAATTCCTCCGGAGATTCCTCCGTTTTCCAAATTCCCCATCGACAGGGAAGAGCGGTATGTTGCAAGAAGAGGGGCACGGAACAATTTAAAAATTAATAATTAAAAATTAAAGGGAAGAAGAGTTGGGTTCTGCCGGGGCATTTACTGTGAACTTCACTTTCAGGATACGGCGGTTGTCCATCTCCAACACCTCAAACTCATAACGGCCGTAGGTCACCTTTTCATGGAGAGCAGGAAATTCCCCCTTCAGTTCCAGCAGAAGTCCGGCAAGCGTATCGGCATCCCCTGCCACCTCATCGAACGTTTCCTCGTCTATCTTCGTTATTTTATAGAAATCAGTCAGCTGGGTCTTGGCTTCAAATACCCAAGTGTGGTCATTCAGTACGGCATATGTACGTTCTTCATCATCGTATTCGTCATGAATTTCGCCCACAATCTCCTCAATAATGTCCTCCATGGTGACAATGCCCGACGTACCACCGAACTCATCGACCACAATGGCTATATGAATCTTGTTTGCCTGGAAATCGCGCAGCAAATCATCAATCATCTTGGTTTCGGGCACAAAATAGGCGGGCCGGATAAGCGACTGCCAACGGAAATTATCCCCTTTGTTCAGATGGGGAAGCAAATCCTTGATATAAAGCACCCCCTTGATATTGTCACGGCTATCCGCATAGATGGGAATACGGGAGTAGACATTCTCTACGATGCACTTCACCACATCTTTGAAAGGGGTACGGATATCCAGGTCCACCACATCAAGGCGAGAGGTCATGACCTCCTTGGCCGTTTCCCCGCCAAAGCGGATGATACCTTCCAGAATATTATTCTCCTCCGAAAGCTCTGCCTTGTCGGTCAGCTCCAACGCATGCGAGAGTTCATCGACCGATATGTTATGGTTCTTGCGGACCATATGCTTGTTCAAGAAAGAGGTGGAACGTACCAGCATAGATGCCATCGGATAGAATACGGAACGGCAAAACGTGATGCCGGGAGCGGCAAAACGGCAGAAAGCCAGCGTCTTCTGAGCCGAATATATCTTAGGCATGATTTCACCGAAAAGCAACAGCAAAAATGTAAGGACTACTGTCAGAATGAGGAACTCTGCAATGGGAGAATGAAATTGGAACACATTCATAAAGAAGAAGTTGCAGAGCATGATTATGGTTACATTCACGAAGTTGTTCGTAATCAGAATCGTTGCCAACAAACGTTCGCTGTTGTCCAGCAGATTACTGATTTTCTCATCCGAAGGATGCTTTCTCTCCGCTATTGCATTCAGGTCTGACGGAGAAAGAGAGAAAAAGGCTATTTCGGAAGCTGATGCAAAACCGGAAACAAGCAAAAGCAAACCTGCCAACACAATGGCTACAACGGCCGAAATAGAAGGAGTCTGTACGGATATACCGTTAAAAACATCTGCCAACTGGCATAAATAAGCGTCTGGGTCCAAAGATTTTGGTTTTAGTTAAACAATTAGAACGGCAAGTCGTCCGTCGGGTTATCTTGTGCAGGGGCAGCCTGCGGTTGTACTGGTTGTTGTGGCTGGGGGGCGGCTCCCGCCTGCGGCGCATAAGGGCCAGCACCGGGAGTTGCCGTTCTCGGAGTCAGCATCTCCATATTGTCGACAAATATCTCAGTCACATAACGCTTGATGCCTCCCTGGTCATCGTAAGAACGGGTACGTATCTTACCTTCCACGTAAAGCTTATCGCCTTTATGCACATATTTCTCAACGATTTCGCCTAAACGGCCACGGAATATCAGGTTATGCCATTCGGTACGGTCCGGAATCTGCGTACCATTCTGCAAAGTGTATCCTTTCTCCGTAGTGGCCAAAGAAAGCTGGGCAACACAGTTTCCACCTTCATAATAGGTTATTTTAGGGTCTTGTCCCACATTTCCTATCAATATCACTTTATTTACTGACATAAGCTTCTATTTTATTAATTTGCTGCCAAAATTAACGAGAATATTCACACCATGCAAGAATACAAACAACTTTTATACATATTTCTCCAAGAAAGCATGTATAAGGCGGGGCACCGCATAACGACCCAAATCTTCGACTGCAACCCGTTGGTAACTTGAGAAGGAGCTCGAATTATCGGGCAGAGTAACCTCGTAGAAGTTGGTGTAAATCACTCTGTGGGACAATACATGTTTCACCCCCCGAAGCAGTGTACGGACCATCCGCACCTCTCCCTCTGCAAACAGCGCATGAAACTGCGGACATGCCAGAAATTCCTCTTCGGATAAATCTTTTTCCGTTTCAACCAGAGGCAATTCAAAGAGATTTTTCCAGATATCGTCCTCCGTCCTCTTATGTATCAAGGTATGCGCGCCCATGCGTACATATATATAATTAAAATAGCGGTTGGTGGTCTTGGTTCTGTGCTGCTTCACGGGCAGTTGCTGCACTTTTCCTTCAGACAATGCCCGGCAGCTGCCGGACAAAGGACAAAACAGACAGTTGGGCGACTGCGGCGTACACTGCACGGCTCCGAAGTCCATAATTGCCTGGTTATAATCTGCCGGCCTGGATTTATCGAGCACCTCACCCGCCAAAGCGGTAAAAGTCTTTTTCCCTTCAGTAGAATCAATGGGAACATCAATGCCGAAATAGCGGGAAAGCACCCGATACACATTCCCGTCGACCGCCGCATAAGGCATGTCATAGGCAAAGGAGCAGATGGCTGCTGCCGTATAATCCCCCACTCCCTTCAAAGCACGTACCTCTGCATAGGTTTTCGGAAATGTCCCCTTCATGCTTTTGGCTGCGGCATGCAGGTTGCGGGCACGCGAATAGTACCCCAGGCCCTGCCAATATTTCATCACTTCGTCCTCGGACGCAGCAGCCAGCGACACCACATCCGGGAAGCGTTTTATGAAACGCAGAAAATACTCATACCCCTGCGCCACTCTTGTCTGTTGTAAGATGATTTCAGAAATCCATATCAGATAAGGGTCCGTGGTATTTCGCCACGGAAGGTCGCGTTTGTTCTCCGCATACCAGTCCAACAATGTTCCGCTAAAAATATTCATGCTGCAAAAATACTTCATTTTCAGCCTAACAAAGCTTAATGCCAAGACTTTTTTAGAAAATTGTCCGAAATATATTTTTTAGAGCCACGGAAAAGCTATATATTTGCAGTCCAAAAAATTAGGAAAACTATAGTAATAATATTTTTTTTAAAGAAAAATGACTAAAGCTGATATTGTAAACGAAATTACAAAGAACACCGGAATTGATAAGACAACCGTACTTACAACCGTTGAAGCATTCATGGACGCAGTAAAGGCATCTTTATCCAAAGATGAAAATGTTTACCTCCGCGGGTTTGGTAGTTTTGTAGTGAAGAAAAGAGCTCAGAAAACTGCTCGCAACATCTCCAAGAACACTACAATAATCATTCCGGAACATAACATTCCGGCATTTAAGCCTGCAAAAACGTTCACCCTCTCAGTGAAGAAATAATAAACAATAGTATTAACCCATAAAAATTTTGAAGCTATGCCAAGCGGAAAGAAGAAAAAAAGACATAAAATGTCTACGCACAAGCGTAAAAAAAGACTAAGAAAGAACAGACATAAAAGCAAAAAGTAATTTTTAGTCTGAAGGACAAAATAAAGAACAAACTTGTGAAGCAAAATGTCTCGCGGGTTTGTTCTTTGTTTAAGTAGTAAATTGAATCATTTAAAAGCCAATTATTGTGACAAGCGAACTCGTTGTAGACGTACAGCCCAAAGAGGTATCCATTGCACTGCTTGAAGACAAGCAGCTGGTGGAACTCCAGAGCGAAGGAAGAAACATCTCCTTTTCGGTGGGCAACATGTATTTGGGACGCGTCAAGAAATTGATGCCCGGCCTGAATGCCTGCTTCGTGGACGTGGGTTACGAGAAAGACGCTTTTCTTCATTATCTGGACCTGGGTCCTCAATTTAACTCGTTAGAGAAGTACGTAAAGCAAACTTTAAGCGACAAGAAGAAGCTGAATCCCATTACCAAAGCAACCATACTTCCCGACCTTGAAAAGGACGGAACGGTTTCCAACACACTCAAGGTGGGACAAGAAGTAGTGGTGCAAATTGTCAAGGAACCTATCTCTACCAAAGGGCCGCGACTGACTTCCGAACTTTCCTTTGCCGGAAGATACCTCGTGCTGATTCCCTTCAATGACAAGGTTTCCGTATCACAAAAAATTAAATCGAGCGAAGAGCGCGCACGCCTCAAGCAACTGTTGATGAGTATCAAGCCGAAAAACTTCGGCGTCATCGTCCGCACCGTGGCCGAAGGAAAACGTGTTGCCGAGCTCGACGGAGAGCTTAAAGTATTACTGAAACATTGGGAAGATGCCATTACAAAAGTACAGAAGGCCACCAAATTTCCGACACTGATTTACGAAGAAACCAGCCGTGCCGTAGGACTGTTGCGCGACTTGTTCAATCCTTCCTTCGAAAACATCCACGTGAACAGCGAGGCTGTGTACCACGAAATCAAGGATTACGTAACCCTCATCGCCCCTGAACGGGCAGGAATCGTGAAGCTGTACAAAGGTCAACTCCCCATTTACGACAATTTTGGTATCACCAAACAAATCAAGTCGTCATTCGGCAAGACCATTTCATACAAAAGTGGTGCCTACCTGATTATTGAGCATACTGAGGCGCTTCACGTAGTAGACGTGAACAGCGGTAACCGCACCAAGAATGCCAACGGGCAGGAGGCCAACGCACTGGAAGTGAATCTGGGTGCAGCCGACGAACTGGCACGCCAGCTCAGACTAAGGGATATGGGTGGTATCATCGTGGTGGACTTCATCGACATGAATGAAGCCGAAAACCGACAGAAGCTTTACGAACGTATGTGTGCCAACATGCAGAAAGACAGAGCACGTCACAACATCCTGCCGCTCAGTAAATTCGGACTGATGCAGATTACACGCCAGCGTGTACGCCCGGCTATGGATGTAAATACGACGGAAACCTGCCCCACCTGCTTCGGTAAAGGCACCATCAAATCGTCCATCCTCTTTACGGACACCTTAGAGAGTAAGATTGACTACCTGGTCAACAAATTGAAGATAAAGAAATTCTCGTTACACATCCACCCGTACATCGCAGCCTACGTCAATCAGGGACTCGTCTCCCTGAAACGGAAGTGGCAGATGAAGTACGGATTCGGTATCAAGATTATTCCAAACCAGAAATTAGCATTCCTGGAATATGTATTCTACGACCTGCAAGGGGAAGAGATAGACATGAAGGAAGAAATCGAAATCAAATAAAAAAGACGGCGAAGGGTATTTATCTTCGCCGTCTTTTTTATCTCTTGCTTTGGGGGAGCTCTCCCCAAACATGCCTTCCGCTATAAAGCCAAACGATAGATTTCCCTGCAATCAGTCATGGTCAGCTTCACGTAGTTGCCAAGCAGTTCGCCTTTATTGCGCTGCAGACTGACGAGCATACGGTCTATATCGGGATGCTCGATGCCCAACTCCTTAAAGCTAACCGGCAAGCCCATGTAACGGAAAAAGTGTTTCAGGCGGGCGGTACCAGCCAAAGCCATCTCTTCCAAATCTTCGGACTTGGGTATATCAAAAACGCGGTGGGCAAACTGGGCTATCTTTGCCGGATTATGTTCTGCCATAAAAGCCATCCAGGCAGGGAAGATTACAGCTAAGCCGGCACCGTGGGCTACATTATAGATAGCACTGATTTCATGTTCCAGTGCATGGGATGCCCAGTCTTCCTCACGCCCTACCCCACAAGTTCCGTTATGCGCCACAGTGCCACACCACATAATGTTGGCACGCGCGGCATAGTTGTCCGGTTGCTGTTTCACCCGGTAAGCTTCTTTAATGATAGCTGTCAAGGTGCCTTCGCAAAGCCGGTCGCTGATTTCCACATCCGGTGTATTTGTGAAATAACGCTCCATGATGTGAGCCATCATGTCGGCAATACCACAAGCCGTCTGATAAGCTGGGAGAGTGTAGGTCAGTTCAGGATTCATGATGGAAAATACGGGACGCAAATGCTCGGGGGCACAGAGCCCCAGTTTTTGGAGTGTCTCTGTCTTGGTAATTACCGTATTGCCCGAACCTTCGCTTCCGGCAGCCGGGATAGTCAGCACCACGGCTACTTTCAACGCTTTCTCCACCTTGGCACGACCGATAAAGAAATCCCAAAAGTCACCATCATAGAGGGCTCCGGCAGCAATGGCCTTTGCCGTATCTATGACCGAACCACCTCCCACAGGAAGCATCATATCCACCTGCTCACGACAGCAAAGCTGAATACCTTCGTATACCTTCCCGTCAATGGGATTGGGCTGGACACCTCCCATTTCGCAATAAGCCACACCGGCTTCCTGCAAGGATTGCTTCACTCTATCCAGCAGACCACTCCGTACAACAGAACCGCCTCCATATACTATCATCACTTTTTGTGCACCATACTTACGCGCCAATGCACCGACTTGCACTTCAGTATTCTTGCCAAAGACAAACTCTGTAGGACTATAAAAAACAAAATTATTCATTGTATACCTTATTTAATGTATCGACTGTATCTTTCAAAGAAGCGTCCGAACGCTCCCCACTTCATCAGTCCTTTCTCAAAAACAAAAATACCCAGCAATGCACAAGAGATGCCCAGCATCACATCAATCAGATAATGGTGTCCCGAATAGACAGCCGTCCACCAGATACCGACCATAATCACCGCAAACAACGCTATCAACCACTTTTTGCTGCGGTCCATAACCGCGTAAGCCAAAGCCACCACCATATAGGCGGCATGGAGCGAGGGCACTGCTGCAAATACATTGGCATTCCTTCCGTAAATGGAGTTGAAGATGGAACATCCCAGCAATTCGTCAAAGCGCCCTAAGCCTGCCACATTGCCCGGAGTGTCGAGTATCGGCTCGAAACCATAATTCATGGCATACCAGGGCGGAGCAGCGGGATGGATGTAATAGCCGGCAAAACCGATGAGATTAACCAGCAGGAACACCATCGCAAAACGAAGATATACCTTACGGTCACCCTTCAGATAGAGCCACAACCCGAATGCAATGGGAACCGGTACCCAACAGAGGTAGAATATCCCGGCAAAGAAATCGGCAACAGGACAATGGTTCAAAGCAAAATACTCACAAGGGATAAGGACAGCACCGTCTACAGACAAGCCAAAAAGGGATTTTTCTGCCTCATAAAGTCCTTTTACATCAATGGGATTCACCTGGTAATTGGGATATACGCGCATCCAGTCATACGAAATGCCGAATATGAAAAACGGCAACAGCGCCACTGCCAACTTACGGGTTATCTGTCCGGCAAAGAACAATACCAAAAATACACCCGCCATCAGGAAATGTTCCGGACGAAGCCCGATACAGACCGCTGTCAGAATCAGGAAAAACGCTGTGATGACAATCACCAGCACCGCCTCTCTCACAGAGGGAAACAAACTATTTTTCATTCCTTGTCTTTCAGTAGTTTATAGCAATGCGCCAAGCGGGCAAATGCCGTCAAATTCGCCAATATTGCAATCACTGCCATAGGCACAATCAGTATCAGCATCGGGTCGAATAAAGTACAATCACCAAAGATACCGCAGAACATGGCACCGAGGGCAGTCAGCACAACGCGTTCGGGGCGCTGCATGAAACCCACTTTACACTCCAGCCCCAAACCTTCGGCACGGGCACGCACGTAACTCACCATCAGCGAACCTATCAGCGCAATGAATGTAATGATGGAGCCCCACAAATAGCCTTGCAGCATCAGGTAATAGAAGATGCCGAACAATGTCACGAGCTCGCTGTAACGGTCGAGTACGGAGTCGTAGAGCGCACCGAAAGTAGAACTCATTTTACCCACGCGTGCCACGCGTCCGTCCATCATATCAAACAACCCGGCAAAGAGCACAATACCGCCTCCCCAGCCTACATAGGCCAGTTCACCACTCTTGTACACTCCTGCATACACAAACAAGGCAGCCGCCACGATATTCAGTACCAGCCCCGTAGTCGTAATAAAGTTAGGCGTAATGCCAATTCTAATCATACCATGCACCACAGGGTTGATAATCTTGTATATCACCTGCTGCAACCAATCTCTATAATTCATATTCGTCTTTTTTGTTCTCTAAATAATGTTTCAGAAAGCCTTTTATATTGTGATTACGATAAACGAAAAAACGTTGCAGATGGTAGTTCCAAAAAAAAGCTACCAGCACTGCTACAATTATCTTTGACAGAATAAATACATTGTCGATATAATATCCCAACAATCCATTGACCCATGTCATGCCGGTAAGCCACTCGGTCAATGCAAAAGTGCCCCAGGTATTCAGTATAATGCTGCCTCCCCAGACAAAGAGATATTTCACGGCAACATGCGTTTTCTTACAGTCTTCGGCATGGAACACCCATCCGTAATTAATGGCACAGTTTACAATGCCTCCTACCACGGAACCCGTGAATGTGGCATAAAGATAAAAAACAGCAAAAGCCTTTACCAGAAGGATAGTCACCAGAAAATCGACAAAGCTTGCGAATTGCGCAGAAATCTGGGCCTTGAAGAAGATCCAGACAGAATGGCGCCACGACACACCTTTGCCATTTGATTTCAACTGATTATCCATCTTGCCACAATCAAAATTATAAATCCGTAGACTCCAGACAGAATATCGTCCATCATTACCCCGATTCCACCCGGCAGACTTTCCATACGGCGAATGCCCAAGGGCTTGAATATATCAAACAAACGGAACAAGACAAATGCTCCCAATGCATACCATACATGTCCGGCGGGCGCCGCAAGCAAGGCAATCCACACACCGACCATTTCATCGACCACCACGCGCGAAGGGTCTTCGCCCCAAGATGCCTCCAGGCGGTTAGCAGCCCAGATACCGGCAAGTGTAAATACCAAAATCAATGCTACTGTCAGCCACAAAAGGCAGGCACTTGAAACCAGATAAGACAACCCGAACCAGATAAGCGTAGCCAGCAAAGCTCCCGCAGTGCCGGGTGCAAAAGGAGAAAAGCCCGAGCCAAAGCCCGTACCGATAATGACTGGGAGGAGGGAGGGTTTCTTCATCAAAAAAGTAATAAGGTGATAAATGCGATAAAAACGGTAAAGTGATAAATGCAATAAAGTAATAAAAGTGATAAAGTGGTAAAGTGCTATCACTCTATCACCTTACCACCTTATTTCTATCACCTTATCACTGTTTTTTTAATCCAAATAACTTGGTGCAGTTTCACCCACCATGTTGCGGAGAGTCTCTTTCACCATGCGCCATTGCTGGAACAAATCGTGTACCGGCTCATGCTCGAAATCGTGCATCGGGCTCTTGCAGAAGAAGGACAGCCACGTCTGGATGCCGCACATACCTGCACGCAATGCCAAATCACTGAAAATAACCAAGTCGAGCGCGATGGGAGCAGCAAGAATGGAGTCACGGCACAGGAAGTTAACCTTGATTTCCATCGGATAGCCCATCCAGCCGAAAATATCGATGTTGTCCCATGCTTCCTTGTTATCCTTACGAGGAGGATAGTAGTTGATGCGTACCTTATGATAAACATCACCGTACAAGTCAGGATATTTCTCCGGTTCGAAGATATTGTCGATAACAGACAGCTTGCTGACCTCTTTTGTCTTGAAGTTCTCCGGTTGGTCGAGTACCTCGCCGTCACGGTTACCCAGAATATTCGTAGAGAACCAGCCGCTTACACCCAACATACGGGTCTTGAACATCGGAGCAAGCACCGTCTTCATCAAAGTCTGGCCACTCTTGAAGTCCTTACCGGAAATGGGCACATTCATTTTCTTGGAGAATTCCCACATAGCCGGAGTATCCACACACAGATTAGGAGCACCCATAATAAACGGAGCGCCTTCTGCAATGGCAGCATATGCATAGCACATACTCGGAGAGATAACTTCAGTATTGTTTTCCTTCATTGCCTGCTCCAAAGCAGCGAGAGATTCGTGCTCTTTGGACAGCGGAATATATATTTCGGTACTTGCAGCCCACAGCACAGCAATACGCTCGCAGTTATTGGCTGCCTTGAAGTTACGGATATCCTCACGCAACTGCTCTGTCATTTCCCAGCGAGTAGCAGCCTTCTTAATATGCGTACCGTTCAAACGTTTTGCAAAATTGTGGTCGAATGCAGCAGGCATCGGCTTGATGGCTTGCAGTTCGTCTTTTACCAAATTCAAGTCTTTCTCTTTCAAAACCTCGGCATACATAGCAGCTTCGTAGGCGTTGTCCGGGAAAATGTCCCAACCGCCGAAAATGATATCATTCAAATCAGCCAAAGGCACTATGTCTTTGATAAGTTTCTCTTTGCCATCCTGCATGCGCATAGCAGCCATTTGTGTGATTGAGCCTATAGCTTTTGCCAAGCCCTTGCGAGCAGCTAATGTACCGGTAATCATGGTGGTTGCAACCGCACCACCTACTCCGACTACCAGCACGCCCAGGCGTCCGGTTGCCGGCTTAATGTTTTCTTTCATTGCCATTGTATTATTTAGAGTTTAAAAAATTGCTCAAATTTAGGGTATTTTACTCAATTGGGATTAGTCATTTTATCCGATTTAATGTCCTATTAGTAAGATTTAAGTTAAAATGTCATGTGTAGACTGATTCTGAGCCCGGATTTGTCGATATTTGGTAAATTTCGGTAAGTCAAACGCCATACATAATCGACACGCAATACTTTGAAAATATTTTCAACACCTACACCTGCCTCTACGTATGGCGTATGCCCCATTGTAGTGCTGCCGGCAGGAAAACGGAACAAATCCTGCTGAAAAGCCGGATTATTCTTATCACTCAAATTCCCATACAAGCCGCGACAGGAAAGCACTTCACGCCATTTCAACTTTTTCAACAAAGGAATACGGTTGAAGAGCCAGCCGTTCAAGTAATAGGTCACATCCCAGGAAGCGTATTCATCGTTCATGAATTCCATGGCATTCATCAGTGAATAGGACTCGGGCTGTATGGTATAGGACAAGTTCGCGTTGGGAATGACGAGCAAAGGGAAAGGAACCTTGTTCCATACTTTCCCGGCCTTCAGGATAACGTCCGTATAACCGAATGCCGAGAACCAGAAACGCTTTTGAAAACCCGCTTCCGTATAGTGATAGGTATAGTCTCCTCCCAGTACCCCTTTGGCAGCCATGGTATGTGTAAGCGAAAAGACCGGAGCATCCAGCGAAACGGGGAAACGGTTCCATTGGGTCTGGAAGAATTTCTCGTTGGGAGCATAGCGCAGCTTCAATTCCAGTTCACTGGTCGAAATACTTTTTACATACGTATTATGGTCGTCCTGCTTGACGAAAGGAATCAGATGGGATGATTCATCTTTACGCAGACGCGTCGTCATCTGTACGGAAAAGCCGGAATGGAACTCATTGGTATAGGTCAGTTCCGCCTTCCGCTGATAACCGATACGGTCATCCTTCTGACGTTTCAAGGCAAGAAAAACATTATCCTGACTGGTATAAAGATAGTGTTGTCCATATTGATTGACGTCTGACAAGTAACGGAGCTTCAACGAATGTATAGGAAATTCATTGGCATATTCCTTCTTCCTATGAAAAGAATATTCCAGTTCGGCGAGTCCCTTTACACGATGGTCGCGAAAACCGTATGCCATATAGCCCCTGCCGAACAAATGCGGATTGAGCCATGCCGTCGTCATACCGCCGGCACGCAAGCGCACCCCTTCCAGTGTATTTCCGCTGATAGTGGTATTCATCATACCGATATAGAACAAAGGTTCTTTTTCCTTCGGAGCGGGAATATACCCCGTGAACAGCACCTTCAACACTTTCTCCGTCCAGAAATAAACGGGATAGCTGCGCAACTGGGCCATCATCTTGTCCACCGAAGTCTCTTTCTTGCTGACTTCCACCTGGCGGTTGGCATCCCAATATGCTTCCGAATAGCCGGAAGCCGATGTCTCTTCAATCACCTTTTCCGGTTTTCGGAAAGCCTGCAGAGCCTTGTCATCCGGTTCATACTGATAGTTTCTGTAATACACATCCCGCTTGGCATAAATACCGTCACTATTGTCCACCAACTTGAATTCCGTAGTGATACTCTCATTGAGCAACTGCCTCGTACCGTCCTCCGCGCGGTCAAAATTCTGTTCAATCTTCATGTAGTCCACAAAGTTCAGATTTATTTTCTGAGGAAAGTTCATGACGGCACGCTTTACAAAATAGGTACTGTCCAGCATGACGTATAAATGTCCCGTAAAACCGAACGACTCGGAGTTGAAAGGGACAAATGTCAAGTCAACACAAGGCTTTCCGGCAACGGTAAGCGTATCCATCAGATAATATTTGTAGAAAGACGGCCCAAGGGAGGAAAGCGGACTGACAAACTTATTGGTGAACAAGGTGATGTTGTTCTCATAAAGGTCTACATCGGTCATGGTGACACTGATAGCCTGCTCCATACCCTGCTGGGAAAGCATCTCGTCCACTCCTGCCTGCCTGCGGGCGGTGACCCACTGTTTCCGGCTATGCGGAGACTTGCGGTAATAGTCTGTGGCAAGTAACTCACGGTTGGAGATGGCCAGTACCGGCCTGCCGGTAACGGCAGAGGTATCGACATAATCCGTCAGAAACTTGAACTTACGGTAAAGCCACTTCTGTTGCTTCAAGCTGTCGAAGTTATTGATGGCAAAAGTCATCTTTTCATAGCGGTCACGTTTCCAGAAGTCGCGTTCGTCGGGCGAGTAGTCATCCCGATGCTCTATCATCTTGCGTACAAACTCCACTGCGGGATTATCCTTTTTCTTATACCGTTCACGTTTCGGCTTCACCACCACCTCATCCAGTGCATAAGTGGCTGGCGAAAGGGCAATATTGAACTTAGAAGACTTTGCAGGATGAATCAGCCGGACATATTCATTATATCCCACGGCCGAAATGACCAGCGTGGCCTCCGGGCGATAGGTCTTGAAGGAAAAACGGCCGTTATTGTCCGTCATCCCTCCCTCCGTAGTTCCTTTCAGATAAACTGACGTATAAGGCAACGGCTCCTTCGTCAACGAATCGGTGACAACGCCTTGCACCATATATTGTGCTCTCAATGGAAGAGTAACCAGCTGGATAAGCAGAAATACCCTAAAAAACAACTTCATACCTTGTTTTACCTAATTTGGATGGCAAAGGTACGGAAGAAAACTTTTTCTTAAAGTTCGGTTTTACGGAATAAATGTTCTAAAAAACTCCTTTTGTACAAAACACTTCCCGTTAAAAGCCGTTGTATAGCGAAACGACGCTCCAGAAAGCATCGGAACAACCAATATATAACCTAAACAACTTGATTATGGAATGGATTTTCAACCAGCTCAGGGAACGCCCCGAACTTGCCATTTTCCTCACTATATTCCTGGGATTCTGGCTGGGGAAACTGCGTATCGGTAAGTTTACGCTGGGCACAGTGACCAGTGTACTGCTTGTAGGCGTACTGGTAGGGCAACTGAATATAGCCGTACCGGGTCCGATAAAGTCGGTATTTTTTCTGCTTTTCCTTTTTGCCGTGGGCTATAAAGTGGGTCCCCAGTTCTTCCGCGGACTGAAAAAGGACGGATTACCCCAAGTAGGCTTTGCCGTACTGATGTGTGTATCCGTACTGTTAGTGACCTGGCTGCTGGCCCTGATGATGGGCTACAATGCCGGTGAAGCTGCCGGACTGCTGGCCGGTTCGCAAACCATCTCCGCCGTCATCGGAGTGGCAGAAGACACCATGGCCAATATGGGACTGGACGAGGCCCAACGACAAAGTTACGTCAACATCATTCCCGTATCCTACGCCGTCACCTACATTTTCGGTACGGCAGGCTCGGCATGGGTCCTATCATCCATTGGTCCCAAGATGCTAGGCGGGCTGGAAAAGGTGAAAGCCGCCTGCAAGGAACTGGAGGCGAAGATGGGCAGCTCTCTGGCTGACGAACCGGGATTCATGCCGGCGGCACGCCCCGTCACTTTCCGTGCCTACCGGGTCGAAAACGAATGGTTCAAGAATGGAAAGCGGGTGATTGACCTGGAAGTCTACTTCCGGCAGCACGACAAACGTCTATTTGTGGAACGCCTCCGCAAATCCGGAGTTGTGGTGGAAGTCAGCATGAACATACAGATAGAGCCGGGAGACGAAGTAGTGCTAAGCGGACGCCGCGAATACATCATAGGCGAAGAAAGCTGGATAGGGCCGGAAGTACAAGATGCCCAGCTCCTGGATTTTCCTGCCGAAAAGTTACCGGTTACAATCACACGCAAGACGGTTGCCGGCAAGACGGTTGCAGTTATCCGAAGGGAAAAGTTCATGCACGGTGTCAGTATCCGGAGCATCAAGCGCGCCGGAATATCCATTCCCGTGCTGGCACAAACGGTAGTAGATGCCGGCGACGTCATCGAAGTGGTAGGTACCAGGCAGGAAGTGGAAGCAGCAGCCAAACGTCTGGGGTATATAGACCGCCCTACCAACCAGACGGACATGATATTCGTAGGCCTGGGTATCCTTGTCGGAGGTTTGTTCGGAGCACTTTCCGTCCATATCGGCGGCATCCCCATCAGCTTGAGCACAAGCGGCGGCGCATTGATTGCCGGCTTGTTCTTCGGCTGGCTCCGCAGTAAGCACCCCACCTTCGGGCGCATTCCCGAACCTTCGCAATGGGTGTTGAACAATGTCGGTCTGAACATGTTCATCGCGGTAGTGGGCATTTCGGCAGGTCCCAGTTTCGTGCAGGGCTTCCACGACGTAGGTATCAGTCTGTTTCTGGTGGGAGCAGCCGCCACCGCCCTGCCGCTGATTATCGGCTTGCTGCTGGCAAGGTATGTTTTCAAGTTCCATCCGGCACTGGCTTTGGGCGTCTGCGCGGGGGCACGTACCACTACGGCCGCTTTAGGCGCGGTGCAGGATGCCGTTGAGAGTGAGACACCTGCTCTGGGATACACCGTGACCTATGCCGTGGGCAATACCTTATTAATAATATGGGGTGTAGTCATCGTTTTGCTAATATAAGACGATTCTGTACCAATGCTTACTAATCCGGAGCATTCAAAGAATTATTGCCGGAAATGCAAGCGACTATATACCCATTCACTAATAGCTATTCGTCCGACAGCTGTCGGACGATAATTCAACAGTTGTCGGACGATGATTCAACAACTGTCGGACGAAAAGGAAACATATATCGGACGATTAATTTCAAGCAAGGAAAGAAATAGTATACCGCATGAACAGAGATTATTCGCCGAATGACTGAAAACAATAAATAACGAACCTAAACTTGAGCTTATGGATACAAAACTTTTAGAAAAGAAAATGGAATCTATCAGTCCTTTCGAACTGAAGAACCGCCTGATAGACATGGCAGACGAGAGTCTGAAGAAAACCGCCCGTACCATGCTGAACGCAGGGCGCGGCAACCCCAACTGGATTGCAACCGCTCCACGCGAAGCCTTCTTCCTGTTGGGAAGCTTCGGCCTGGAAGAGTGCCGCCGCATCATGGATTTGCCCGAGGGAATTGCAGGCATCCCCGAAAAAAAAGGCATTGCCTCTCGCTTCGAAGCCTTCCTGAAAAAGAACAATAACGTACCGGGCGCCAAATTGCTGGAACAAACCTACAACTACCTGCTGATGCAGCATGCCGCCGACCCCGACAGCCTTGTACACGAATGGGCCGAAAGCATTGTAGGCGACCAGTATCCCGTGCCCGACCGCATCCTTCATTTTACGGAAATCCTTGTGCAAGATTACCTTTCGCAAGAGATGTGCGACAACCGTCCTCCCCGGGGTGCCTATGACCTGTTTGCCACCGAAGGTGGAACAGCCGCCATGTGCTACATCTTCGACTCCCTGCAGGAAAACTTCCTGCTGAACAAAGGGGACGGCATCGTCCTCATGGTTCCTGCCTTTACCCCCTATATTGAAATCCCACAACTCAGCCGCTACCAGTTTCGAGTGACCAAAATACATGCCAACCGCATGAATAACGAAGGGATGCACCTCTGGCAGTACAGCGACGAAGACATAGACCGCTTGAAAAGCCCTAAAATCAAGGCCCTCTTTGTCACCAATCCCAGTAATCCGCCCAGCTACACACTCAGTCCGGATACAATGGCGCGCATCGTGAGTATCGTCAGAAATGACAACCCTAATCTGATGATTATTACAGACGACGTATACGGTACATTCAGTCCGCACTTCCGTTCGTTCATGGCAGAAATTCCCTACAATACGCTTTGCGTCTATTCATTCTCCAAATACTTCGGTGCCACCGGATGGCGCAATGCGGTCATCGCCCTGCACGAATTCAATCTGTTCGACAAGCTGATAGCCAAACTGCCGAAAGAGAAACGGGAGATTCTGCACCGCCGCTACTCCACCCTCACTCTGGAACCTGAAAAACTGAAGTTTATCGACCGTATGGTTGCCGACAGTCGCCAGGTGGCACTGAACCATACCGCCGGACTGTCATTGCCACAACAGATGCAGATGGGCCTTTTCGCCGCCTTTGCCCTGCTGGACAAGGAAAACAAATACAAGCAAAAGATGCAGGAGATTATCCGCCGCCGATTGCATGCCCTTTGGGAGAATACCGGTTTCACGCTGACGGAAGACCCGTTGCGTGTAGGTTATTATACAGAAATCGACATGCTGGTTTGGGCAAAGAAGTTCTATGGGGACGACTTTGTAGAATATCTGAAACGCACCTACAGCCCGCTGAACGTAGTCTTCCGCCTTGCCAAAGAAACCTCTCTGGTGCTGCTGAACGGCGGTGGTTTTGACGGCCCCGAATGGAGCGTGCGCGCCTCACTCGCCAATCTGGACGAGAAAGACTATGCGACCATCGGCCAAGGCATTAAAAGGATATTGGACGAATATGCAAAAGAATTCTTTAAAAGCAGAAATTGAAAGGTGAAAGGTAAAACTTTCAAATTTCAATTAAATAGTATACGGAAGCGGGTCAATCCATCGTTGTAGGTACGTAGGGAGAACGTGCAACCATGACGGCTCAAAACTTCCCGGATAAACACCAGGCCAATTCCCTGCCCGTTCGGCTTGGTGGAAAAGAAGGGACTGAAGAGTTTAGCTTCGGTCTCTTTACTTATCCCCGGACCATTGTCAACGACTTCGACAGAAGCGGGGGCAGTGGTCCTTACTATTATCTCACCTTGCTGTCCGTTTTCTCCGGCATCCCCCTCTATACTTTCGGCAGCATTCTTGATGATATTCACAAGCACCTGCTCAAAAAGAGAAGCATCCATACGCACCATTCCCACCTCCGGGTCGCATTCCAGACGTAGCTCTATATTGCGGTCATTGCACATTCCTTCCATAAAACGCTTGCACATGGACACCAACTCATTCAGTTGGACGGGCACCAGGGTAGGTTCAGGTATCTTTACCACATCTGCAAAACGGGTAATGAAACGGCTCATCGAGAAACAACGCTCCGTACAAACGCGCATCACGTCGCAGATGTCCTCCATATCATCTTCTGTAGAAAGTGCCTGCTCCACTGTATCGAGTGTGGAAGTGATGCCCGCAGTGGTATTGTTCACTTCATGAGCTATCATGCGGATTACCTTTTCATAGGCACGCTTCTCGGCACGCATCACTTCTTCCGTCATACGCTCTATCAAGAAAAAAGGATGTTTGAACCCTCTGTCAATAAAAGAAGAATGGGTGCATTTATAAATATTCGCATCATTGAGACGGACCACTGCCGTCTCGTCTTTGGGAATGGACGAAAGTTCGGCAGCCAACGGGGAGTCCATCTGGTCCAACCGCTTTGCCATCGCCTCCTCCATACGGACACCGAGCATCTTTACCGCCATCGGATTCAGTTGCGACACTTCATCGTCCATTGTCAGGATAATAACCCCCATTGGAGATGCCTGAATCAGCAAATCCAAGAAGTGATTCTGCTCGCGCATGCGCAACCGTTCATTCTTGAGCTGCTCCATCATTCGGTTAAAGATATTCACAATGCGGTCTGCTTCGTACTGCCCTACCCGGCTGAGACGGCTACTGAAATCCTGCTCGCGCAACAACTCCATACCGCTGCCTATGGTGTTCATCGGCTTCACTATCTTATTATAGAATACTATCAGATAGATAAGGATAAACCCGATGAGCCCCTCCAACACGTACAGATACAAAGAAGGCTTTCCACTCAGCAGATATACCAGCATTCCACCCAGACCGAGCAGAAAAAGGACAAGTATGAAGAAAAAGAATTTTATGCGCACGGGACTTGAATATTATATTTTTCCAAACGTCTGTAAAGCGCAGCGCGGCTGATGCCTAATGACACTGCCACTTGACTGAGATTCCCTTTATGCTGTTCCAACGCCTGCAAGATAGTCTGCCGCTCTATTTCATCCAAGGTCATACCTGCAAAAGAAGTACCTTCGGCAGCTTTGGCCGGTTCGTCGTGACGCAGATATTGGGCATCGAAATCCGTGGCATCCAGCACCGGCTTGCCGCTGACCAGAATGGTACGCTCCACCAGATTCTTCAACTCACGAATGTTGCCCGGATAAGGCAGGCGGGAAAGGAAATTCAGAGCGTCGGCCGAGAAATCCGTACGCGGCAAGCCGTTCACCTCTGCCTGACGGTCGGCAAAGTGACGTGCCAGCAAAGGAATATCTTCACGGCGCTCCCGCAAGGAGGGCAGTTTTACGGTAATCAGGTTGATACGGTAAAAAAGGTCTTCACGGAAAGTACGTTCGGACACCATCTTGCGGAGGTCTGCATTAGTGGCGGACACAACGCGTACATCGACTTTGCGGGGACGGCTATCGCCCAGCACTTCGAATGTCTGGTCTTGAAGCACGCGCAGCAGTTTCACCTGGCAGGAAGGGTCGAGGTCACCAATCTCGTCGAGGAAGATAGTACCTTTATTTGCCATTTCAAAACGCCCTATACGGTCGGCGCTGGCATCGGTAAACGCCCCTTTCTTATGGCCGAACATCTCGCTCTCGAACAAGCTCTGCGAGATGCCACCAAGGTTCACCTTGACAAAGGGCTGCTTCACGCGTTGGCTGTTGATATGGATGGCTTCGGCAATCAGCTCCTTGCCCGTTCCGCTTTCGCCCGTAATCAGCACCGAAGCATTGGTACGGGCTATGCGAGCCACTGTGTTCAGCACTTCCATCAGCCCTTTGGACTTACCTATAATATGGCTGCGATTCAATGCGGTAGTCTGCTCTTCCGGCACCTCTTTCGGGGCGGCCGTAAGCTCAAGGGCCGTCTCGATGCGCTGCAAAAGAGCAGCATTGTTCCAAGGCTTGGTTATGAAATCGAATGCGCCGGCCTGCATACCCTGCACGGCAAGCTGGATACTTCCCCATGCCGTCATCAAAATAACGGGCACATCGGGACGGAACACCTTTACCTGCTTCAATAAGGTAAGTCCCTCTTCTCCGGTAGTGGAAAGAGTGAAGTTCATATCCATCAAAATCAAGGCGGGAGCTTCGGCCCTCACTATGTCCATAGCTTCGCGAGGACTTGGAGCCGTTTTCACCTCATATCCGGCACGCTTCAGCATAAAGCTGAGGGAAGAGCGCACAGCACTATCGTCGTCTATTATCAGTATCATAAAAATTGTAGTTTGTTTCCCGCAAAAATAAGTAAAAAAGCAGAGTTATGAATGATAAGTTATAAGTTATTTACCTA
The DNA here is from genome assembly GCF_003436255.1 of Bacteroides sp. D20. Classification (NCBI taxonomy): domain Bacteria; kingdom Pseudomonadati; phylum Bacteroidota; class Bacteroidia; order Bacteroidales; family Bacteroidaceae; genus Bacteroides; species Bacteroides sp. D20. Next base: position 27,174 of record NZ_QSOO01000002.1, on the reverse strand, counting down.
TAATATCGCATATACGGTACTTTTACCGGCAAATAACTCATAACTTATCACTTGCAACCCGTCGACTTATCCTCTTACCACCTCTTCAAAATCAGCTTCCAATTCCGTATCGCGTTCAAAATCCCAAAGGGTCAAGCTGCGGAGCTGATAGAAGTAATACCAATAGTAGTACAGCTCTGAAATATGCTTTTGACGGGCTTCGTCTTTAGAGTTCTGTGCATCGTTCAGGTCCAGGGTGCTGATTTTACCTATCATAAAGGTCTCTACACTGGTCTTGTAACGCTTCTCAGCAATGACATCCGCCTCTTCGGCTATGTCCAGCTGTTGCGCCTGGTTGTTGAAGTTAGCCACCAGCAAAAAGATGTCCTGGTTAAAGTCCATCTGTTCCTGACGGATTCTGGACAAGACCACTTCACGGTTGCTCTTTGCCACCCTTACCTTGCCGCGGCGCTTGCCCCAGTCAAGGATAGGAATCTTGACGCCTACCTGCACAATCTGATTATCAAGCAAGTCCCGGTAGGCTGAAGAGAATTCATGGTTCTGCCCCGTATAGCCCACACTGGCAAAGAGGTCGATGCTGCGCAAGTTTCCGCGTGCCGTTGCCACTTCATAATCAGCTTCGAGCTGGCGGCGGCGAATGTTCTGTGCAAAGGAGTTGCGTTCCAGTGCCTTGTTCAGCACACGGTCATACTCCATCTTTATATCGGGAACAGTGGCGGGCAACACCGGATTCAGGCTTTCCTGCTCGGACACCCCGAGGAAAGAACGGAGCTGGAACATTTTTGCATTCAGGTTGCTCTCTGCCTCAGTCACGTCGGCCTTGCCCTGCAATGAATTCAGTTTAAGCTGCAACAAATCATTCTCGGATATCTGTCCCATTTTACGTTTGGCTATGGCCACTTCATAAAGGCGGTCGGCATTCGTCTTGTTCTGCATGGCGGTAGCGAGCGATTCTTTGGCCAGCAGCAACTCAAAGAAATAAGTGATGGTTTTCATCGTCACCTCTTCCGTAGCTGAAATGAACTCGGCCTTTGCCTCGGCATAGCGTACGGGCTCTATACGGCGGTTCCACTTCAAGGTATTCACTCCGAAGACCGGTTGCGTCAACTCCAGACTCACGGGGACTGACATGAACTGCTTCGCTCCTCCGGAACCCAGTTGTTTGAGATAATCCAGCGAAGAAGTCAGTGACAGCTTACCCCCCGTAAACCAAATGTTCTGGTCTACCGAAAGCTGTCCGGACAGCCCCAGTGTATTGTTGCGAACAAAGCTATAGGAGCCGTCGGAATTCTGGTAGGTACTGTAGGACTTGTTATAGTTGGGTAGTGTACCGGTGAAATTCACTTCCGGCAACAAGTCCGCACGGAATGTACGGTATTCCCAATACGCGGTTTTCAATTCATTCAATGCCACAGCAGCATCCACAGACTGCGTACGGGCCAGTACAATGGCCTCCGACAGCGTAATATTGCGTTCATGTCCCAAAGTATCATTCTGCGCCATGGTTGCCAACGGCATCAAAAAACAAACTGCAAGTAAAATATTCTTTTTCATGTTCAATCTTTAAAATTGTCGCAAACAGAAAAGCAAAGAGTGTGCCAAGTGGCCGGAAAGGTTTCATAGAGGGGTAAGTGTTCATTTTCGGACAGTGGGGATGTCCGTTAGCGGACGATATCAAGAAAACAACCGGTCTCTATCTAAAGTCTGAAAAAATCCTTCTAAAGTTCAATTAACCATTAATTAATTGATGAAAAATTTCTTTATTAAGGAAGAATTCTCTTTCTTTGTGCTGCTTTATACCTTTATTAAAAAGGATACAATACTAACATTAATTTATATAGTTATGAAGATTTCACACATTGAGCATCTGGGCATTGCCGTTAAGAGCATTGAAGAAGCCCTTCCGTACTACGAAAACGTTTTAGGTTTGAAATGCTACAACATCGAAACCGTGGAAGATCAGAAAGTTAGAACCGCTTTCCTGAAAGTGGGCGATGTAAAGATCGAATTGTTGGAACCTACTTCTCCCGAAAGCACAATTGCCAAGTTCATCGAAAAGAACAACGGTAACGGTGGCATGCATCATCTCGCATTCGCCGTTGAAGACGGAGTGGCCGGTGCGCTTGCCGAAGTCGAAGAAAAAGGTATCCGCCTTATAGACAAAGCTCCCCGCAAAGGTGCAGAAGGTCTGAACATTGCATTCCTGCATCCGAAGTCAACTCTCGGTGTCCTGACCGAGCTTTGCGAGAAACCGGAATAAGCAAGACTGTAAAATCATCAAATCATAAATTGTATAAACACTTAAAGAATATAAATTCATGAGTAATCAACTTGAAAAGATTAAAGAGCTTATAGACCGCCGCGCTGCAGCACGTCTCGGTGGTGGTGAAAAAGCGATTGCAAAGCAACACGAGAAGGGTAAATATACAGCTCGCGAGCGCATAGCCATGCTTCTCGACGAAGGCAGTTTCGAAGAAATGGACATGTTCGTAGAACATAGATGCACCAACTTCGGCATGGAAAAGAAACACTACCCCGGTGACGGTGTAGTAACCGGTTGCGGTACAATCGAAGGCCGTCTGGTTTATATCTTCGCACAGGACTTCACAGTTTCTGCCGGTTCACTGTCCGAAACCATGTCTCTGAAAATCTGTAAGATTATGGACCAAGCCATGAAAATGGGTGCTCCGTGTATCGGTATCAACGACTCGGGCGGTGCACGTATTCAGGAAGGTATTAATGCCTTGGCTGGCTACGCTGAAATCTTCCAACGTAACATACTTGCTTCGGGTGTCATTCCGCAGATTTCCGGTATTTTCGGTCCTTGTGCCGGTGGCGCCGTTTACTCTCCTGCCTTGACAGACTTTACTTTGATGATGGAAGGTACATCCTACATGTTCCTTACCGGTCCGAAGGTAGTAAAGACTGTAACCGGAGAAGACGTAAGCCAGGAAAACCTGGGTGGTGCGAGCGTTCACTCCACCAAATCTGGTGTTACTCATTTTACTGCACAGACAGAAGAAGAAGGTTTGGCTCTTATCCGCAAACTGTTGAGCTACATTCCCCAGAACAACCTGGAAGAAGCTCCCTATGTAGACTGTACAGACCCTATCGACCGTCTGGAAGATTCCCTGAACGACATCATTCCTGATAACCCGAACAAGCCGTACGATATGTACGAGGTAATTGGTGCTATCATAGATAATGGTGAGTTCCTCGAAATCCAAAAAGATTATTCAAAGAATATCATTATTGGTTTCGCACGTTTCAACGGACAGTCCGTAGGTATTGTTGCCAACCAGCCGAAGTATCTGGCAGGTGTGCTCGACAGCAACGCATCCCGCAAGGGCGCACGCTTCGTCCGTTTCTGCGACGCCTTCAATATTCCTATCGTATCATTGGTAGACGTACCGGGATTCCTTCCGGGAACCGGCCAGGAGTACAACGGCGTCATCCTGCACGGTGCCAAACTGCTGTATGCATACGGTGAAGCTACTGTACCCAAGGTTACCATCACACTGCGTAAATCCTACGGTGGTTCGCACATCGTGATGAGCTGTAAGCAGCTGCGTGGCGACATGAATTATGCTTGGCCTACTGCTGAAATCGCTGTAATGGGTGGTGCAGGTGCTGTAGAAGTATTATATGCCCGCGAAGCCAAAGAGCAGGAAAATCCGGCTCAATTCCTGGCTGAAAAAGAGGCTGAATACACCAAGTTGTTTGCCAATCCTTATAATGCAGCTAAATATGGCTACATTGATGATGTTATCGAACCGCGTAACACACGTTTCCGCATCATTCGTGCCCTGCAACAGTTGCAAACCAAGAAATTGACTAACCCGGCTAAGAAGCATGGTAATATTCCCTTGTAATCAAGCTTTTCACACTAAAACAAGAACGATTATGAATAAAACAAAAATCGGAATATTCCTTTCATTGATGCTGGTGTTAGGCTTTTGCTCTTCTTGCAAAGAACAGAAATCGAACAACAAACTGCTGCTGAATGAAGTGCTGGTCAACAACGAAAGCAACTATCAGGATGACTACGGTGTGCACAGCGCATGGATTGAAATATTCAACAGATCATACGGCAGCGCCGACCTTGCAGGTTGCTATCTGAAATTCAGCAGCCAGCCGGGTGATACTGCCAGTTATTTCATTCCCAAAGGTGACGTTCTGACACTCATAAAACCACGTCAGCATGCACTTTTCTGGGCTGATGGAGAACCAAGACGCGGTACATTTCATACGAACTTCAAACTGGATGCCACAAATGCCAACTGGATTGGGTTGTATGATTCCGGCAAGAAATTGCTTGATCAAGTCATAGTGCCTGCCGGTACTTTAAAAGCCAACCAATCCTATGCCCGTGTCAGTGATGCAGCCGACCAATGGGAAGTAAAGGGTGGAAGCGAAGATAAATATGTCACTCCGAGTACCAACAACAAGACTATCGACAGCAATGCCAAAATGGAAAAATTCGAAGAGCATGACAGCGTAGGTATCGGTATGGCTATTTCTGCCATGAGCGTTGTATTCTGCGGGCTGATATTACTCTACATCTCCTTCAAGATTATAGGTAAAATATCAGTTAACCTCAGCAAACGCAATGCCATGAAAGCTAAAGGTATTACTGATAAACAAGAAGCAAAAGAGAAACAACTGGGGCAGGCTCCGGGAGAAGTTTTTGCTGCCATTTCAATGGCCATGCACGAATTCCAAAGCGATGTACACGATGTGGAAGACACGATACTTACCATTACCCGTGTAAAACGCAGTTACTCACCGTGGAGTTCAAAGATTTATACGTTGCGTGAGACTCCTCACAAAAAGTAAGTCACCCATAATAAAATAAAACGATGAAAGAATATAAATATAAAATTAACGGTAACGTATATAAAGTTGCCATTGGAGATATTGAAGACAACATCGCTCATGTAGAAGTGAACGGTACTCCCTACAAAGTTGAAATGGAAAAAGCACCGAAGGTAGTCGTTAAACCGGTAGCACGTCCGGCAGCCACATCCGCTCCTGCTGCTCCTGCTACTCCGGTAGTAAAACCGGCCGCTGCTTCTACCGGCAAGTCAGGTGTAAAATCTCCGCTTCCCGGTGTAATCCTCGATATCAAAGTAAATGTCGGCGATACAGTAAAGAAGGGACAAGTTATCATCATTTTGGAAGCCATGAAGATGGAAAACAATATCAATGCTGATAAAGACGGTAAGATTACAGCCATCAATGTAAACAAAGGGGACTCTGTTCTCGAAGGTACTGACCTCGTAATTATTGAATAATATGGGAGAATTTATCACATTTTTAGGAAACAACCTTGCCGACTTCTGGACTTATACAGGTTTTGCCAATGCAACGGTAGGACATGTGGTAATGCTTCTGGTAGGTTTGTTTTTCATATACTTGGCTGTAGCCAAGGAATTTGAGCCGATGCTATTAATTCCTATCGGTTTCGGTATGCTGATTGGTAATATACCTTTCAATATGGAAGCCGGATTGAAAGTTGGTATCTATGAAGAAGGTTCCGTACTTAATATTCTGTACCAGGGAGTAACCTCCGGTTGGTACCCGCCACTCATATTCCTGGGTATCGGTGCCATGACGGATTTCTCTGCTTTGATATCGAACCCCAAATTAATGTTGGTTGGTGCAGCAGCCCAATTCGGTATATTCGGTGCTTATATGATTGCCCTTGCCATAGGATTTGACCCGATGCAGGCTGGTGCAATCGGTATCATTGGTGGTGCCGATGGTCCGACTGCCATCTTCCTCTCTTCTAAACTGGCTCCTAACTTAATGGGTGCCATTGCGGTATCAGCCTATTCATATATGGCATTAGTACCGGTGATACAGCCGCCTATTATGCGTTGGCTGACCAGTAAAAATGAACGTCTTATCCGTATGAAACCTCCCCGTGTGGTTTCACATACGGAAAAAGTAATGTTCCCGATTATCGGTTTGTTACTGACCACATTCCTTGTACCATCCGGTCTGCCTTTGCTGGGTATGCTGTTCTTCGGTAATTTACTGAAAGAAAGTGGAGTCACACGTCGTCTGGCAAACACAGCCAGTGGTCCGCTGATTGATACCATTACTATTCTGCTTGGTTTGACAGTAGGTGCTTCTACGCAAGCATCCGAGTTCTTAACCCTTGATTCAATCAAGATATTCGGTCTGGGCGCCTTATCATTTGTCATTGCCACAGCATCCGGTGTCATCTTCGTGAAGATTTTCAACCTCTTCCTGAAGAAAGGCAACAAGATTAATCCGTTGATCGGTAATGCCGGTGTATCTGCCGTACCCGACTCTGCACGTATCTCCCAAGTAGTAGGTCTGGAATACGATCCTACCAACTATCTGCTGATGCATGCCATGGGCCCGAACGTTGCCGGTGTAATCGGTTCCGCTGTAGCAGCAGGTATCCTGCTGGGATTCTTAATGTAATACATTTATTCATTCCGTTATCCGGCTTGAATTCTGAACTATTTTAGAGCCCCTTCATTTTTGGAGGGGCTTTTTCGTTAATCTATCTAAAACAGATTACGATTATTTCGTAAATACATTCTTTTTAGTAACTTGCAGTCAGTTTAACCTCATATAAATGATATACTGTATGCGAAAGCTTTTTATCTCCTTATGTTTCAGTGCATGCTGTTCGCTTCTGGCGGCACAGACCACAAATCCCATTCAAGAGGCGATGGCCAACTACGATTATGAAACAGCCTTGATGCTGATCGATCAAGAAACCCCGACCGTCCCCCTACTCTACCAAAAAGGGAAAGCGCTGAAAGGGCTGGGCAATAACCTTGAAGCTCTGAGCGTATTTCAGGAAGTCGTAGCTCGGGATTCTCTCAATCCCCGGGCATACATTGAAGCTGCCGAATGCTGCAAATCACTTGCCAAATATAGCGAGGCACTGGATTACTACCAAAATGCGCTCCACATAAATCCGGACAATAAATACGCACGCATCCAGTATATCAGTCTGCTGATGAACATGAAGAGATACCGTGAGTCTCTAAAGGAAAGTAACCTGCTGGCAGAAAGGGACAGTTCCGCCTATGTACTACACCTTAGAGCCGAAAGTATGGGGCAAGTCTATGACAACACAGAAATCATGCATGTGATAGATGCCTATCTGGACATACAGAAAAGATATCCCAATGATTACCTGTCTGCTGCCAAACTCGGCAACATCTATGTAGCAGGCCACCAGTATGAAGACGCCATAAGCATAACGGAGAAATACCGTTCCATAGACTCCACCAACGTCCTTGTGAACCGCATCAATGCCCAAGCCTATTGCCTGAACAAAGATTACCCCAAAGCAATAGAAAGATATGAACAACTGTTACAGGAAAAAGACAGTTCTTTCCAAACCTGCTTCTACGCCGGAATCAGCTATTATGCCCTCGAAGACTTCTACCCAGCACACGACCTGCTGGAAAGGGCTCTTAAAGATGACAATACCAACATCAACGTTCTCTATTATCTGGGACGCGCCTGCTCCAAGACATCATGGAAAGAGGATGGAGTGACTTATCTGGAAACTGCCGTAAGCCTCGCCATGCCCAGCGACAGTGTCATGTCCCGCCTATATGTGGGGCTTGCGGACTGCTACAAGATGGCATTTCAATACACCGACCAGGCGAATACCCTTCTGACGCAATACGAAAAATACGACCGGCAGAAACACAAACTGCTCTACGACGCAGCCTTTATCTATTATTACTATCTGAAAGATGTGTCCAAAGCAGAGAGATATCTGACGGCATACCTGAAAACCCGTCCGAAAAACAGCAAGGACAAAGTGCAGGAAGTAGATGCGGACGGAGTTCCCATCATCGGAGAAGACAACCGATACAATGCCGCCGAAAACTGGCTGAAGGACATCAGGGAAAAGCGCAAGAAAGAGGACTTCTTCAAGGGAAAGGTCGATACCGCCAGCGTAACCCCCATCAAATAGCCCAATGAAAACGTTTGCATAATATAATAAGGTACAGTAACGGAGAAAGATTAACTTTCTCCGTTATTTGTTTTAAATTAGCGCAAAAATTAACCGTAAAGTTACTATCATGAAAAAAGTATTCTTAATCTTGGGAACACTCTTACTCTCCCTCAGTACGTATGCAGCTATGAATGTGAACAAAATCGACCCTCCGTTTTGGTACACCGGCATGCAGAACCCGGAACTCCAGCTGATGGTCTATGGCGAAGGCATCGGCAACGCGGCAGTATCCGTCAATTATCCTGGCGTCTCATTGAGCAGCACCGTCAAGCTGGAAAGCAACAACTACCTCCTGGTCTATCTGAAACTGGACAAGGATGTAAAACCCGGCAAATTCAACCTCACCTTCACTGAAGGAAAAAAGAAACTCGTAAAGGAATATGAACTGAAGGCACGCAACAAGAAAGGTTGCGAACATAAAGGTTTCGACGCCTCCGACGCACTGTACCTGCTGATGCCCGACCGCTTTGCCAATGGCAACCCGGACAATGACCAGATTGCGGGCATGGCCGATTACAAGGTAGACCGCAATGACCCCAATGCACGCCACGGCGGTGACCTTGCCGGCATCGAACAACATCTGGACTACTTCTCCGACCTCGGCGTCACAGCCCTCTGGTTTACTCCAGTCCTGGAAAACAACATGACCGGTGGTTCCTATCACGGCTATGCCACCACAGACTACTACAAGGTGGACCCGCGCTTCGGTACCAACGAAGAATACAAGCAGCTGATTGAAAAAGCCCATGCACGCGGCATCAAAATCGTAATGGACATGATTTTCAACCACTGCGGTGTAGAGCATGTATGGATTAAGGACATGCCCTCCAAAGACTGGTTCAACAACCCCGACCACGAAAACAACTTCGTGCAGACTTCCTTCAAACTGACCCCGCACGTAGACCCTTATACTTCCCAGTACGATGCCGACCAGATGAACAACGGCTGGTTCGTACCTTCCATGCCCGACCTCAACCAGAAGAACCCTCACGTTTACCGCTACCTGGTACAGAACAGTTTCTGGTGGATTGAATTCGCCAACATCGACGGCATCCGCATGGACACTTACCCGTATGCCGACTATGATGCCATGAGCAACTGGATGAAAGAGCTCAACGAAGAATATCCCAACTACAACACCGTGGGCGAGACCTGGGTTACCGAACCCGCCTACACCGCCTGGTGGCAGAAGGATTCCAAGCTATCAGCCCCCAAGAACAGTAACCTCAAGACCGTTATGGACTTCAGCTTCTTCGACAAGATAAATACCGCCAAGAATGAACAGACCGAAACTTGGTTCAAGGGACTGGACCGCATATACAATAACTTCGTATACGACTTCCTCTACCCCAACCCCGCTTCCGTACTGGCATTCATCGAAAACCACGACACCGACCGCTTCCTGGGCGAAGGCGACAACCTTCCGATGCTGAAGCAAGCCTCTACCCTGCTGCTTACCACCCGCCGCATTCCGCAACTCTACTACGGAACGGAAGTTATGATGAATGGCGTGAAGAGCAAGAGCGACGGCTATGTCCGCAAGGACTTCCCCGGTGGATGGACCGGTGACGCAACAAACGCACTGACCCCAGCCGGACGTACCAAAATACAGAACGAGTGCTACGACTTCTACAAGACCATCCTGAACTGGCGCAAAGGAAACGATGTGATTGCCAAAGGCAGCATGGTGCAGTTCATGGTACAGAATGGTGTTTATGCCTACGCACGCCAGTACGAAGGCAAGACGATATTCGTGATGCTGAACGGTACAGATGCAGAGACCACCGTTCCTTTGAAATTCTACAAGGAAATCCTGAAAAACAGCAAGCAGGGAAAAGATATTCTTAGCGGCAAGGCCATCACCTTCGGTGAAGAGCTGAAGATGGGCCCCAGAGAATCATTAGTGATAGAATTATAACGCGTACTCCACACAGAGAGCTCATTCTTGCAAATCTCCCTTGCAGATAGCTGGCAGACACTTCTCCTGCCAGCCATCTGCAAGGGATTTTTAGTATGGAATAGGTGTCACGGGGATATGCTTTTCACCGGTCTCAAATATAGCTAATCTGTTAGTTCATAACGGTGAACACTTTGTTCCAGTATAGAGAAACAAAGTGTTCGGATATGTAGAAACAAAGTGTTCTTACGTATTGGAACGAAGTGTTTTTGCATATTGGAACGAAGTGTTCTCTTTATTGAAACAAACTGTTCAGTTAAGGGAAACAGACTGTTTTGTTAAAGGAAACAGACTGTTGTACACGTTGAAACATCCGCTTCTGAAATAAGCGGCGAACTTAACCATCCCACAACACCGGCCTATATACAACAAGTCAGCCCTTGCAATATTGATGTTGCAAGGGCTGACGCTATATTCGGATTATCTTTCGATTAGTCCAGTTGAGCCAATTTGTTCTCTGAACCAAGCACGTTGATGATTTTATGCTTGTACAGTTTTTCCATATTGTCACGAGCCGGACCCAGATACTTACGCGGGTCGAATTCTGCCGGTTTTTCAGCAAATGTCTTGCGGATAGCAGCTGTCATAGCCAGACGTGAGTCAGAGTCGATGTTGATTTTGCAAACAGCAGACTTGGCAGCCTTACGCAACTGCTCTTCGGGGATACCGATAGCAGCTTCCAGCTTACCACCATACTTGTTGATAGTATCAACTTCTTCCTGAGGAACTGAAGAAGAACCGTGAAGAACGATGGGGAATCCCGGAAGTTTCTCCATTACAGCATCCAGAACGGCAAATTCCAAAGGAGGAGGAACCAGACGACCGGTAGCAGGGTCAACGTGGCATTGTTCGGGTTTGAACTTGTATGCACCGTGAGAAGTACCGATTGAGATAGCCAGTGAATCGCAACCTGTACGGGTAGCGAAGTCAATAACTTCTTCAGGATTAGTATATGTATGGTGTTCTGCAGAAACTTCATCTTCTACACCGGCCAATACACCGAGTTCGCCTTCTACAGTTACGTCGAACTGATGGGCATAGTCAACTACCTTCTTAGTCAGTGCAACGTTTTCTTCGTACGGAAGGTGTGAACCGTCAATCATTACTGAAGAGAAACCGGAGTCGATACAGCTCTTGCAAGTTTCGAATGTATCTCCGTGGTCAAGGTGAAGAACAATTTCAGGATGTTTGCAACCCAATTCCTTAGCGTACTCAACAGCACCCTGAGCCATGTAACGCAACAGCGTAGCGTTGGCATACTGACGGGCACCCTTAGATACCTGAAGAATAACCGGAGACTTTGTTTCAACTGCAGCCTTGATGATAGCCTGCATCTGTTCCATATTGTTGAAGTTGAATGCCGGAATAGCATATCCACCTTTGATAGCCTTAGCAAACATCTCTCTTGTGTTTACCAGTCCTAAATCTTTGTAATTAACCATTTTGTTTAAATTTTATTGTTAGTGAATTAAAATTCTACGCAAAAGTAATCATTATCCTTTAAAGTAAAGAACTTGAGAGGAATAAAATATCCGGCTCATCCTACCAAATCCATTCTATTTTAAAGCTATTGGCTTCATTTAACAGATTATTGTAATCTCTATATTACAAACTCTTTGCATTTATCTCTGCCAACCATACTTTTGCCATCTATACTTCTATCAACAAAAAAGCCGGAGAACATGTTTGCTCTCCGGCATCTGTTTACACATTATTATGTAATACTAATTTTTCAGATAGATGATGGTCGGCAAATGGTCACTGTAACCGTTCAGCCAAGTCCTGCCCCCATGCGTACGCAAGGGGGAACCTTTGTATTTGCCATCCTGCTGAATCAGATAATCGCGGATGAAAACTTCATTGTGATCATAGCGCAACCCTTTCTTAGCCTTCAGCAACGGTTTCGAAATGACAATCTGGTCAAACAAGTTCCACTTGCCCCGATAGAGCAATGTCCCCACTCCCTTGTCTTCCAGTGTCTCCCACCAGGGATTGTAGAATTCGCCTTTCTTCACCTGCTTCGGATATTTGCGTGCACCCAGCACCTCCATGCTTTCATCCATCGGGTCGTCATTCATATCCCCCATCACGATGAGTTTCAGCTTCTTGTCGCTACGCATCAGAGAGTCCTTCAAGGCCTTTACCTGCCTGGCTGCATGCACACGCACCGGTGACTTTGCCCCACGGGAGGGCCAGTGGTTCACTATCACGCAGACACGCTCTCCCGCCAGTTGTCCGTCCACAATCAGGAAGCCGCGCGTCAAGTGCACCGTATCCCCCTCAAAAGGAGTAGAAAGCACCAACTTTGAGTGGGTAACGCTGAACTGCTTCGGGTCGTACAGCAAGGCACAGTCGATGCCCCGTCTGTCCGGTCCTTCATAATGCACGAACTCATAATTGGAAATGGCCGGCTGCTTCACGAGGTCTTCCAGCACCCGGCTGTTCTCCGCCTCTGCCACACCGATGAATGCCGGACCTTCCGGCACTAAATCACGCGAAAGGGAACCCAACACTTTGGAAAGGTTCTGCAGCTTGGACTCATACTTCTTTGCCGTCCATTGGTAACTGCCGTCGGGCAGGAACTCATAGTCATTCTTACCTGCATCATGAATCGTATCAAACAAGTTCTCAAGATTGTAGAACGCAACACTATACAGTTTCCGTTCCGCATTTTGTGCCCCCAGCGTTGCCACGCACAGCCAGAAAGAGCATAAGACAAGTAGTTTCCTCATAAATTCACAAGATTAAGTCCTGCAAAAATCAGAAATAAAATGCGATAAACCTACTAAATAAAAATAAATCTGAATTTATTTTGTAGAGTCTCCAACTTGCACTATCTTTGCGCTCTGAAAAGAAGACCATTACACTATTTATTACCAAAATAGTAACAGAATATAAATTTTTAAAAGAAAATATCAAAATGAAAAAAGGTATTCATCCTGAAAATTACCGTCCGGTAGTATTTAAAGATATGTCAAATGGTGATGTATTCTTGTCTCGTTCCACTTGCAACACGAAAGAGACTATCGAATTCGAAGGTGAAACTTATCCGCTGGTAAAGCTGGAAATCTCCAGCACCTCTCACCCGTTCTACACAGGTAAGTCTAAGCTGGTTGACACTGCCGGTCGTGTTGATAAGTTCATGAGCCGTTACGGTAACCGTAAGAAATAATCAGTTTCAAGCAAACTGAAAAAAGGGAGTCTTTTACTGAAAGGTTCCCTTTTTTGTTTCCGCCTCCCGCTAAGCGATAAATAGGGAATCTCCTATCACAGAATAGGGGAAAAAACAAGAAAGGGGAAAAACACTTTCCTATTTTTGTATCATCGAAACCGAAAACATACCATAATCATGAAACGACTCGCCACCCTATTCATCCTAACAATCCTTGTCACAACGGCAGGGTTTGCCAAACCCAAGCACAAGGACTTAAGCGGAAACATCGCCATCAAAGGAGAATTGACAAAAGAGTACCAGCAATCTCCCGCCGGTACCCCGGTCATTATCCGACGGGTTGTCAAAATGAACAATCCCGGCGAAAACAGCGACAACATTTACTATGCCGTCGAAGTGAATGGCATACAAGAAACCATTCCTTCGGATGAGATGGGTATCATTGCCATATCCGCTCCGGAAACGGACCGGGAATTCTGGCAGCAAATATACCTGAAGAATCATCTTTACGAATATTTCAACGACCGCGGTTACAAGCACAAACTGCGCCAGGAAATCGACGAAGAATGCCTGGACTATCTCGATAAACTGAACGAGATAGCCTATCAGGACGACTACATAACCTCGTACGTGCAAGGAATATTCTCCAAACTGAATGCCACCACCATTGACAGCAATCGTGGAGAAAGCCTGAACATACGTATCATCCAGTCGCCCGAACCAGATGCCTTCATGCTTCCCAACGGCTCCATGGTTATCAGTACGGGCCTCCTCTGCACTCTTGATTCCGAAGACGAACTGGCCGCCGTCATCGCATGTGAGCTGGGACATTTCGTCCTCGACCATCAGGTAAACAACATTTACCGTGCCGAGCGGCGTGCCAAGCGTGCAGCTTTTTGGGCAGATGTCTTTGCCACTACCGCCAGTGCAGCCCTCGATGTGGCCTACTGGGACGATAATGAAGATGCTTATGCCGTCAGTCTGGTGGCAGATATCGGAGCCATCGCTTCCCTTTTGAGCATTCCGGCAACGGACCGGTTGGGGATGAAATACAAAACTTCCCAGGAAATCTCTTCAGACCGCCTTGCGCGCCAACTTCTGGCATTCAAGGGCTATAATCCCGACGGAATCGCATCGGCCCTCAGTAAAATTATAGGGTATTACAACCTGCACCAGCGCAACAAGGATATTCCTCGCTACGGCAGCATCGGCGACCTGCAAAAGCGTATAGAAAAGGCCGGTGAATCCCATAGCTTGAGTGCCCGCCCCTACCTACGGACTACCAGCGATGTCGTTTCTTTCAACGCAAGTATGAACTACGCCAACAAGCGCTATAAGGAAACTGCCCGGCTGATACGCAAGAACATTGACAACAGACTAGCCACGGACAATGACTACATCATCCTGGTAAAAGCGGAAATGGCACTGTCTAATACGGAAGAAGTGAACAACCGCTGCCTCGCCATGCTTGATAAAGCCCAGGAGATGGCAGGAACAAGCCCCAATCTGGACATATATAAACAAAAAATACTATTATTGATGCGCATGAACAAACAAGCCCAAGCCGCTGATATACTGAAAGAATATATCACCTTGCTTTCGGCCTACGAAGGCCAGGGCATAGAAGGAACCGAAAAGGAATGGACCAATAAAGAGATAGGTTGGGCAAACCAAATGCTGGACAGGATAAGCAGAATATAGAGAAAGGAATAACTAAGAATAAAGAATGAAGAATTTGTCATGCGGCATCATTGCGCAGCCAAATTCTTCATTCTCAGTCATTTATTCAAACTACTGTTTGCGGAACGGCGGCTTCACAACCACAGCTTTCAGCTTACGTCCCCGCATGTCAATGCAGATTTCCGTACCGACCTTGCTGTATTCGGGTCTGATATACCCCATTCCGATACCAATCTTACGGGTAGGCGACATAGTTCCGGAGGTAACCACACCGATGGCAATACCGTCTGTACTATACAGCTCGTAACCATGACGGGGGATACCGCGGTCTATCATCTCAAATCCCACCAACTTACGGGTAGTGCCTTCCGCTTTCTGTTTTTCCAGCATCGGGCGATTGGTGAAGTTCTTTCCCTCCACAAACTTGGTAATCCATCCTAAACCCGCTTCAATGGGCGAAGTGGTGTCATCCAAATCATTGCCATACAAACAGAATCCCATTTCCAGACGAAGCGTATCGCGCGCACCCAGACCAACTGGCTTAATGCCGAACTCCGCGCCTGCCTCGAACACGGCATCCCAAATCTTCATGGCAGCCTCCGGATAGAAGTAAAGTTCAAAACCACCCGCGCCGGTATATCCGGTATTGGAGATAATGACATCCTTTTCTCCGGCAAACTCACCGTGGGTAAAAGTATAGTAAGGAAGGTCGGAAAGATTAATGGAAGTCAGCTTCTGCAAAGCCTGAATAGCCTTCGGTCCTTGCACAGCAAGCTGTGCCATGTGCTCGGAAGCATTTTCCAATTCAGCGCCTTCCGTGTTATGAGACACACACCAGTTCCAGTCTTTCTCAATGTTCGACGCATTCACGACAAGCAGGTATTTCTCCGGCTCATAATGATAGACCAGAAGGTCGTCCACAATGCCTCCATTTTCATTTGGGAAGCAGGTATACTGTACTTTCCCCGGTGTGAGGGCAGCTATGTTATTGGAAGTCACTTTCTGCAGAAAGTCCAAAGCATGGGGACCTTTCACCCAAAATTCTCCCATGTGTGAGACGTCGAATACACCGACACCCTGACATACTGTAAGATGCTCGTCAATGATGCCGGAATACTCGATAGGCATATTATATCCCGCAAACTCGTGCATCTTGGCACCCAGCGAGATGTGTTTTTCGGTAAACGGAGTGGTTTTCATGGAACTATTAGAGTTATGAGTTATGAATTATCTATTTGCTTGCTACGAGCTCGGCAATCTTGACGATGACGTTCATGGCTTTCTCCATGTTCTGGATAGGCACGAACTCATAGCGGCCGTGGAAGTTCAAGCCACCGGCAAAGATATTGGGACAAGGCAGGCCCTTGAAAGAGAGCTGGGCGCCGTCCGTACCTCCGCGAATGGCTTTTACACGAGGCTCTACACCTACCGCCTTCATGGCGGCAAAAGCGGTGTCGATGATATGCATCACCGGTTCAATCTGCTCGCGCATATTATAGTATTGGTCGCGAAGTTCCAGAGTAGCGGTACCCGGACCGTATTCTTCATTGATTTTTGCCACAAGACGTTCCATCTCCTTCTTGCGCTCTTCGAAGCGGGTGCGGTCGTGGTCACGGATAATGTAAGAGACTGTTGTCTGCTCCACCTCGCCGGTAATACCTATCAGATGATAGAAACCTTCGTAACCTTCGGTATGCTCCGGAGCCTCGTCAGCCGGAAGCATGGACATGAAACGGTTGGCAACGCGGATAGAGTTAATCATCTTATTCTTGGCATAGCCCGGATGCACATTCCGTCCCTTGAAGCTTATCTTGGCAGAGGCCGCATTGAAGTTCTCGAATTCAAGTTCACCCACTTCTCCGCCATCCATGGTATAGGCCCATTCGCAGCCGAACTGCGCTACATTGAACTTATGGGCACCCAGACCGATTTCCTCATCCGGATTAAAGCCGATACGGATTTTACCGTGCTTGATTTCGGGGTGCTCCTTCAGATATACCACCGCCGATACAATTTCGGCAATACCGGCTTTATCATCGGCACCAAGCAAGGTCTTGCCGTCGGTCACAATCAAATCTTCCCCTTGATGGTCGAGCAGTTCGGGGAACTGGGCAGGAGAAAGAACCACATTCTCTTCGGCGCAAAGAACAATGTCCTTACCGTCATAATTCTGCACGATACGCGGAGAAACATTCTTGCCACTCATATCGGGGCTTGTATCCATGTGGGCAATAAAGCCGATGACGGGCAACGGCTTGTCTGTATTGGCAGGAAGAGTGGCGAACAGATAACCATTTTCGTCCAACGTGATTTCTTCCAGACCCAAAGATTCCAATTCTTCTTTCAGATACCGGGCAAACACCATTTGCCCCGGAGTACTCGGAGTAATCTCAGTCTCTTCACTGGACTGAGTATCGAAACTTACGTACTTTAAAAAACGTTCTACTAAAGTCATGATGAATAATGATTAGTGATTAATGGTTAGTGATTAATGGTCAGTGATTAGTAATTGGCGAAAAGCATTATCCGAATGGCATTAATCATTAATCACTAATCATTAACCACTATTTTGTGCTGTAAAGATAAAAAAAGGGGCGTGAACTGCCAAGCAATTCACGCCCCTTTTTTATTTCTTAAGGACAAAATGTCAATCAAAAATGGCTGCTACCATCAAAACAATGCGTACATATCTTACACTTAGGCAATCCGATAGCTTCAACCAGAGTTTCCAACGTATTGAACTTCAAGGATGAAAGTCCGAAACGCTCGCGGATAACGTCCACCATCTTTTCGTATTCGGGTGAGCCAGTAGTGGCATACTTATCGAGATTCTTATTCTCGTCACCCTCCAGCTCCTTGATGACACGACGGGTAATCAGCTCCATGTCGCTTTTGGAAGCCGTGAATCCTACAAACGGGCAGCTATATATCAATGGAGGACAAGCAATCCGGATATGCACCTCCTTGGCACCATACTCATACAGCACCTTCACATTGTCGTGCAACTGAGTCCCCCGGACAATAGAGTCATCACAGAACAGCAGACGCTTACCCTCGAGCATGGCACGATTGGGAATCAGCTTCATCTTTGCCACCAGCGAACGCAATTCTTGCTTGCTGGGAGTAAAACTACGAGGCCAAGTCGGAGTATATTTGGAAATGGCACGATGATAAGGAACTCCTTTACCTTCGGCATACCCAAGCGCCATACCTACACCCGAATCAGGAATGCCGCAGGCACAATCCACCTCTGACTTATCTGTCTGTGCCATCTTGAAACCGGAGGCAAAACGCACTTCCTCCACATTCTTACCTTCGTAGCAGGAAGTGGGAAAACCGTAATATACCCATAGGAAGGAACAAATCTGCATTCCCTCATCAGGCTTGCGCATCTGTTCCACACCATCGGCACGCAGGCGAACAATCTCTCCGGGTCCCAAATAACGGTCTATCTCATAACCAAGATTCGGAAAGCTGCTCGACTCACTTGTGGCGGCATACGCTCCGTCCTTCTTGCCAATCACAATCGGAGTACGTCCCCAGCGGTCGCGAGCGGCAATGATGCCGTCTTCCGTCAATAACAGCATGGAGCAGGAACCTTTGATATGCTTATACACATTTTCAATTCCTTCGACAAATGTCTTTCCTTGTATAATAAGGAGGGCGATAAGTTCCGTCTGATTGGTTTTGCCCGAACTGAGTTCGGCGAAGTGCATGTTTTGGGCCAACAGTTTTGTTTCCAGTTCTTGCAGATTTACTATTTTGGCTACCGTTACAATGGCAAAGCGACCGAGGTGGGAGTTAAGGATAAGGGGTTGAGGGTCTGTGTCACTGATGATTCCTATTCCGGAATTTCCTTTGAACTTATCCAGTTCATCCTCAAACTTCGTGCGGAAATAAGTGCTTTCCAGATTGTGAATGGAACGGGTAAACTGCTCCGTTTCTGCATCGTATGTAGCCAACCCACCACGTTTTGTCCCTAAATGTGAATTATAATCTGTGCCGTAAAACAAATCCGCCACACAGCTTGTTGCCTTGGCGACTGTTCCGAAAAAACCTCCCATAAGTTCTGTTTTGTTATTGGTTTCTAAAATTAACGGATGCAAAGGTATGAAGAATTTGCGAAATTCGGGCAGATTTGAAATGAATAAAAAAGGCAATATATTTCTTGCCCACAATAGAAGTTATATTATTGGAAACATATACTTTTGTGATCGAAACCAAACAACTGTATAATGGGAGAAACCGCAAATATTATAATAGCCGATACTCTTCAAGGTCTGGGGACGGACGCATACAGTGGCTATCTTGCACACGCCCTCTGTCTGTCAGGAATCTGCCGATTGAAGTACAATGGAGAGGAGCGCGAGCTACGTGCCGGCGACCTGATGATTGTCCGCAAAGGAAAACTGGTAGAGAAAATTCAACCTTCAGAAGATTTTCGCGTAAAGGTCATCTATATCGCATCGGGCTTTGTGGTGCTGAGTACACCACAGAACAACTACGGCATGAAAGGGCAACTTTCCCTATTTCTCAATCCTATCATGTCCCTGACTACCGAACAGCAAGAGCTATGTCTCCGGGATTTTGAACAAGTGGAATACAGACTCCGGAATACAGACCATCATTTCCATCGCGATATGCTTATCGCCTCCACACAGATGTTGATACTCGACTTCTTCGATTTCCACTCCCATCTATATGGCGAGGACAATATCTCTGTACAAAATGCTTCCATCATGAGCCGTTTCCTCAACATGCTGGAGAACGGAACTTTCCGCGAGCATCGTGAAGTGACCTATTATGCCGACTGCCTATGTGTCACCTCCAAATATCTTTCGGAAGTTTCCAAGAAAGTAAGCGGTTATACAGCAAACTACTGGATAAACCGTTATACCACACTCGACATCTCGCGTTTGCTGCGCGACAAATCACTAACGTTCGTCCGTATTTCCGATATGTTCGGTTTTTCCTCTCCTGCTTATTTTAGCCGTTACGTACAACAACATCTGGGTGTAAATCCGACAAAATACAGAGGTTAATGATTATAGTTTTTGATTGTTTGCCCGTTTCAGATCTATTAGCGAAATATGCTCATTACGATAGCGGGCATTGGGGTTCTTCTCCGTTCCGTCAGGAAAAGAGCCATCTTCCTGCTTTATGAACTGAATAGCCTTCTGCGGACAATTCTGTATGCAGGCAAAACAGAACTCGCAGTCACCGGACGTCTTCACTCCTCTCGACGTCAGCTCATAGTTGCCGCGCGGACAAACGTAGGTACAAATGCCACAGTCAATACAAACATCGGTCACGGTAAAGAACTTCTCGCTTTTCATCAGGAAGCCCACCTCGGGGTCGAGTCCACTCCGCTGCATAAAACCTTGGTGCTGTTGCCGTTCCTCCTCCGTCACCGGTTCGTGCCAATGCTGCCGACTGTTGATATCTGCCGTTATCTTCTGCAAGTTCTCGGGGATGTGCTTGTCTATCTTGAGTTGCTCGTTCATGTCGAAGTTGGGTAGCCAGTTATCCACCATGATGATAGTGTTGATATAGTCAAACGCATTGTCGGCTTTACGGGATATACGGTCCCAAATCTCTACCGCATCGCACTTCCTTGCACCATAGGTGAGGACAGCAAACTTGTATTCTGCCTTCAGTTTTGCTTTCCGAATGAACTGCCGTACCATATAGGGAGGCATATGACCGTAGATGGGATAAACGATGCCGATTTCATCTGCCTCAAATTCATACTTCCCCCGTTTCACCATCTGAGGGATACTCAACAATTCTGCGTTCTCTCCAGCCAACTGACGGGCGATGTAAAGACTGTTACCCGTTCCGGTAAAATAAAAGATGATACGCTTACTCCTTTTTGTTTCGCAGGATGCCAACGAGAGTAGGCCGGAAGATGCGATAGCACTGCTCATCACGGCAAATCCCATACGCTTTAAAGCCTCCCGACGACTGATTTTCTTATCCGTATTCATATCTCTGATTTTTAATGATTATGCAATCTGTTATCTGAGTGCAAAAATAAAGGTTTCCCCAAAGAACGGACTTACCAAAAACTCGGGTCTTGATGCTATTTTTACGGTATAAGAATGAGCTTACCCTAACACAAAAAAAAGCCCCGCAAAGATTGGACTTCTGCGGGGCCTCACTAATGCCTAATAAAAACTCTTTCTACCCTAAATTATCTCCACTTCTTCACAGCTTTCTTGTCAGCCGGAGTCGCTTCAATCAAGCTCAATGCAAAACCACCGCTACGCGCTTCCTTCACGGACATTTTGGTCTTGCTGGTTACGATACCCTTCTTTATCTGATAAGAAGTAGGGTTCTCCTTGTAATCAGCATCTTTACCGTCGGCATAGAGAGTGGCTACGTATTGCTTGCCCGGTTCAAGGAAGTCGAGCGTAAAGTTGGCTGTACGTGCATTCTCGTCTGTAATACCTCCAACAAACCAGTTGCCGGTTCCTTTTGCCTTACGGGCCACGGTAATGTAATCACCCGGTTCTGCTTCAATGTACTTGCTGTCGTCCCAGTCTACTGCCACATCCTTGATGAATTGGAAAGCATCCATGTGCTTTTCGTAGTTCTCAACCAAGTCGGCAGCCATCTGCAACGGGCTGTATAAAGTTACATACAGAGCGAGTTGCTTAGCAAGTGTAGTCTGCACTTGTCCGTGGGGCAAATCGCCCATAAAGTCAAGTTTGGTATCGAAGACACCCGGTGTATAATCCATCGGACCGCCAATCAAGCGGTTGAATGGAAGCAATGTGGTATGGAACGGTTTACTACCGCCGAATGCCTCATATTCAGTTCCTCGTGCAGATTCGTTGCCAATCAAGTTAGGATAAGTACGGCACAAACCGGTAGGGCGTACAGCTTCGTGCGCATTTACACAAATTTTGTAGTCGGCTGCCTTCTTCACGGCATAGAGGTAGTGGTTGTTCAGCCATTGCCCATAATGATGTTCACCACGGGGAATCATATTACCTACATATCCGCTCTTCACGGCATTGTAGCCATTATCCACCATAAACTGATAGGCCTTGTCCATGTGACGTTCGTAGTTGCGCACCGAACCGGATGTCTCATGATGCATCATCAGCTTCACGCCTTTGCTCTTGGCATATTCATTCAGCATCTTCACGTCGAAATCGGGATAAGGGGTCACAAAATCGAATACATAATCCTTGGATTTGCCAAACCAGTCTTCCCAGCCTTCATTCCAGCCTTCTACCAATACTTGGTCCAGACCGTGCTCAGCTGCGAAGTCGATGTACTTTTTTACATTTTCGTTAGTGGCACCGTGACGGCCGTTGGGCTTCATTTTGGAGTAGTCCACTTCACCCAGTTTGATGGAGGGAAGGTCGTCTGTATATGCCCAGGTGCTCTTACCTGCAATCATTTCCCACCATACACCTACGTATTTCACGGGCTTAATCCAGGAAACGTCCTCGTAAGCACAAGGTTCGTTCAAGTTCAGCGTGATTTTAGAGGCAAGGATGTCACGAGCATCGTCGCTTACGATAACCGTACGCCACGGTGACGTGCAGGGAGCTTGCAGATAACCTTTATCGCCTACTGCATCGGGAGTAAGCCAAGATTCAAAAACAAAATTCTTATCATCCAGATTCAAGTGCATGCAAGAGTAATCCACCAAAGCAGCTTCGTGCAAGTTGATGTACAAACCATCAGCAGTCTTCATCTGCAAAGAAGTCTGAACACCGGTGGGCGAAAACGGGGTTTGCGAAGAGTTAGGCGTAATGGCCCCTTTCATCAGCCCGCGGATTTCAGAAAGTTTGGATTCTGTGTAATCATATTCCTGCGTATCGTAGTCGCCCGGAATCCAGAAGGCTGTATGGTCGCCAGTCATGGCAAACTGAGTACGCTCCTCCTTAATCACGAAATAGTTCAAGTTCTTCTGCAAAGGGAACTCATAACGGAAGCCCATACCATCGTCGAACAAACGGAAGCGGATAATGATGTTCCTATCCTGCGCCTTTTGGTTGAGCGTCACAGCCAGCTCATTGTAGTGGTTACGGATTTGCTTTACTTCACCCCATACCGGTTCCCAAGTCTCGTCGAAAGTGGAAGTCTTTGCATCCGCCATCGTGAAGCCATTCATCAGACCGGGGTCGTTCTTCAGTTCGAGTCCTAATTTGGAAGGGTTAATCACCGGCTTTCCATTGTAAGAAAGTTCGTAAACGGGTTCGCCTTGCGCATTTACCGAAAAATTCAATTGAAGTTGTCCGTTGGGAGAGGTAATACTCTCTGCCATTGCTACGCCGCTCACCAACAAAACGAGCAGGAAGCAGGCTAATTTTGTACAGATTGCTTTCATGTTTCTCATGCTATATTTATAAAATTATGTTCCAGATGCAAATATAGGCAGGAAAGAAATACACTCTGACGCAATTAAACTAAAATGATAGATGATTTGTCGGCAAACGTTTGCATGAAAACCAACTTCCCTTGAACAATATCCTGCCTACAAACAAAATAGAAGGAGAAGTATCGCTACGAAAACTTCGCCCTCCATATTTTTACAACTTTAATCGTGCACTGGAATTATCCCAAAGGATTTTCACCTTGGTCCCCGTCATTGCCTCCCGAAGGATTGGAGTTATCCCCTCCACCATTGCTACTTCCATCCGTATAGTCCGTATCGGGAACCACCATCTTGGTGACGCTCATATTGCCCAACATTTGACTAAAAGCTTTCCCCGGAAAAAACAGAATACGTTTACGGACAATGTTACTGGCCGAAACGCCAGCCTCCGTATCAGCACTCTTCCCTACAAAAGAAGGGCGGAACAATCCGAAATCACCTAAACGAACAGTCTTTCCATCGTCTATTTCTTCCGACATGATGTCCACCAGTCCTGCAGCCACTAAGTCCACCGTCTTTCTGTGAATACCAAGAATACGGCTCACTTTGGCACATAACTTATCAAAATCCAATTCACCCGCTCCTACGGATTTAGCTACATACTTTACATTTTTGTCCTTGTCAAAACCAAAGATTCTCTTTGCCACTACATACTGAAGTCCCATAATTTTTAATGTTTTAGAAAGTTAATATAATAATGTAATAAATAGGCCGAAGCCTTTTCCTCTCTTTCAAGAAGTGGAGATCCATCGTGAGGCCTCAACGATAAACTTTCATTCTCTTGAATTCGATGTTGCAAAGTTAGGGTGTGAATGACGGGAATACAAGGAAATGACATCTACAACCAATTTCGTTAAAACTCTAAAAAACAACAAATTAAAAACAACCCTTCTCTACAAGTGAAGAAAGAAAGGCAGGAAGAGAATGAGAAGGAATGGGTACAATCTCTACAGCCAATGAAAATAAATCGCTGATTATCAAGACAAGGTTCTAGAGAGGTCTCTACAATATGGCATTTGAACAGTTAAGACCTCAATTTCAAGAGTGGCTCAAGTTTCACAAGTTATTACCGTATCCAAAAATACAGACAAACCAGTCATCCTTCCAAAGCCCCTTCTACTCGTTTACTAAAATCTCCCGGACATTTTACTAAATCTCCGGCAACGATTTACTAAATCTTCCTCCAAGATTTAGTAAATCGCTTCTGCCCCATCACGAACTATCCGGAACCAAGATTGGCAATCACTCATATCAAATATCAAAATTATATACATCCCGCCAATAACTACTTCCTCCAGTACAGAATCGCTTTATGAAATTTCGGGCTATGATTTACTGAAATTCCTTTGTCTTCACTACCTTTGCAGCCAAAACCAACCCCAGACAACCTATGACTAGACTACTGATAGCTATATTCCTTGGCGGCGGTACCGGCAGCGTACTGCGCTACTGCGTGCAGATGATGCTCCACGAGCGCATAGTCCCCTACTCTTTCCCATGGGCTACATTCACAGTCAATATCCTCGGAAGTTTCCTCATCGGGCTATTCTATACCTTATCCGCCCGTTTCAACCTTTCTACTGAGGTACGGCTGTTGCTGACTACCGGCCTGTGCGGAGGATTCACCACCTTCTCCACTTTCAGCAATGACGGACTGATTCTGATAAAGCAAGAATTCTACGGAATGTTTGCTTTATATACCTTATTAAGTATCACATTAGGAGTCCTGGCAGCCTTCGCCGGCGGTGCCTTCGGACGCTGTATATAACCCAAACACCCCTATGAAACCCAGCAAGCCTTTTGTCATGCCTCCCGTACGCATCATCCCTCCTACCTTAGAGGGACAAAGTGAAAGTTCCAAATCATTGGGAGAATGGCTGAATACGGAAGAAACTGTCAGAGACCTTCACTTCGGTAAGCGGACAGAGGAACACATGGAGTATTTCTACAAAAGCATCACCAACTGTACTTTCAGTCATATCCAATTCAGCGCCTGCAAACTGAAATCCTGCCATTTCACTGATGTACGTTTTGAACATTGCGACCTTTCCAACATCTCATTTGCCGAAAGTTCTCTGTTCAGAGTGGAATTCATATCCTGCAAACTGGTGGGAACCAATCTGCCGGAAACAATATTGAACCATCTGGCAATGAAGGACTGCAATGCCAGATACCTCAATCTTTCCATGAGTAAAATCAATCAAGCCCGCTTCACCTCTTGTGACTTGCGCAACAGCGACGTCAACAACTGCAAACTTGCCTCCATCGCCTTTGAAAACTGTGAGCTGGTAGAATCCGAGTTTTCACACACCCCTCTAAGAGGAATCGACTTGAGCGACTCGCACATAGGAGGTATACGCCTCAACCTGCCCGACATACGGGGAGCCATCGTCAATACTTCCCAAGCCATGGAGCTGACTGCTCTTTTAGGCATTACAATAAAGGATTAAAAACGAAAAACAATTCCTTGTTTTCATTTGTTAGTAAGATAGTTTATAATTAAAATTGACTGAATATGAAAATAGAGAAGATTATCGGACGTGAAATCCTCGATTCAAGAGGTAACCCAACTGTAGAAGTAGACGTAACCTTGGAATCCGGCTTCATAGGCCGTGCATCTGTCCCGTCAGGAGCATCCACGGGAGAACACGAAGCATTGGAACTGCGTGACGGTGACAAAAAACGTTACGGAGGCAAAGGTGTCCTGAAAGCCGTGGACAATATCAATAATATCATTGCTCCCAAGCTCATCGGTATGTCCGCCCTCAACCAGATGGGTATCGACCATGCCATGCTTGCACTGGACGGAACCAAAACGAAAGCCAATCTGGGTGCCAATGCCATCCTCGGCGTATCTCTTGCTGTAGCCAAGGCTGCCGCCGCTTACCTTGACATCCCACTCTACCGATATATCGGTGGTACAAATACCTATGTGATGCCTGTACCGATGATGAACATCATCAACGGCGGTTCGCATAGTGACGCTCCCATTGCTTTCCAGGAATTCATGATACGCCCCGTAGGTGCCACTTCCTTCCGCGAAGGTTTGCGTATGGGTGCCGAAGTGTTCCACGCACTGAAGAAAGTCCTGAAAGACCGTGGCCTCAGCACAGCAGTAGGCGATGAAGGAGGTTTTGCTCCTAATCTGGAGGGTACAGAAGATGCCTTGAACTCCATCATTGCCGCCATCAAGGCTGCCGGATACGAACCGGGCAAAGATGTAATGATTGCCATGGACTGCGCTTCTTCCGAGTTCTACCATGATGGCATCTACGATTATACCAAATTCGAAGGTGAAAAAGGCAAGAAACGTACTGCCGACGAACAGATTGACTATCTGGAAGAGTTAATCAACAAGTATCCCATCGACTCTATCGAAGACGGCATGAGCGAGAACGACTGGGACGGCTGGAAAAAACTGACCGACCGTATCGGCAACCGTTGCCAGTTGGTAGGAGACGATTTGTTCGTCACCAATGTGGACTTCCTTGCAATGGGCATCGAAAAAGGCTGTGCCAACTCCATATTGATTAAAGTAAACCAGATAGGTTCGCTGACCGAAACACTGAATGCCATCGAAATGGCACACCGCCACGGATATACTACCGTAACTTCCCATCGTTCCGGTGAAACGGAAGATGCGACTATCGCAGACATAGCCGTAGCTACCAACAGCGGACAAATCAAGACTGGTTCGCTGAGCCGCTCAGACCGTATGGCAAAGTACAACCAACTGCTTCGCATCGAAGAAGAACTGGGAAGCAATGCGGTGTATGGATATAAGAAAGTTATAAGTAATAAGTGATGAGTTATTTGCCGGAAGGCGGGGCTTATAAAGAAGAAAGCAGAAGGGGCGAACCATCACGGTCCGCCCCTTCTCTTTTTAACCTTAAATCAAGGCACTATAAAATATTTTGTGTAAATGCAAAATACGGGATTCAGTATGGGTT